>DAIBJA010000078.1 GCA_027420455.1 Clostridia bacterium | reverse complement strand
CTCGAACCATTCGAAGCCGAAGCGCACCAGGCGATCCTTGTGCGCAACGACGATCTCCTTGATCTCGCCGGTCTCGACACGCTCCATCAGTTCGACGAAACGTCTGCGTTCATAGTTCAGGCCACTGCCGACATCTTCCAGTCTCAGTGCGACACTCCGCCCGGAGGCAATGCAAAACTGCTCCACGCCCTGTCGCTGGCTTGCGAGATCACCCTTCTGCCCGGCGCTGGACACGCGGCAGTAGGTGGCAATCAGGCGCTCCTTCGGACGCCGCCCCGTTGCTTGCAGGTAGTCCTCGTAGGTGTAGTAGCGTCGGTTGGTCGGCGTGCGTTTGGCCTTGAGAATCCCCTCACGGTCCCACCGCTGCAGGCTGCCGGTGGTGCGCCCGACCAACTTACCGAATTCCTTCGGAGAGAACGTCTCTTTCATGGCTACATTTTAGCATGCCTAAAGACAGAAGGAAGGATTAGTGCACAACTCCTCCCCCTTTCGTCGGAGCCGGCGCTCGGGGCGCCTGCCTTGCCGGACTCTGCTAGCTCAAATCCTTCGCCATGAGCAGGTTCGTCGCCTCATACCCCGTCCGCTCGTAGAGCCCGATCGCCGTCTTGTTCGTGCCAAAGACATGGAGCGCGATACGCTGGAGGCCGAGCTCCCGCACCTTGGGCTCGATGGCCAGGAGGGCGGATTTGCCGTATCCCTTGCCGCGGAGGCGCTCCGAGACGACGATATCGTAGATGAACGCGTGCGGAACCTGCGGTGCGCCGCGCTCGGCAAACCAGATCGTGCCCACCGGCTCGCCGCTCACGCTGTCGGCCATCGTGAAGAGATGCTGGCCAGGGGTATCAGGGCCCTGCGGCAGGAGCTGCTCGAACTCCCGCTTGGCCATCTGCTGCGCCTCTTCCAGCGAGATATTGCCGCTCTCTGCGTGTCCTGCCGCGTACTCTCGCACAGCCGCGTCATACCACGACCGGTATTCATCCGCGCTCATCGGACGTAGACTGACCTCCGCCACAGCGCCGCCCCCCTCAGCCATTCCTCGCGTCCACCTGCAGGACCGGCGTTCTCTCCTGGCCAGGCGGTCTCCTGCGGACCCGCTCCCCGCAAGCATGTGGTATACTGCCGGCATCTGGCCCTTGGAGGTTGACATGATCAGGATCGCCGCACGCATCTAGCATCCCGGCGCGGCATCGAGCCCGGGATGACACAGGCGGGGTTGCCCGCCGCCCGGGAGGTTTGCTGCCATGTTGGTCGTGCGCGGTCTTTGCGTGTCCTTCGGGGACCGAGACCTTTTGTCCGATGTATCGTTCGAACTGGCCCGGGGAGAGCGCGTCGCGCTACTCGGGGAAAACGGCTGCGGCAAGTCTACCCTGCTGCGCATCCTGGCGGGGGAGATTCAGCCGAGCGGCGGCATGCTCCGATATGAGGAATTCCGCCGCGTTGCCTATGTCGAGCAGGCACCTGCCGCTACCGAAGACGCCTTGAGTTCAGGACGGCGCATGCGCCGGCGCATCGAGGAGGCGATCGGCAGACAGCCGGACCTCCTCCTGCTGGATGAGCCGACGAACCATCTCGACGACGCGGGCCTGATCTGGCTAGAGGCCGCGCTCAAGGCGTATTCAGGAACAATCCTGCTCGCCTGCCATGACCGCGCCTTCGTCGAGGCCATGGCGGGGCGCGTCCTCTCGATCGCGCAGGGACGCCTGCGCAGCTTCAGCGGCGGCTATCAGGCCTTTGCAGAGCAGGTCGCCGCGGAAACTTCAGCACAGCTTCACCAGCACGAGAGCTGGCGCAAGGAGCGCGATCGCCTGCAGGCGGCCGCCCGGCGGCAGCGCGACTGGGCGGAGAAGGCCCATCGCGATGCCGGCGAGCGCAATCCGGCCGCCAAGCGGCGAGCAGCGCAGCTCATGCACAAGGCGATGGCCACCGAGGGACGGCTCGGCCGGCTCGACGCGGAGCGGGTCGAGAAGCCGTGGGAGGAGCCGGCGCTTTCCTTCGCGTTTCTCGCGCCCCGTGACCTGCCGCCCACGCTGCTACGCCTCCAGGATGTCGCCTTCACCTACAAGGACGCCGACCGCCCGGCGGTCGGTCCCATCACCTCAGACCTCCGCCGGGGTGAGCGGCTTGCCCTCCACGGGCCCAACGGCAGCGGCAAGTCTACGCTCTTGAACCTTGTGGCCGCTGCGGCAGGACTCGGACCTCTCCCGCCGGGTCGACTGGAGGGAAGGCTCGCGCTGGGCCCAAGTGTACGGCTCTTCTATCTGCGGCAGGAGGAGCCGCTGCCTGAGGCAGGCTCGGCGCTCGACGCGATGCTGGAAGCGGGCGCACCCGACGCGTCGCTAGGGCGAACGCTGCTCGGCCACTTCCATCTGCGCGGCGACGTCGCGCTCCAGCCGATCTCCCGCCTCAGCCCTGGAGAGCGCGTGCGTCTCCAGTTCTGCTGCTGCCTCGTGCGCGGGGCGGATGTCCTCCTCCTCGATGAACCGACCAACCACCTCGACCTCATCGGGCGGCAGGCGCTCGAGTCGGCGCTCGTCGCCTACCCGGGCACCCTCCTCTTCGCATCGCACGACCGCGCGTTCCGCGAGTGCGTCGCGACGCGGGCGCTCGAACTGAGGCCCACCCTGCGGCAGGTGCCTTCTCCCGCCCAGCGAGACCTCCTTGAGATGCGCCTCGCCGAACTCACGGGTCGGCTCGAGAGGGTGCGGCCGAAGGAGCGAGTGGCAATCGAGCAGGAGCTTGATCGGCTCGTTCTGGAGATGCGCAGGCTGGGAGGCCCGAGCCGGCGGGTCTAGCCGGGTGGCCTGCGCTGCCCTCTCGAGGGCCTGCCTGCATGCCGCCGGAACGTTGCGAGAAATGCCCGTGCCCGCTCCACGGCGAACGGACGGCGAAAGGCGTAGCGGGCATGTTCGTACGCCTCGAGCAGGGGATCGGGCCAACCTTCCCTGGCCGCGAGGCGGCGGGCGGTCGTGTTGGGTGGAAGTGGCCTGCCGCGGAGATGTCGCGCCATGGCACGGCGTACGATCCAACGCGGCCCGTGCCCGGCGTTGTGATCTGTGCCAGGACGCGCCAGCGCGAATGCTCGAGGCTCGGCAGCCCGCGCATCCGCCGCCGCTTCGTCCGCACGCCGCGCGGCCCGTCGGTAGAGGAGGTAGGCGAGCACAAGGACGCCGAGCGCGGCCAGGACGGCCAGTGGCCCGATGAGATGGCCGATGAGCGGCGCCGCAGCGTCGTGCCCCTTGGGCATCGCCCGATGGCCCTGCGGCGGACGCGGGAACCGAAAGCGGACGCCTCTGTCGCGTAGTGACACGATGACCCAGCTGGACAGGTAGGCGAACGGCCAGAGCAGCCAGAGGAACGCCCTGAGCCACGCGCCGGGCAGGCGCGCAAGAAGCTGATGGCCGATTGCGATGGCGCCCGCGAGAAGGACAGCCACACCAAGAAAGGCGGCATAGAGCTCGAGGCCAGCACGTGCCTTGGCGAGGGCCCCTTCGCCCTGACCGCCCGTCGCAGCCTGTGCGAGGGGGAGGCCGATAAAGGAGCCGATCAGGAAGATCCCTGCCGTCAGGGCGAGAGACCAGGGCGATGCCTGGGCGATGGCCACTGCGAGAGCCGCCAGCACCAGGGCGGCAAGCCCTGTACGGCTTTCGGCTCGCAGGCTCGAAACCGTCGCCGTGCGCGGCGCCGTGGCTGCGCGGAGGCCGCTTGCGAGCAGCAGGAGCGCGACATGCGGCCCATCTCGGGTGATGGGCAGGAGAGCGACCGCGACCGGCAGCGCCACGAGACTCAGGAAGCCAATCCAGCCCGAGTGCCTGCGGCCAAGCGCCGGCAGGAGGTAGCTGAGGGCGAGGATCGGGACCGCCACGGGCACATGGAAGAGGGCGCCCGCTGCGATCGCGAGGGCGGCGGACCAGCCGAAAGCCGTGCACTGCAGCGTGAGCCACAGCAGGATGCCGGTCGACTTGCGCATGCTCGCACGCTCCTCGGACTCAAGGAGAAGGCTCTACAGCCAATATAGACACGAATCGCCTGAAATGTAAGACGATGAAATCCGGCGCGCTATTCCATAACATTGTTATGTCGAGGCGTAACCGTGTTATGCTGCGACCATGGAAAGAGATGAGGCAGCGGTGCGCGACAGGCTCGTAGCAGCCGCTGCCGCGGCGTTCGCCGCAAGGGGTTTCGCGAGCGCGGGCGTCCACGAGATCTGCGCTGAGGCCGGCGTGACAACAGGCGCGCTCTACCATCACTTCGGCGGCAAACCAGGACTCATTCGGGAAGTGATCGCTCGCGAAGAGGCGAGCCTTCTGGCTGTCATGGCTCAGGCTGCTGCGGGAGCCGCGCCAGGGGCCAAGGCAATGCGCGCCGCACTTCTGGCGGGCTGGGATCTAGTGGCGGAGAGCCGGCGCAGCGCACTCCTTTGGCAGCCTCCGCCCGGGCGGAGTGGGGCGATCGGCGATTTCCTGGAGAGCCTCTGGCCATGGGGACCGGATGCACTGGCACCTGTGCTGCTGGCCGCGTGGCGCGAGGCGCTGCGGGAGGCTGCCGAAAGACCAGAAGGAGGCGCGCGACTTGTGCTGGACGGTATCCTGCGCGGCCTAGGCGGGGATCATGGCTAGGTGATGAAGGCAGATGGAGCCAACGGAAAGCGGACACCGCCTGGGCGATGTCCGCATGTTCGATCTTCGTCAGTGTCCGTGGCTCTGGTGGCTGCCGCCGCAGCCGCAGGAGCCGCCCTCGCCATGCGAGTGCCCATGGCCGCCGCAGCCGCAGGAACCGCCCTCGCCGTGCTGATCGTGCCCGCTGCCGTGGCAGCCGCAGTCGTGGGACTCGACGTCGTCAGCGCTCTTCGGCACGAGGCGAATCAGGTTCAACGTACCGCCTCCCGTGTGGTGCTGTGGCATAGCGTAGCCAAAACGTCGCCTGCGCGTCAACGGCCGGACCTTGCGGCAGGTATCGCCAGCGCGCGGGCGAACCGCTTCCACATGCTCGGAGGCCCACTCGCATCGAGGAGGGGATCCGCATGAGAATTGCCGCGCTCTATGACATCCATGCCAACCTGCCGGCGCTCGAGGCTACGCTGCAAGCCGCGCGCAAGTCAGGCGCCGACAAGGTGGTCCTGGGCGGTGACATCGCGGCAGGGCCCTTGCCGGCGGATGCCTTGGACATCCTGATCGCGCTCGGCGACTGGGTGGTGGCGATTCAGGGACCTGCCGATCGTGCCGTCGTAGACTGCTACGATCGGCTCATGGCCGGTCGTCTCGACGAAACGAAAGCGTTCGATCCCCTGGTGCGCTGGGCGGCTGGCCGCATCAGCCGCCATCAGCGCGACTACCTCCACGCGTTGCCTGCCGATATCCGCTTCCTGATGCAGGACCTGGGCGAGGTCTACTTCTACCACAGCCTCTCGGACGGGGGAGAACCGCCCGCACGCTTGCCGCGCGGCGATGAGGTCATCGTCGCAGGGAGCGGGCACAGCCAGGGCGAGGAGTATCGGGACAGCCATCGGCTCGTGCATCCGGGCAGCGTCGGCATGCCGGACGGCGAGCTGCCCGGCGCGCACTGGGCGCTCCTCGGCGAGCACGTCGAGCTCATGCGCACGGAGTACGACTATGCGCACGCCGCGCGCCGCATCGTGCGCTGCGGCATGCCGGACGCGAAGGCATGGGCGGACCGCTACGTGCTGGGCGCCGCGGCTAGAAGCTGACGCTGCTCGCGACCTCCTGCCAGACGGCGCCGCCGTCGGTCGTGCTGTAGAGCGATCCGCTCGTCGTAAGAACCCAGCCGTCCTGCCCGTCGATGAAACTCGCGTCGCTGAGGTCAGCGAGATCGTGGAACGTGATGGTTTGGAAGCTGGCGCCACCGTCCGTGCTGAGCCAGATGGTCGTTCCGGACCAGAGCCAGACCATGCCGCCCGGGCCGACGCGCATGCCGAGAGGCGATCCCTCCTGCGGCTGCCAGTTCGGCAGGGCCATCGGTGTCCAGTGCGCACCGCCATCGCTGCTTCGCCAGAGATAGGGCGTCTGCGGCTTGAGTGTGGTCGCCCGGCGCCCTTCCTTGTCCGGATTGAGAAAGATTTGCGGCACGGTCGCCGCACCGGTCGCGAGCACGTCCGAGCCGCCTAGGGGTGCGATGGCGCTTGGTGTGAAGGGCGTCGTCAGGCTCCGCCACGTGCTGCCGCCATTCTGCGTGTAGAAGAGTTGCCTGCCGGATGACGGCGCATAGCCGATGACCCATCCCTGCTCCGTGCTCGCCATGCCCAGCGCGGCAGGATACCAGCCATGGGCGAACGGCCGCATCTGCCATGTGCGCCCGCCGTCGAGCGACACGTAAAGAGCGGCCTGGCCGAGCGCGATGAGTTCGCTCGGCCCCAGCACCTCGAGCGCGGAGAGCGAGACGGGTGCGTTGCCGGTAGCGATCCAGGTCGCGCCGCCGTCGAGGCTGCGCATCACCGTCGCGCCGTCATATGTCCAACCGGCTGCGTAGCCCAGGCCTGCTGTGAGGAACGAGATCGCTGTGCTCGGACTGATCGGCGGATAGACGAGCTGCCAGGTAAGCCCGCCGTCCGAGGTGGTATAGAGCGGTGGGCCATCGCCGGCGAGCAGCCAGCCGTGCTCGCTGTCGCTGAACCCGACCGAGAAGGCCTGACCGCTCGCCGTCGGCAGGGGCGGACCGAACACCGCCTGCCAGGAGGCGCCGCCGTCGCGCGTCATGTAGACGCCGCCGCGGTCGAGCCCGATGAACCCCGTCTGGACGCTGAGGAAGAACATGCTGTGCACGTAACCGGAGAGCGGCAGCCCGCTCGACGATGCGATGCCGCCTACGGCCGTCGAGACCATGGTCCAGCTCTGCCCGCCGTCCTCGGTCGCGTAGAAGGTCTTTGGCTGTTCGCCGGCGCTCGGCGGGCCGCCGCACAGGAGAAAGCCCTGGTCCTGGTTCAGGAAGGAGATCGACTGGGCATTGGATCCTGAGTAGGTGCAGGGCGTCGAACGCCGCGTCCAGGTAAGGCCTCCGTCCGTGGTCGCGTAGAGCGTGTCGTGGGCTGTGCCTCCGCTCGCGGTGCTGGCCGGTGCACCGGCGACGAAACCGACGCTGGCGGAGGGGAAGGAGATCGAGGCTGCGGTGAACCGCGTCCGGTCGAAGATGATCTGCCACGTCTTCGCATCGTTGAATGTGGCGAGCACGGTGGTGGTCTGGCAGGACCCGTGGGCGCAGTCGTTCTCGAGCACAAACGCGCTGTCGAGCGATGGCGAGTCCACCTGGACGGCGGTCCTGTACGTCACGAGGATGGTCCGCCAATGGGCGCCGCCATCGGTCGTCTGGGCGATCGCGGTGCCGTGCAGGAGCTGCAGGATGGCCCAGCCGGTGCTTTGGGTGTCCATGCGCACCGACGTGAGAGCGGGGCGTTGCGGAAAGTTGCCGCTGTAGGCGACGGCGCTCAGAGGCGTGAGGCTTGCGGCGGCGACAGGGTATTGAGGATGCGGCTGTGGCGCAGCGGTGCGGTGATGCTGCGTCTGATGGGGCGCAGCCGTCCCGCAACCGGCGACCAGCACGAGTGCAGATGCCAAGGCGACAAGCTGCTTCCTCACGCCGGGTCACCTCCCTCTGCGGCGATCCGGGGACGCTTCGCCCCTGACGGCGGACCCACCTGCGCCACCCTGGTCAGGCCGAGGCTCAGCAACAGCGCGATCGCCAGCATGGCGGCCGCTAGAGCGAAGGCGGACGCAAAGCCGCCGTACTTCTGCACCAGGATGCCGCTCAGCGCAGGGGCCGCGACCGATGAGAGCATCCCCACGAAATTAAGCATGCCGTAAGCCCGCCCGTAAGCCTCCCCCTCAAGACTCGACGCCACCTCGCTCAGGATCATGGGGTCGAGCACGAGCTTGCCTGTGACGCCATAGACGAAAAGGCCCGCCATGAGCGGCCAGATGCCGCCGACGAGTCCCATGCCTAGCAGCGAGAGCCCGGCGATGCCGAAGAGGAGACGCATGCGCCTGAGGCGGCCATCGCCCTTCGCCCGACTCCACAGGATGGTTGCAGGTACCGCGACCAGGGTGGGCAGGGAGGCCGTGAGGCCAAGGGCGATACCGTGCAGTCCCTGCTGTTGGCTGAGGTCGTACGGCAGCCAGGCGAGCAGGAAAAAGAACGGGTAGAGCGAGCAGAAGTTGATGGCGAGCAGCAGGGCGAAGCGGCGCGGCGAACGCCTGCTCTCGCCGGGCGAAGCGGCCTGCGGCCGCTCGACATTTCGCGGCGTCACGAGGTAGAGCCAAAGGCCTACCAGCACGGTCAGAAGCCCCAGGCTCCAGACGGGGACACGCCAGTCACTGGGCGCCAGCAGCGACGCGACGAGATAGCCGCCGGCAATGCCTGCGCCCATGCCGGCCGTGATGACCGCGTTTGCGACTGGCAGCGCGCGCGTCGGGATGCGCCGAGCGGTGACGGCGAACTGGGTCGGGTAGTAGACACCTTGGAACAGCCCTGCCAGGGCTGAAAGCGAAAGCAGGGAGAGATAGCTGCCAGCGGACCCGGTCGCGGCGATGAAGACGCCGAAGCCGACATAGCCGACACCGAGGAGCAGCCGTGGCGAGATGCGGTCCGCCAGGTACCCGGCAGGGATCTGCACGGCGGTATAGGTGAGGAAAAAGGCCGACGATATCAGGCCAAGCGCGCTCGGGCCGACATGGAACTGTACGCCGAAGGCGTGCAGAAGCGGGCTGAGGACGGCACGGTCCGCGTAGACGAAGAACCACCCAAGCCCACCAAGAAGGGCCCAGGGCAGGTAGCGGTCGCGATTCAGAACCGACAAACGGCGTGCACCTCACGAAGAAGTTTGCTAACCGTGCCGCACCTCCTGCCTGACGGTGCGGAGAGCCGCCAGGGAGCCCGGGTTCCGGCAGAGACAAAGAGAGGCGCCGCACTCTGGGGCGGCGCCTCTCGGACGGACAGGGATTGCGGGTCAGCCCACCGTGACCTCCGTCGGTCCCTCTTCGAAGGCGTAGTCGGCCGCTGCCGTTTCGTCGTTGCCGTTGTGCAACTTCGCCGCGTTGAAGATGAGCGTCAGTAGGAGAACCACGATGATGTTGGCGATCAGGGCCCAGATCCCAGCGTAACCGGGGACGCCGAAGAGCGGCACGATAGAGGACTTGAAGCCGATCGACGCCGTCATCGCGATACCGATGATCTCGCCCACAGCCCAGCCGATGAGGAGGGCGGTGCGGTGGAACCAGCGCGTGTAGAGACCGCCGACGATGATCATGATCGTCTGCAGGATCATGATGCCGCCGAGGGTCTGCAGGTAGATGGAGTACTGTACGGGGATCACGAGGACGAAGACGAGGCCGAGCATTGTGACACAGACGGAGACGATCTTGGCCACCGTCGCCTCGGTCCGGGGGGACTCCCGTCGGGCGAAGTACTCTTTGTAGATGTTGCGTGAGAAGAGGCTTCCGGCCGCGATCGACATGATCGCCGCGGGGACCAGCGCTCCGATGAAGATGGCGGCGAAGGAGAAGCCGACGAACCACTGCGGGAATTGCTGCTCGAAGAGTAGAGGCACGGCGAGGTTGCTGTCGCCGTGCACGTTGACCCCGGCCGCCAGCGCCATGATGCCGAGCAGGGCGATGCCGCCGAGCATCAGTGAGTAGAGCGGCAGGAAGGCGGCATTGCGCCTGATGACCTGCCTCGATTTCGTGGCGAACATGGCGGTGATGGCGTGGGGGTAGAAGAAGAGCGCCAGAGCCGAGCCGAGTGCCAGAGTGCCGTAGGCGGTGTAGAGACCCGGCGAGAGGATGACTGAATGCGGCGGGGTCCCGGCGGCGAGCTTGGCGTTGGCTACCTGGAAGATGTGGCCGAAGCCGCCCAGCGCCGTCGGGATCGCGATCACCGCGACGATCACGGTGATGTAGATCAGGGTGTCCTTGACGACGGCCACCATGGTCGGGGCCCGCAGACCAGAGGTCCAGGTGTAGAAGGCCACGACCAGGAAGGCGAGGATCAGCGCTGCGGCGCCGCCCGAGGCGCCGAAACCGATCGTCTGCAGCACCGCCTGCATGCCTACGAGCTGCAGGGCGATGTAGGGCATGGTGGCGATGATGCCCGTGACGGCTACGGCCAACGCAAGGCCGCGGGACTCGAAGCGCCCCTTGACGTAGTCGGATGCGGTGATGTAGCCCTTCGCCTTCGCGACGGACCAGAAGCGGGGGAATACCATGAAGATGAACGGATAGATCACGATGGTGTACGGCACGGCGAAGAAGCCGAGCGCGCCTGACCCGTAGGCGAGAGCCGGCACTGCGATGAAGGTGTAGGCCGTATAGAGGTCGCCGCCGATCAGGAACCATGCAAGCAGGGTGCCGAGGCGCCGCCCTGCGAGCCCCCACTCGGCCAGCTGGGAGAGGTCGGCCTTGTGCCATCTCGACGCATAGAAGCCCAGCACTGTCACGAACACGAAGAGGATCAGGAAGATGATGACAGCGGTCGCATTCAATTCGCCCAGGCCTCCTGTCGATGATCTCCCGCGCTCAGGCGGTCAGGTAGTACACGACGATCGTGATTACGCCCGTGAGGATCACCCACAGGAGCTGATACCAGTAGAAGTAGGGCAGGCCCGCGAGGGTCGGGGAGCTCGAACTGTAGAGCTGGGGGAACATGGTGGCGATAAACGGGATGATCAGCACAAGGTACCACCAGCGTCGGCCGCTCCGCCCGTTGGCGTTGGGCTCTCCCTGCAAAGGACACCACTCCTCTCCCGGATCTGTGGCCCGGACGTAGATTCTGTCCACGGTGGTAAATTGGCGGAGGATGAAGAAATTCCTGCCCAAGTGGGGTAAGTATGGAGGACCAAGTGGCCGGGGCAGCCGAAATCGGCCAATGCCAGGGCGCCCGGCCGGGAGCAGACACCGTCGAACGCGGGCGAGGTTTGGCAGGCGACCGTGCCTTGTGGGGCCTGAGGCAAAGGCGCCCCCACACCCCTGCGCTTCGGGGGACGACGTCGCGACGCGCCTGCAAAGGCGCTTCCTAAGCCCTTCCGTCGCATCGTCCCTGGGGTACGGAGCCTGCGGCGAGAGCCGGCGGGTGCCTTGAGCATGCACCGGAGCCCGCGGCAGGGAGCCTCGTGGTTCTATGGCGACCGCGTTCAAAAGAACGCACATACATGACGCTTCGATATGCGAAATTAATCTATCTAAGATTTCTATTAGAGACATGGGTTGGGTGACTGTGGTAGAGTGAAGTCAAGGTCCATAAGGAGTGAGGTGAGCCTAGCCGTGATGAAATCTACCGGCATCGTGCGCAAGGTCGACGACCTTGGTCGCGTTGTTCTCCCTATCGAGCTCCGGCGAACGCTGAGTATCGCAGAGAAGGACTCTCTGGAGATCTACGTTGATGGCGAGCAGGTCATCCTCAAGAAATATGAGCCTGCTTGCATCTTCTGTGGCAACGCGGCGGACATGGTCCACTTCCACGGCAAGAACGTATGCCGAAGCTGCGCGGCAGAACTCAACTCCGTAGCCGTGCGTGCAAGTTAGCAGCAAGAGATGGGCGGCGGTATTGCGCAACTGCGCAGTACCGCCGCTTCCTTCATAAGGCATCCCTTCAGATCGCCGTAAGCAGCCTCGCCATCTCGAGAGCCGTCAACGCGGCCTCCCGGCCCTTGTTCTGCTTGAGGCCGGCACGAGCCAGGCCCTGTTCAATCGTGTCGACGGTGAGCACGCCGAAGCCGATGCCAACCTTGCCCTGCAGGGCTACCTGCTGCATGCCCTGGGCGCAGGCGTCCGCGACCACCTCGAAGTGGTAGGTCTCGCCGCGCAGCACGACGCCGAGTGCGACAATGGCATGCAGTTGCCCGGTGTCGGCGAGGCGGCGCGTCGCCGCGGGCAGCTCGAAGGCACCCGGCACCCGCACCAGGACGATGTCGTCATCCTTGACGCCGGCGTCGAGCAGGGCTTCGCGGGCGCCGTCGATCATGTGCTGGACAAGGATCTCGTTGTAGCGCGCGGCGACGATGCCAACACGCAGACCGGTGCCTTGTGGCCGTTCCCGCATTTCCCGCACTTCTTCCGCCTCCTCGCTCACTTCGTCAGCAGATGCCCAAGCTTCGTGCGCTTGGTCTCGAGGTAGCGGGCCATCTCGGGGCGCTGCTCGATCTCGATCGGGACGCGCTCCACGATCGTGATGCCGTAGCCTTCGAGGCCGGCCACCTTGCGCGGATTGTTGGTCAAGAGGCGTAGCGAGCGCACTCCGAGATCCACCAGGATCTGCGCGCCGATGCCGTAGTCGCGCAGGTCGGGCGGGTAGCCGAGGCTGAGGTTCGCCTCGACGGTGTCGAGCCCGCGATCCTGCAGCGCATAGGCCTGAATCTTCGGTCCGAGGCCGATGCCGCGCCCCTCATGTCCGCGCAGGTAGATGAGGACGCCGCGGCCTTCCGCCTCGATGCGCCGCAGAGCCGCAGCCAGCTGGTCGCCGCAGTCGCAGCGCAAGGAACCGAGAACGTCGCCGGTGAGGCATTCCGAGTGCATGCGGCAGAGAACCGGCTGACCGTCGTCGATGTCGCCCTTGACCAGAGCGAGATGCTGGTTCTGGCTCAGGACATCCTCGAAGGCGATCGCGCGGAAGTGGCCGTAGCGCGTTGGCAGCTCGGCCTCGCCGACTCTCTGCACCAGGTGCTCCTGCTGGCGGCGGTACTGGATGATGTCGGCGATCGTGACCACCTTGAGCGCGTGCTGCTCCGCGAACCTGAGGAGATCCGGCGTACGCGCCATGTCGCCGTCGTCCTTCATCACTTCGCAGATCACGGCCGCCGGATAGAGCCCTGCCATCCGTGCCAGGTCGACGGCGGCCTCCGTGTGGCCGGCCCGCTTCAGCACGCCGCCGGGCTGTGCCTCGAGCGGGAACATGTGTCCCGGGCGGAGGAACCCTTCGGGGCCAACCTTGGGGTCAGCCGCGAGGCGCGCAGTGAGGGCGCGGTCCGCGGCGGAGATGCCTGTGGAGACGCCCTTCGCGTCGACCGAGACGGTGAACGCCGTCTCCCAGTGTTCCGTGTTCTCGGACACCATCGGCGGCAGCTTCAGTTCGTGCACCCGCTCGGAGGACATCGGCAGGCAGATGAGGCCCCGTCCCTGCGTGGCCATGAAGGTGACGATCTCCGGCGTCGCGAGTTCGGCGGCGGCGATCAGGTCGCCCTCGTTTTCACGGTCCTGGTCATCGATCACGATTACCATGCGTCCCTGACGGATCTCGGCGACAGCTTCCTCTACACTCGAAAACATGGTTCAGGCCTCCTCGGCGCGGTGCAAAGCTTCCACATAGCGCGCGACGACGTCCACTTCGAGGTGCACGAGATCTCCCGGCGCCCTCTGGGCGAGGTTGGTGTGCGCAAACGTGTGCGGGATGACGGCGACCTCCGCCTGACCCTTGTGGTAGTCCGCCACCGTCAGGCTGATCCCGTCGACGGCAATCGATCCCTTGACGACGACGTAACGCCGAAGGGCGGCCGGCACGTCGAAGACGAGCCGATGGCCATCGCCTTCCGGCTCGATGGCCGAGAGCGTGCCGAGGCCGTCGACGTGGCCTTGGACGAGGTGGCCGCCGAGACGGTCCTCCAGCCGGAGCGGGCGCTCGAGATTCACCTGTTGTCCTTGGCCGCGCTGCGCGAACGCAGTGCGACTCAGCGTCTCGAGACTGAGATCCGCCGCGAAGCCCTGGTCGTCGCAGGACGTCACGGTGAGGCAGCAGCCGTTGACGGCGATGGACTCGCCGAGCGCCAGCTCGGGGCCGAGGCTCGTCTCTACGACGAGCCGGGCGCCGCCGGGGTGGCTGACGAAGGAAGCGACGCGTCCAAGATCGGTCACGATGCCCGTGTACATCACTTCGCCCCTTTCTCCACCATGCCGGTAAAGTAGGCATCCTCGCCGAGGATGTGCCATGTTCCGCCTGTGATGCGAAGGCCCGCTGCGGGGCTTTCGACGCCGAGGCCGGCGACGCCCGGCGGCGCCGTGCCTCCGCCCAGTACGAGCGGCGCCACAAAGACCGCCACGCGGTCGACGAGTCCCTCGTCGAAAAAGGAGCCGTGAACGGTGGCTCCGCCCTCGACCAAGAGCGATGTCACGTCGCGCCGGCCAAGGTCTTCGAGCACGCCATTGAGCGGCAGTCTGGGACCTCGGCCGAGCGGAACGACCTCGGCGCGCGCCGAGAGGGCTTTGAGGCGCTCCGGCGAGATGTCCTCCGCCACGTAGACGATCGTCCTGCCCTCGGCGGAGAGGAGACGTGCGGACGGTGGGAGGCGCCCCGCGCTGTCGAGCACCACCCTGAGCGGGGATGTGCCGGCTGCATCGCGCACCGTCAGTTGCGGATCGTCTGCGAGCGCCGTCGAGATGCCCACAAGCACGGCGTCGTGCTGGGCGCGCAGGCGGTGCACCTCCTGGCGCGCAGCAGGTCCGGTCATGTAGAGACTTTTGCCGGTGCGGGCGGCGGACTGTCCGCCCAGGGAGAGTGCCCACTTCGCTGTGACGAAGGGACGGCCCGTCTGGCGCCAGCGGAGATAGGGAGCGTTCTGGGCCATGGCCTGGGCCGCACCCGCGCCGACATCGACGGCGATGCCCGCGGCCCTGAGCTCGGCAAAGCCGCGTCCGGCCACCTGTGGGTTCGGGTCCTCGATCGGCGCCACGACCCTCACTACGCCTGCGGCGATGATGGCCTGGGTGCAGGGGGGCGTGTGGCCATAGTGACAGCAGGGCTCGAGTGTGACGTAGAGCGTCGCGCCCCGCGCCAGGTCCTTGGCGGCCGCGAGGGCCGCGGCCTCGGCATGCGCTGTTCCAGGTCCAAGGTGCACACCCTCGCCGACGATGACGCCGTCGCGCACCAGGACAGCGCCCACCTTAGGGTTCGGCGCTACGCGGCCAGCCGGCTCATCGGCCAGTTCGAAGGCTTTTGCAAGGTACCAGGCATCTTCCCTTAGCGGCACGCGATCACTCCTGATCAGACAAGAAAACGCCCAAGGAAGCTACTCCTTCCTTGGGCTATAGGCAAGCTGGGTGAAGCCCCTTCTCCCATCCCGACTTTGACGGTCGGCCCCGGAATTTCACCGGATCGGCCCCAGTTGCCTGGGGTTCGCGGGCTTGGCTCTTGGCCATCACCGCCGGTTCGGAATTGCACCGGACCCTGAAGGAGGATCAAAGCGCTATGTAATTGGCTACGTCATCCTACCACCTAGTTGCGGCAAGGGGCAAGGCCACTTGGCCAGGCGCCGCCCGAGGGCGCCTAGGATGATTTGCGCGCCCGGGACATGCCCTCGACCGAGTCGGCGTACGATGTGAGACGGTCCGCCACGCGCGCAAAGACGCTGCCCTCGGTGAACGACTCGCCGGCATCCCCGGCCGGGACGCCCGTGAGCAGTTCGATCCCCTGCTCGATCGTCTCGATCGCATAGATGTGGAACTGCCCTGCTTCCGCCGCCGCCAGAACCTCGTCCGAGAGCATGAGGTCGTCGACGTTCTGGATCGGGATCATGCATCCCTGGCTGCCTGTGAGGCCCTGCGAGCGGCAGACGGCGAAGAAGCCCTCGAGCTTCTCGTTCACGCCGCCGATCGGCTGGATCCGCCCGGCCTGATCGACCGATCCCGTGACCGCGATGTCCTGGCGGATGGGCAGGCCGCTGAGATCCGAGAGGATGGCATAGAGCTCGGTCGAGGAGGCCGAGTCGCCCTCGATGCCGCCATAGTTCTGCTCGATCGTCAGGCTCGCCGCGAGCGCCAGCGGCCGCTGCTGCCCGAAGCGCCAGCCGAGGAAGCCCGAGAGCGTCAGGACGCCCTTCGAGTGGATCGGGCCCGAGAGCTGGATCTCGCGCTCGATATCGACCACGCCAGTGGAACCGGCATAGGTGCGCGCCGTGATGCGCGCCGGCAGGCCGAAGGAGAGTTCGCCCGCCGTGAGCACCGTCAGCCCGTTGACCTGGCCGACGCGGCTGCCTTTCGTCTCGATGCGGATCGTCCCTCGCTCGATCATCTCGAGCATGCGCTCTTCGTAGAGGCCCGCACGCTGCCGGCGCGCGGCGAGCGCCGAGCGCACGACGTCCCGATCGATAGCGCGCAGACCGCGGTCGTGCGCGAAGGCATCGGCTTCCACCGCGAGCTCGATGATTTCGGACATCCGCGTCGACAGCCGCCGCCGACCGCCTGCCAGCCGCGCGGCCTCCTCGAGCATGCGCGCCGTGCCGTCGGCGGCAAATGGCCGTAGGCCATGGCTGCCGACGAGCCCCGCGAGGAAGCCGACCATCGCCGAACGGTTCTCCGCACTGTTCTCCATGTCCGCGGCAAAGTCGACCCGCACCTTGAAGAGTTTGCGGAACTGCTCGTCGAGTTCGCGCAGCTGGAGGTAGGCGGTCTCAGGTCCGATGAGGACCACCTGCACGTCGAGCGGGATGGGTTCGGGCGTCAGACCGGCTGTGGGCACGGGACGCTCCTGTTGGCCGACGTTCTCGATCCGCGCCACATGATGCTGCAAGGCGCGCTTGAGCCCCTCGTAGGCGAGAGGGTTCTGCACGAGCTCTCGGGCAGGCACGACGAGGAAGCCGCCGTTCGCGTGATGAATCGCGCCAGGGCGGATCAGGTGGAAACCGGTGTGGAGCGAGCCTTCGGGTCCGCCCTCATAGTCGAGGCGCCCCATCAGGTTGTAATAGGAGGGGTTGGGCTCGTAGACGACAGGAGCGCCGGGTCCGTCGCGCACCACGAGCGCATTGACCATGAACCAGCCCGGATCGGGCGGCGGCTCCTGGCCATCGGGTGGCACGAAGAGCGCCAGCCACTCTCCGATGCGCTCCTGCAGCTGGGCAAGGTGCGCGCTCAGGGCAGGATCGGGGAACTTGCCCGCGAGCTCCGCGAAGAGAGGCGACGACGTGTAGGCGGCGCGTTGGATCGCAAGGTCGCCCAGGGCGCGCTGCGCCTCGAGTTGCAGCTCGTGGGCACGGCGCACGAACGCTTCACCCAGCTTGGCCACCCGCGATGAAGCTTCAGCCATGGCCGAGCGGTCGCTCTCCGTCAAGGAGTTGAGGGCCGCCTGGTCGAGTGGCTGGCCGTCCTTCAGGGGCATGCTCTGGAGGCCCGTCGGCCCTGGCTTGACGGCGAAGCCCAGTTCGAACGCCTGGCGCTGGAACGCCTCGAAGTCCCGCTCGGTAGCCTCGGACACCTGCTGCAGGACCTGGTCGCGGGCGGAACGGTACTCCTCCGCGTCGAACGCCTGTGGCAGGCGCTCAGAAAGAGAGCGGCGAAGTTGGCGCAGGGCCTGTGCGAAGCGGGGACCGCTGCCTGGCGATACCGCGACGGCTCGCGGTGCCGCAGGATTCATGAAGTTCGGCAGGTAGAGCCAGTCATGGGCGGGCGGCAGTCCCCCGGCCGCCTCGCGCAGGCGACGGCGGGCGTAGGTGGTGCGTCCGGTGCCGGTCGGGCCCGAGAGATAGATGTGGTATCCGTGGCGCCGCAGGGAGAGCGCGAAGGACATCGCCTCCTCTGCGCGCGGCTGGCCAACGAGACCTTCAGGCGCCAGAACTTCGTCGGTCGTCGCAAATCCCAGGCTGTCGGGGTCGAGGCGCCAGCGGAGTGCCCCTGGATCGAGCGACGCGTAGCCCATGGGACCACCTCGCCAGAGGTTTCCGCAGGCCCACTGAGACTCCTGCCTTGGACCGGGAGGGATCATATTGCCACTTGATGAGGAATCCGGGCGCAGGGAACTGCTGCGCTTCGTGCGCCGCGGCGCCAGAGAGGGCGTCCTGCGCGGCACGTTCGGCAATGTTTCGGTGCGCATCGGGCAGCGGCTGATCATCACGCCGACCGCCAGCGACTATCTCCGCCTGCGCGCGGGGGATCTTGCGCGGGTTCATCTCGACGGCACCGTCGAGGAGGGACGGCCGTCGAGCGAACTCGAGCTGCATCTCGCCATCTACCGGCGCCTGCCGTACGCAGCGGCCGTCTGGCACGATCATGCGCCGTTCGCAGTCTCCGCTGCGCTGGTGACCGATGTGGTGCCGATCTTCACGGGTGAAGGGCACGGACTCATCGGCCTCGACCTGCCAGTGGCGCCGTATAGGCCGGCTGGTTCCGCGATCCTCGCGACGGAGGCCGCGGAACTCCTGCAGGAGACCGGCGCCAGGGCCTGCCTTTTGCGCAACCACGGGCTCTGCGCCGTGGGTCGCAACCTGATGGAGGCGTACAGCTGCGCGATCGCCGCCGACGAGGCGTCGCAGCACTACCTCCTGACGCGGGGCATGCAGCCGCAGTCCCTCGACCAGGACGAGGCGCTGCGCATCCAGAGGTCTTTCGGCGATTATCGCATGCATTGAACTGACATCCGTCTTGATGCGCAGCACAGCACGGGACAAGGGGACGATGCCGTGAAGGCGGTTACCATTGCGCGCTTCGGCGGTCCGGAGGTCCTCGAGGTCCGCGAGCTGCCTAAGCCCGAACCGGGCCCGGGAGAAGTTCTCGTACGTGTGGCGGCGGCCACGGTCAATCCGACCGATCTCTCGCTGAGGTCGGGCCTTCGCCGGCCTGACCTGCCGCCGCCCTACATTCCGGGCATGGAACTCGCGGGGGTCGTCGACCAACTGGGACCCGGTGTAGCGGGACTCCGCACCGGCGACCGCGTCATGGCGATCGTCGTGCCCACCCGCCCCGAAGGCGGCGCGCAGGCGGAGTACGTGCGGGTATCCGTCGACGCCCTTGCGGAAGTTCCCCCCGGCGTGACGCTCGAGGCGGCCGCAACCATGCCGATGAACGGCCTTACCGTGCGGCGGGCGTTCGACCTCCTCGCGCTGCCCAGCGGCGCCACCCTGGCGATCACAGGCGCGGCCGGAGCAGTGGGCGGCTACGCCATCGAGCTCGGCAAGGCTCTTGGCTACAGGGTGATCGCAGACGCCGCGCCCAAGGACGAGGACCTGATACGCCGTCTCGGGGCCGACGACGTCGTCGGACGCGGCGACGACGTCGCGCTGGCGATCCGCGACAAAGTGCCCGCAGGTGTCGACGCCCTGCTGGACGCCGCCGTGCAGGGCAGCATCGTCCTGCCCGCCGTCCGGGATGGCGGGCAGGTGGCCGCGGTGCGCCTCTTCCAAGGGGAGCCGGAGCGGGGCATCCGCATCCACCAGGTGATGGTCACGGAGTATGCCCACAACGGTACGGCGCTCAAGGAACTTGCCCAAGAGGCCGGCGCCGGCGTTCTGACCCCGCGCGTCGCCGAGACGTTCCCGCCCGAAGAGGCGGGAGAGGCGCATCACAGGCTGATGGCCGGCGGCGTGCGCGGCCGGCTGCTCATCGTGTTCTGAGTTCCGCCTGGAAGCTCACCTCTCGAGGATCGAAATCCCGCAGCGAACAGTTCCGAGGGCCCTCGAACAAGGCCGGCCACTCCGCCTCGGTGAGACCGAGGGTGGGCTGTCCGCCCAGGATGCCGAGGACCGCCGGAAGGGCGTCCTCATCGCGCACCGCACGCGACATGCGGGACATCGCCGCAAGGCCTGGCGGTGACGGCCATGCGTCAGCACTGCCGTCTCAACCGCCACCAAGGCGCCGCCCGAGCCGAGGGCCGCCTTCAACTCCTGCCGCCAAACGCGATCCTGTCCCGACCGACTCCCGCATGGGCTTCGGCCAGCTAGGCGAACTGCGGCAGATGGTCGCGATGCCTCTCGAGGAGCTCGTCGAGGCAGGACGCGGCCACGCTGCGATCGCCGATCAGGGGATGGGCCATCGCAGCCTGCAGGGCAGCCTCGCGGTCGCCATAGAGGGCTGCGCGCACGGTCAGGCGCTCATAGTCCTTGACCTGGCGCACGAGGCCGCGAGGACCGAAGGGCAGCGGTACCGCGGGCCTTGGGTGGGCGCCATGCTCGTCCACGTCGCAGGTGAGCTCTCCGACCTCGTCCGCCATCAGGAGATCCGTGGCGCCACGGCTGGGCACGTTCAGGTGGAGCTCCTGCTCACCATGGCCGGCAAGTGCCGTCATCACGCGGAGCGCCAGACCCTCGTAGCCCTCCTCGGTGAAGATCGTGTCCGCCGTGATGCCGCGATCGTGCCGGCTCGCGGTCACTTCGGACATGTAGGAGTTGCGCCGGGCGGCCAGGATCGTCCGGTAGCGGGCCAGGGCATCCTGACCGTCACCGCGGGCCAAGGCTTCCGCGAGATCGGCATAGAGCCGCTCGTTCCACGCGAGGACCATCTCGCCCCGCGTCTGGTCGAGGGCCCGTTCCCGCTCGTAGGCCGCCTGTCGCCGGTAGAAGTAGTAGAGGTACTCGTTGGGCAGCAGGCCAAGCCCCCGGATCAGATCCGGCCCGAAGAAGCCGAGCGTGCGCACACCGGCGCAGAGGTCCTCGGCGCCTTCGAGGAGCGCCGGCAAGACCTCGATGCCCTCGATGCGCACGGACTGGATGAAGCCCAGGTGGTTGAGACCCTGGTAGGCGATCGAGACCTTGTCCTCATCGACGCCGAGATAGCGGCAGAGATCGCCCTTGAGGCCCGACGGCGCGTCGCACAGCCCCACCACGTGCTCGTGGCCCTCCTCGTGCAGGGCCTCGACGATCAGGCCGGAGGGATTCGTGAAATTGAGGAACCAGGCGTTCGGGGCGCGGCGCTCCATGCGCTCGATCAGCGAGAGCGCCACAGGGATGGTGCGCAGAGCCATCGACATGCCGCCGATGCCGGTCGTCTCCTGGCCGATCAGGCCGTGGGCGAGCGCAATGCGCTCGTCGAGGATGCGCGCCTCGGCACCGCCGGTGCGCACCGCCGAGAACGCGAAGGAGATTCCTTCGAACACGTCGTCCAGATCCTCGCTGACACGGATCGCGGTCCCCGAACCGAGCTCCTGGCGCATCGCCTCGCCGAGTGCGGCCACCAGCTGCGCGCGCCCAGGCAAAGAGTCGGTGAGCACGATCTCATCGAGCGCAAGCTGACGGCTGCGGCGCAGAAGCCCATGCAGGAGCAGCGGCACGCGCACGCCGCCGCCACCGATCACCGCGACCTTCTCCACGGATCGCATGCTGCGAACCTCCTTAGACATCAAGAGGCCAGGGCAGGTGACCGAGGGCCTCCTGGCACATCGCCCGCGTGGGCGCGGATGTCGCGCCGCCGAGGGCGCCAATGGCCTTGCCGGCCGCGAACTGGCCGAGTGCGATCGCGTCATCCTCTGAAAACCCGTAAAGTCGCCCCGCGATGTAGCCTGCGTCGAAGACGTCTCCGGCACCAGTGGCGTCCACCACATGGAGCGGCTGGGTCGGGTGATGCCGGACCGTCTGGCCCGAGGTGCTGAGGACGCCTTCCGCGCCGAGCTTCACAATGGCCTGCGGCACCATGTCCATGAGTGCGGACGCCGCCTCGGTTGGCTCGTTTCTGCCGGTCACGCAGGCGGCCTCGCGCGCGTTTGGCAGGTAGAGGTCGACGCAGGCCAGGAGATCCCGGAAGCTGTCGCTCGCAAGCCACGTCGGATCCGTGCCGCAGTCGAGGGATATGAAGAGCCCCCGCTTGCGCGCCGACGCAGCCACTGCGGCCGACCAGGGACCGCGCCCCGAGAGGTGGAGCCACCTCGCCTCCGGCCACTGCCCGAGGGCCGCGGTGCCGGCCGCGAGCAGGCTCTGCGCATCGGGCGGCCCCGCCGTGACAAAGGCGCGGTCGCCAGCGCGGTTCAGTGCCACCGTCACTGGCGTGCGCGCGATGACGGGGCCGGCGCAGGCGACGCCCTCCGCCGCCAGGAGGCCGGAGAGGTACGTGCCCGGCCCATCCGCACCGCAGGCGGTGCCGAGCCCCACGGGCACGCCCAGACGCCTGAGCGCGACGGTCGCGATCGCGAACCCGCCGGCCGCGAGTTCCACCTGGTCGGTGAAGACCTCCTGCCCGAGCTCCGGCCACTCTGGCATGGCCGCGGCCACGACGTCGAGGTAGGCCGGGCCGACGACCACTACCCGGGGTGTTTCCACCGCTAGCGGACCTCCAGGCGAAGCCAGTCGCTCAGGTTGTCCCGGCGTGTCGCGGGACGCGCGACGCCGTCCTTGACGAACACCACGGGCGGCACGGACACGCGGTTGTAGTGCGATGCCATCGAGTGGTTGTATGCGCCGGTGTCGAACACGATGAGCAGGTCGCCCACCTCCGTCGACGTCACCCGGACATCGCGGCGCACGATGTCGCCGCTCTCGCAGTGCATGCCGGCGATGTCCACCAGCTCCTCGCCGCTGCGATCTGGCGACACGGCCAGCTCGGGCCTGGCGCCGTAGAGCGCCGGCCGCGGTCCGTCGGACATGCCGCCGTCGACGATCAGGTAGGTGCGACCGTCCGCGGCCGTCTTGCGCTGCACGATGTGGTAGACCGTGACGCCCGGCGGGGAGACGATGTAGCGGCCCGGCTCCGTCATCAGCCGCGGCATGGGACCACTCTTCAGGATCGGGGCGATCGTGGCCGCGTACGCCTGCCTAAGGCTCGCCGGTGAGGGAGAATCCGGGCTGATGCCGAGACCGCCGCCGAGGTCCAGGATCTCCGGCCAGGAGCCGGTCTCGCTGAACACCGTGCGGGCGAAGGTGGCGACAGCCGCTGCGCCGGAGAGAAAGGGATCGAGCGTCGCGATCTGCGAGCCGACGTGCATGTGGTAGCCCTTGAAATCGATCGCGTCCTCCGCGGAGAGCAGAAGGCGCACCGTCTCGAGAGCCTGACCGTCCGCGATCGGCACCCCGAACTGGCTCGCGGGCGCGCCCGTCGCCAGCGACGGATGGGTGTGCACGTCGACGGCGGGGGCGAGTCGCAGCAGCACCGGAATCCGCGCCTTCTCCTGACGCGCGACGCGGACAGTCTCCTCGACCTCACCGGGCGATTCGAGCACGACAAGGCCGACGCCCTGCCTCGCAGCGGTGCGCAGGGCCGAGGCTGGCTTATGGAGTCCATGCATGATGATGCGCTCCGGCCGGAAGCCGAGGCGCAGGGCGAATTCGAGTTCTCCTTCGCTGACCACGTCGAGCCCGAGGCCTGCGGCCTGGGCCAGATCCAGCAGGCGACCGGTGAGGAAGGCCTTGGCCGCGACGGCGACGTTCTCCTTGCCGAATGCCTGGCTGTAGGCCTCGATGCGGGCGGTGAGGTCCCGTTCGTCGTAGAGGTAGAGCGGTGTACCGAACGCCGAGGCGAGACCGCTGACGGGGGCGCCCGCGAACACGGCTCGGCCGTCCGAATCCCAGCTGAAATGAAGTGGCGGCACGGGGTCTCAACTCCTCCGGGTAATGGATCGGCGTGCAGGATCTCTGGTTTCAGACAAGGCGACCGCTTCGCGCGATCTCGCCCAGGTGGCGTGCGCTCTCCCTCACGGTGCGGAGTTGCGTTGTACGGTCGACGGCGACGAGACCGAACTTCGGCCGGTAGCCCTCGGCCCACTCGAAGTTGTCGAGCAGCGACCAGTACTGGTAGCCCTGGACGTCTGCCCCGTGCGCCATGGCCGCGAGCACGGACGCAAGGTGGCTGTCGATGTAGCGGATGCGCTCCCGGTCATCCTCGCAGGCGATGCCGTTCTCGGTCACCATAAGCGGCAGGCCGTAGGTTGCGGCCTCCTCAAGCGCAGCCTGTAGGCCCTCCGCAGCGATCGACCAGCCCATGTCGGTGTGTGGATCGCCCGCGTTCGCGAGGGGAACCTGGTGCACGAGGCCAGTTGTGTACTGCCTTGCGTAGTAGTTGATGCCGATGAAGTCACAAAGGCTCTTCACCTGATCGAGGTACCAGCGGTTGAAGAGTCGGTGCTGGAGCGCGCTGCCCGCCCGGTGCAGGCCATTTGTGACATCGAGCGGCTGAAAGTCGATCCAGTGCTTTGCGATGCCGAGCTGCATCCCCGGGTCGACCTGCCGGATCGCCGCCGCGGCCTCGCGGTGCCAGGCGACCAGACGGTGCGCCGCGCGGACGGCGGCCGCGGGTGAGCGCAGTCCTGGTGCCCAGACGCCCTGCAGATAGCCCATGAGCACGAGGATCATCGGTTCATTGATCGTGAGTACCCAGCGCACCCGGCCCTTGAGGGACCTTGCCACCTCGCGGCAGTAGCGCGCGAAGAGCTGTGCGCTAGAAGGTGCAAGCACTCCGCCGCGCCGGCTGAGCCATGTCGGCAGGGTGAAGTGATAGAGCGTGACAACCGGCTCGACACCGACCTCGCGGCACACGTCCACCATGGCCCGGTAATGGTCCAGGGGGGCGGGATCGAAGCGGCCTTCCTCGGGCTCGATGCGCGCCCATTCGACCGAGAAGCGGTAGCTCTTCAGGCCGAGATCGCGCAGCAGCGCGATGTCCTCGGGGTAGCGGTGGTAGTGGTCGCAGGCGTCGCCTGAGGGATCCTTGGAGCCTCCTCGCTGTTCCCACTCCCACCAGTCGCAGCCCGCGTTGCCGCCATCGACCTGGTGGGCGGATGTCGCGGCGCCGAACAGGAAGCCATCCGGAAAATCGCGCTCCGCCAAGGCCATCCCCCTTCGACGAAAAGCGAGCCGATCCGATGGAGATTTCCACGCATCGCCCTGGGGAACCTCCGGCGATGTGACGCAAGGCACAAAACCGGTGTGCTCCCGCTCGTGACGCGGCAGGCCTCCTATCGGCGAGAATGGGGCCGAGATTGGAGGTCTGGGGATGGCGGCGTTTGAGATCCGCGATCTGCACAAGATCTACGGCCGCGACGTGCACGCGAACGATGGCCTCGACTTTGCGATCGAGGCGGGCGAGGTGTTCGGCATTCTCGGCTCCAATGGCGCCGGAAAATCGACGCTCGTGCAGCAGATGGTCGGCCTGAGTGTGCCCACGAGCGGGGAGATCCGGCTGCACGGAGAGCGTGTCCGTGCGCACGATCGCCGTGTGCGCCAGGCGGTCGGCTATCTTGCCCAGCGGCCGCTGGCCCTCTTCGACCTGCGGGTCCGCGAGGCGGTGGTGGCCACTGGCCGCCTGCGCGGCCTGGGACGCTCGGCCGCGGAGCGCGAGGCCAAGGAGCTTCTGGACGAGATCGGCCTGCTGGATCGCCAGGATCGCCTGGTAGGCAACCTTTCTGGCGGCGAGCACCGGCTCGTCGGAATCGCCACCGCGCTCGTCGGCAGCCCGCCGATCCTGATCCTGGACGAGCCGACGAACGAACTCGACCCGGTGGCGCGCCGCCGCGTCTGGGACATGCTGATGCGTCGGCGCGAGGCGGGCACCACGATCATCCTCGTGACGCACAACGTACTCGAGGCCGAGCGCGTCGTCGGACGGGTCGCTATCATGGCCCGCGGGCGGATCTCGGCTATCGGGACTCCGGGTGACCTCAAGGAGCGTCTCAACGCCAAGGTGCGCCTCGAGATCGCCCTGCGCGAGGATGGACCGGACGTCGGGGAGTGGCTCGCCGGCGCAAGGCAGATCGGAGAGCGGCGCTTCAGCCTGACGCTCGACCGCCCGCGCCTGGGCGAGGCGCTTCAGCACCTTGCGGGGCCTGCGGTCAGCGCCCAGATCGACGACCTTCGGATCGTGAGCCCGTCGCTTGAGGATGTTTATCTTGCCTACCACGACACGGAGGGTCATAGCGATGCGCACTGACCATGCCTCCGGCAAGGCCGGGGCCTTCGCGGCGTTCTGGGTGCTGCTCTCCATGCAGCTGGCGCGCGCACGGCGCAGCTGGCGGCAGTACATCATCGTCTCCTCGGCGATGCCGAGCGGCATCGCCATCCTGCTGCGGGCGATGACGAGCCATCCGAGCGCCGCTCTCGCGCTGCAGATCATCAGCGGCAATGTGGTGCTGTCGGTGACCATCACGGCGATCGCCATGCTCGCGCAGCAGGTGGCCTGGATGCGCCAGAACCGCACCTTCGACTACTACCACACCCTGCCGGTGGCCAATTCCGCCGTCATCCTGGCGATCCTGGTCGCCTACCTCATCTTCGCGCTGCCCGGCATCGCCGTGGTACTTACGGTCGGGGCACTCTTCTACGGGGTGCACCTCGTCATCTCATGGGGGCTCGTGCCGGTCATCCTCGGCACCGGCGTCGCGCTATCCGGCATAGGCGCTCTCCTGGGCATGGCATCGCGCGATGGCGAACTCGCGGGTCTCACTGGCAATCTTGTCATGATGGCCGTCCTCTTCCTGGGCATCATCCCCGCAAGCCGCCTGCCCTTGCCGCTCGTCGCCCTCTCGGACATCCTGCCCTCCACCTACGGCGTGCGTCTTCTGCTGCATCTCCTGACGGGGCACGCCACAGCCGTCGTCTGGCTCGTGGACGGGGTGATGCTCCTCGTGTTCTCGGCGCTGCTGTTCCTTGCCGTGGAGCGTCTCAGCTACCGCGTCGACTAGCCTCGGCCGCTGAAGGAAGGAGCGAGGGCATAGGGCAAGAATGAATGGGTGAGCATCTGGAAGCCGGGCCCTGGGAGGAATCAGCCTTTGCGCATCCTGCACACGCGCATTCGCGTACGGGATCTTGAGCGTTCGATCGCCTTCTACCGTGACGTGCTGGGCCTCGAAGAGGCGGGGGCCCAGACGTCGCCCCGCGGCAACCGTCTCGCCTTCATGCGCGACCCGGATTCGGGGCACGAGATCGAGCTCTGCTTCCAACCGGGCGAGGGCGAATTCCGCTTCCCCGAGGACATCTTTCACATCGCGCTCGCCGTCGCCGACCTGCGCGAGACGGGCGAGAGGCTGAATGCCCTTGGCATTCCGTTCACGGACGGGCCGCACTTCAGCGAGAGCGGGTCGGCGCTTGCCTTCATCGACGACCCCGACGGCTACGAGATCGAGCTGCTGCAGCCGAGTGACGCCTGATGCCGCTCGAGGACGACTTCTGCGACATCATCCGCAAGGCGCGTGCCGGGTTGGGACGCACGACGGTCGCCGTCGCCAGCGACGCCAACCTCGCTCCGCTGCGGCTTGAGGCGCTCGAGGCTGGTCAGATGCCGACCTCGAGCGAGGTGGAGCACCTCGCGGCCGTGCTCGGCCTGAGGGCGGGCCCCCTGCGCGCCATCGCCACGGCCGCGGCGGAGCCTCCGCCGCAGCGACCGCCCAAGGGCTATGCCGTGACCGCCGTCTTCGCGCGGGACGTCGGCGCCTTCGCCTACGCAGTGGAGGGTCCGGGCGCCGTGTTCCTCGTCGACTGCGGCGGCGACGTGCCGCGGCTCCTGGGGGCACTTGGCCGCACGCCGGACGCCGTGCTGATAACGCACGGCCACCATGACCACGTCGGCGGTCTCGGCACACTGCCGCCAGGGGTGGAGGTCTACGCCCATCCCGAACTCAGCCGGCGCATCCCGGGCTCCCGGCCGCTCGAGAACGGCGAGCGCGTAGCCGGACTCGACGTCATGTACGCGCCGGGCCACAGCCTGGACATGCTCGCCTTTCTCGGCGATGGCCTCGCCTTCGTTGGCGACACCATCTTCGCGGGCTCGCTCGGACGGGCGGACAGCGCCCGCAACTATCCCGTACTGCTCGAGACCGCGCGCCGCATCCTCGCGGCGCCGGACGACACCGTACTCTACTGCGGGCATGGCCCCGTCACGAGCGTCGCCTGGGAGCGCGAGCACAATGCGTTCCCTGTAGCGTAAGGCAGGGTGGACATGGCAGAGATTTCAGCGCAGGGAAGGCGGCCCGTCGAAATCTGGCGTGGCGATGCGGTGCGACACGCGATCGGACGCAGCCTCGGCCCCGACGCCATCGTCGTGGGGCGGCCTGGCTCGCCCAGCCCCGGTTGGCTCGCGGGTCTGCCGTTCGGGCCGGACCAGTTCTTCCTCGGCAGTGCCTCCGGCGCCCTTGGCATCGACGATCTGCCGCTGCTCTTGGCCGCCATGCTCCGGGAACTGCCGTCCGAGGTGCGACGCGTCTACCACTACGACGCGAGTTGGCTTGGACCCGTCGGGCGCGCCTATCTCGAGCAGGGATTCCAAGAGTTCGTGCACCGCTTCAGCATGCAGAGGCGGCTGCCAGCGCCGAACGCGCCAGAGGAGAGGCTTAGGCTCCTGCCGTTCGCAGCGGACCAGGAGGACCTCTTCGTCGAAACCTACGCGCGCTGCCTCGTCGAGTGCCGATCTCCCATGTCGCTCGAGGACCGGCAGAATCCTCAGGCGGCGCTGGCCTTTCAGAGCGCCCAGGACCACGGGCCCGACGGCAGGCGCTGGTACCTTGGCCTGCAGCCGGACGGCCGACCGGCAGGCATGGCCCTTCTGGACCGCTATGGCCCTGCGCCGAGCGATTGGGTCGTGAGTTTCCTCGGCACGGTGCCCGAGTGCCGCGGGCAGGGGTACGGCCGCGAACTCCTCTTGCGCACGGCTGCACAGGCCACACGCGCCGGAGCGCGCAGGCTGCACCTCGCCGTCTGCCAGCCGAACGAGCCGGCACTCGCGCTCTACCGGAACTTAGGCTTCCGCACCGAAGAGACGTACCGCGTGTTCAGGCTCGCCCGCTAGCCGTCAGACGTGCTGGCGTTCGATGTAGCCCATGAGGCTGGCGGCGCAAGTCAGCGCGCCGACGATGACGAAGTCGGTGGCGGCACCGGTGTGATGGACGAACGGCAGGGCCACCAGTCCGAGGCCGAAGAGACCGGACGTGGCGAAGGGCCAGCGGTCCGGCACCAGATTTGCGATGACCCCCGCAAGCGCGATGAAGAAGCCGAAGATTACGGAGCTCGCCATGCTGAATCCGCTGTGGAAGTGCAGGGCATAGGTGGAGGATAGTTGCCACACGCCCAGGATGAGGACGAGCCAGCGCCATAGCCGCATCGCCTTTATGCCCCCTTCCAAGCCGCGGCCGCAGGATCAGCCGGTGGAGCGCACCGCCAAGCGCCGCGCGGTCTCGAGCGAAACGGTGAAGCTCTTCTCTCCCATCTCGCAGGTGAGGCCGTCTGGCGTGTTCTTGAGGATCTTCAGTTCAGCGCCGGGCACGAGGCCCTGCTGCTGCAGCTCCTGGAGGAACTCGCCGAGGCCCTCCACCTGCTCGAAGACGCGATCGACGACGACATGCAGGCCCGCGGGTGTTTCGGCGAGCGTGCGCAGAGGCGAGCTCTCAGACTGCGATAGGCCGGGAATCGGGTTGCCATGCGGGCAGGTGGTCGGTCGACCGAGGCTCTGCCACAGCCTCTCCTCGAGCAGCGGCGTCAACGCGTGTTCGAGATGGTGGGCCTCCTGGTGGCACTCCGCCCAGTCGAGACCGAGCACGTCATGGGCCCAGCGCTCCGCGAGGCGGTGGCGGCGAACTACCTGCTCCGCCTCCACGAGCCCCTTCGGGGTGAGGCGGAGCGCCTTACGGCCGTCATCTTCGACGAGCCCGTCACGTTTCAGACGCCGCATGGCCTGCGTCACGCTCGGCGCCGAAACGCCCAGGTACTCCGCTATGCGGGCGCTGAACGGGTTCTGGGTTTCCACCGAGAGCACGTAGATCGCTTCGAGGTAATGTTCGACATTGCTGGTCGCCACCGCGCATCACGTTCCCTTCGCCGGCGACTCGCCGACAAGCAAGTGCGAGCGGTCGTGCAAGATGTTCTGCCCGACCGCTCGTATTTTCCTGCTATCTGGTTCACGGGATCAATGCCCGATGGTCGCCCTCAGGATTCCACGCGAGCGTTACTTGCGCCACAAGGAGCGCAGCATGAAGCCTAGGTTGGCGGGGCGCTCGGCTAGGCGCCGCATGAAGTAGGCGTACCAGTCGGTGCCGTAGGGGACGTAGCAGCGGACGCGGTAGCCGGCCGCCGCAAGCTCGCGCTGGCGCGCCGAACGGATGCCGTAGAGCATCTGGAACTCGAAGCGTTCGCGCGGGAGCTTGCGTTCCTTCACCCAGGCGTCCACCTGCTGGATGATCGCCTCGTCATGGGTGGCGATTGCGACATAATGGCCGCGTTTCAGGCAAGTGTCGACGAGTTCGAGATAGCTGCGGTCGACATCGGCCTTCTGCGGGAAGGCGACGCTCTCAGGCTCGAGATAGGCACCCTTGACGATGCGGACGGTGACGCCGTCGCCGATCAGGCGATCCAGGTCGTTCTTGGTGCGGTAGAGGTAGGACTGCAGAACCGTGCCGATCTTGTCGTAGTCCCGCCGCAGCGTGTAGACCACGTCGAGCGTGGCGTCGACGTGCTGCGAGTCTTCCATGTCGATGCGGACGAAGTTCTGGCTCTCCTTGGCGGCCGCGACGATGCGCCGCATGTTGCCGAGACACTCCTCGCGACCGACGTCGAGCCCCATCTGCGTCAGCTTGATCGAGACGTTGGCGTCGACCTTGGCATCGGCTATGGCGTGGAGCACTTCGATGTAGGCGTTCGCCTGCACCTCGGCATCCTTCGCGTTCGTCACGCTCTCTCCCAGGTGGTCGAGGGTGGCGAGGATGCCCTGCCCATTCAGCTGCCTGATCGCGGCAATAGCGTCTTCAAGCGTGACACCCGCAAAGAAGCGGCGCGCTCCGAGCGTCTTGTCGTGCTTGTGCACGAAGCGGGAGACTGATGGCGAGCCAGCGAGGCGAAGAATCAATTGACGCAAGAATTGCGTACTGTCCAATGTGCGTCGCCCTTTCCGTTGCACCGGTAAGCGTATGAATCCGGCGAACATCATAGCACCGGGCACGCTGCGCGGCCATGTCTATAAGGATTGAAACGCCGTCCGGACGAACGGCCGCCTCCGGTCAGGCTCGGAGCGTCTGCGGGATGTCCTGTCGATGCCGGGACATCGTCGCGACGACGCGGGCAAAGGGACATGGCGTGCGGCGGGTGTCGCGGCGGATCCGCCCCCTGACAGATGCGGGCGGGGACTGGTACATATGGACAGCAAAGCTCGGCCAATGGGCAGGAGCCAGGAACGTCCAGGGAGCGGAAGGCCCACTGGAGGGAGGCCGGTATTATGGCGGAGGAAGAAAATCTTCCCAATACAAAGCCGTCCTGGAAGGCGGGGCCCGGGCCATGGGATGTTTCACGGAGGATTGGTACGCCTCTGCTCTGCCTGCCGAAATGCAAGACGCTGCGGAACGGGCGCACCACCTTGCGCCGCGGGCGCTCGGTCCGGCGGCGTTCGCCGCAATCGGTGCTCGCGTGCGCAGGCTGAGACTCGAAGCGGGCTGGACGCAGGAGGAGATCGGCCGGCCGTTTTCCAAGGGCTACGTCAGCCAGATCGAACAGGGCAAGGTGGCACCGTCGCTGTCCCTGCTCTGCGTGATTGCGACGCGACTCGGCACGTCGGTCAAGCGGCTCGCGCCAGAACTGGACAATTCGTACCGCTTGGAGGACGTGACACGCCTCTGGGAGGCTGCTCGACGCCTCGGCCTGCACGGCGAGCAGGAGAGCGAACTCGACATGCTCGAGCAGGCAAGCCGCGTGGCCGGGGCCAGCGAAAGCTCCGCGCTGCATGGACAGTCTCTCCTGCGCTACGCCGACGCCTTGCGCCGTGCCGGTCATACGGAGGACGCACTCCAGGCGACGACCGACGCCCTCGAGGTATACGGGCGGGAAGGCTCGTCGCGCCTTCTGGGACAGTGCTACGTGACCGCAGCCATGGCGTACCGCGACCGCGGCGATCTCGTGAGCGCCCGGAGCTCTCTCGAGCGGGCGCTCAGACATACGGCGCAGCGCGACCGTGTCCACAGCCGCGCACGGATCGAGCTCGGCCGCATCCTGCTGCGCAGCGGCATGGCGGAGGAGGCTGCGGAGAGCGCGGGCCAGGCAGCGGGAATCTGCCGCCAGTACGGCGATGGGCGGGATGAAGCAGCCGCCAGGCTCCTTCTGGCCGAGATACGGCTGGCGCAGGGACGGTTGCGTGAGGCGCAGGTCGAGCTCGACAATGTTCGTCCTCTCGCGCAGGGACTTGCGGACGAGCGCCTCGCGCTCCGGCTGAGCACGCTCGCGGGGCTCGTGCGCCTCGCGGCGCATGACGACGCAGAAGAGGCGGAAGAGTGCCTCGCGGCGGCGCGGTCCGCAGGCGACGACGCGCTGTGCGTCTTGAGCTGCCTCGGACTCGTCGATCAGAGACTTGCGCGCGGCGATGCCGAGGCGTCCGTGCGATTCGCCGCCATCGGCATCGAGCACGCGCGCCGGGCCAGGGACTGGGAGCGCCTTGCCGAGCTCATGGCGCGCCAGGCGATCGCATGCGCGACGGACGGCCGACCGGGGTGCGCGGCGGAGGCTCTGCTGCACTGCCGCGAGACGTACATGGCCCTGCACATGCCCGATGCCCTCAGGACCGCGTTGCGCGAGGTGGAGGCGCGCCTGGGAAACACGGCGCCGGACCTTCAGGCCCTGCTCACGGCGCCGCCAGCCATCTGAAGACGGGCTGCCGCAGCGACTTTCCCACCGCCAAGCGAAGAGCGCAGCGCTCCTTCGGGCGAGCACTGCGCTCTTGATCCTTCCTTCGGCCGGTGACGAGACCCGCGTTCAAGCGCCCTCATCTTTGAGCGTGAAGCGCCAGGCGCAGGCGTAGTCGCGCGGTTCGTCGTCGGGCGGGCAGGCAATGACCTCTGTCTTGATGCGGGGATCGATCGAGGCAGCGAATCCGCTGTACTCCACCTTGCCGACCTCCTTGCAGGGGAAGTCGGGCAGGCCCTTGCGCCGCCTCGCCTCCTGCACGCGGCAGGTGCGCATGCGAAAGATGAGCGTGTCGTCGCCGACCCTCTCGGACTCCTGGTCGTTGAGAAGAGCGTAGAGGCGGAAACGCAGCGCGCGTTCGAGCAGGTCGAGCCCGCCGCCGGCCGACACCCCGAGGAAGCGCAGGATGCGCTGTGCCTCGCCTCGGGTCATGCCGTACCAGGCTTCTGCATCCAGGCGGATGGCCTCGTCCATGCCATGGGCGCGTTCGACCGCCTGGAACCAGAGCCCGTCATGGGCGAGCCAGCGCTTGGCCATGTCGGACAGGAGCTCGCGCAACTGTTCCTTTGAAAGGGATTCGATGTCCTCGGGCAACTCCGTCTGCTCCAACCTCCGCTCCCCTCCTGCATAGCCGGGGCGTCTACATCGAGACTACACCTTCAGGGCGGGTGCGTTGAGGGACGAACGGACCTGATTCTCCCAACCAATTCCGAACGAATAAGCCACAAAGGTTAAAAACGTTCGGTTTTGATTGACCCTGTCCCATGCAGGCGTTAGTCTGGACGTGGAGGGATCTCATGCAGCCGTACGTGCTCGTGTTGCTTGGCAGCGACTCCGACCTGCCGCGCATGCAAGGTCTCCTGTCGGTTTTTGAGGAGCTCGAGGTGCCGTTCGAGATGGCGTTGGCATCCGCGCACCGAGACCCCCTGCGCGTCGGCGAGCTGGCGCAGGGCGCAGCCGGGCGAGGCATTCGCGTGATCATCGCCGCCGCCGGCATGGCGGCGCACCTGGCGGGCGCCGTGGCCGCCCGCACGCTGCTGCCGGTCATCGGCGTGCCGCTGAGCGGGTCGGCGCTCTCGGGCGTGGACGCGCTCTACAGCACGGTGCAGATGCCGAAGGGCATGCCGGTCGCGACGGTGGGCATCGATCGCGGCGACAACGCCGCCTATCTTGCAGCGCAGATCCTCGCGCTCACGGACCCGGAGCTCGCGGCACGGCTCCAGCGGGTGCGCGAGGCGCAGCGCATCGGACTCGAGGCCAAGGACCGCCGCCTGCAGGAACTGGGACCGCAAGGCTACCTGGAGGCCAGCCGATGATCGAGCGCTACTCCCGCAAGGAGTTCGCGGAGACCTTCAGCCTTGAGGCGCAGTACAGGCGCTGGCTCGAGGTCGAACTCGCGGTGCTCGACGCGCTCGCGGACGCCGGAACGGTGCCGCGCGCAGCCGTCGACGAGATCCGAGGCCGCGCCGTGATCGATGTGGACCGCATCCTCGCGATCGAGGCGACGGTGCGGCATGACGTCGTCGCCTTCACCCAGGGCATCGCCGAGAGCGTGGGACCCGCGGCGCGCTACCTGCACTACGGCCTGACTTCGTCCGACGTGGTGGACACGGCGTGGGGCATGGCGCTGCGCGAGGCGACCGACGTACTCCTGGGGGATATCGACGCTCTGCGTGAGGTGCTTGCCCGGCGGGCCTGGGAAGAGCGCCGGACGCCGGTGATCGGGCGGACCCACGGCATCCACGCGGAACCGACGAGCTTCGGACTCAAGCTTGCTCTCTGGTACGCCGAGCTCGGCCGCGACCGTGAACGTCTCGAACGCGCCCGCGCCGCGGTGGCTGTCGGCAAGATCGCCGGTGCGGTCGGCACCTATGCGGAGCTGCCGCCGGAGATCGAAAGGCAGGCGCTCGCTGCGCTCGGTCTCGTCCCTGAGACGGTGCCGACGCAGATCGTGCAGCGGGACCGCCATGCGGAATGGCTGTTCAGCGTTGCCCTGACCGGCGCCAGCCTTGAAAAAATCGCGACCGAGGTGCGCTCCTTGCAGCGCAGCGAGGTGCGCGAGCTCGAAGAGCCGTTCGCAACGGGCCAGAAGGGCAGCTCCGCCATGCCGCACAAACGCAACCCGGTGGTGGCGGAGCGCATCTGCGGTCTGGCGCGCCTTTTGCGCGGCTATCTCGTCGCGGGACTCGAGGACGTCGCGCTCTGGCACGAGCGGGACATCTCGCACTCCTCCGTGGAACGCGTCGCCCTGCCAGACGCCGCGCTGCTTCTGGACTTCCTGCTGCGCGACATGACGTGGCTCATCCGCGGCATGAAGATCGATCGCGCGAACATGGAACGCAACATCTGGGGCAGCGGCGGCCTCGTCTTTTCGCAGCGCGTGCTGCTCCGGCTGGTCGAGACGGGCCTCAGCCGGGAGGACGCCTATGCCATCGTGCAGGGCCACGCGATGGCGGCCCTGGCTCAAGGTGGGGACTTCCGCGGGGCCCTGCTCCACGACACGCGGGTGACCGAGCGCATCCCCCCGCAGGAACTCGAGGCACTCTTCGATGTCACCGGCTACCTCGTGCATGTCGATGAGATCCTAAGGCGCGCCGGTATTCGGGAGGAGGAAGCGTAATGCAGAAGGGCGAGTTCGTGTACGAGGGCAAGGCCAAGCGCATCTACCGCACGGAGCAGGAGAACGTCTTCTGGATGGAGTTCAAGGACGACGCGACGGCGCAGAACGGACTCAAGCGCGGCACGATCGGCGACAAGGGCATCGTCAATGCCGAAGTCACGCGGCGGGTCTTCCAGTACCTCCAGAGCCACGGCATCCCGACGCATCTGCGGGAGCAGGTGGGGGAACGCGATCTCCTGGTCGATGGGCTCGCGATGCTCAAACTCGAGGTCGTGATGCGCAATGTGGCCGCCGGTTCGCTCGTGAAGCGGCTCGGGATCGAAGAGGGACGCACGTTCGCGGAGGGCATCGTCGAGCTCTACCTCAAGGACGACGACCTCGGCGACCCGCTGATCAACGACGACCACGCCCTAGCCCTCGGACTTGCGACCGCCGAGGAGATCGCCGCGGTCAAGGCGCTCGGCCGCAAGGTGAACAGCCTTCTCCAGGCATACTTCCTCGCGGCCGACCTGGTCCTCGTCGACTTCAAGCTCGAGTTCGGGCGCCGCGGCAACGAGATCGTCCTCGGCGACGAGGTCACTCCCGACACCTGCCGCCTGTGGGACGGCGAGACCCGCCAGAAGCTCGACAAGGACCGTTTCCGCCAGGACCTCGGCGGCGTCGAGGAAGCGTACCAGGAAGTCCTGCGCCGTCTGGTGGCCGCGCATGCCTGAGTATCGCGCTCAGCTCGGGGTGCGCCTCAGGTCCGGCGTGCTCGACCCCGCCGGCCAGGCGGTGGGACATGCCCTGCGCGATCTCGGCTTTTCGGCCCGCGACGTCGCTGTAGGCAAGCTGATCGAACTGACCGTGGACGCCGCCTCGCTCGAGCTGGCCGAAGCGGAGGTGCGCCGCATGGCGGCGGAACTTCTCGTCAATCCCGTGCTCGAGGACTTCGACCTCGAGATCGCACCGCGATGAGAGCCGACATTCTCGTCTTCCCGGGCTCCAACTGCGACGTCGATACCGAGATCGCCCTCAGGGAGGCCCTGCCAGGCTGGCAGGTGACGCGTCAGTGGCACGACGGCGCGGACCTCTCGGGAAGTCAGTTCTGCGTCCTGCCGGGAGGCTTCGCGCACGGCGACTACCTGCGCGCCGGCGCTTTGGCGGCCCGTTCCCCGGCCATCGAGGGAGTCAGGGCGCTGATCGCGCGCGGCGGCCTCGTCCTCGGCATCTGCAACGGCTTTCAAGTGCTCGTCGAAGCGGGCATCCTGCCCGGCGCCTTCCAGGCGAACACCGTGCAGCACTTCATCTGCCGCGACGTGGCGCTACGCGTCGAGCGTGCCGCGTCGCCGTTTCTCGATGCGTTCGCCGCAGGCGACGTCCTGACGCTGCCTATCGCGCACCAGGAAGGCAACTACCGGCTGACGGAGGACGAGTATCGGCGCCTGAAGGATGAGGGCCGCATCGCGTTCACCTACTGTGGGCCGCACGGCGAGACGGCCGGGGACTACAACCCGAACGGCTCCTACGCCAGTGTCGCTGGCGTCCTGGCGGAGGGCGGCCGCGTCCTCGGCATGATGCCGCACCCCGAGCGGGCGGCGTGGCCCGCGATCGGCAGGACCGACGGTTTGCGCATCCTCGCGGCGGGACTCGCGACCGCGATGCAGGGAGGGACACTCTGATGGCTGATCTGGCGGCGGCAGCCGGCCTCACGCCGGAGGAGGCGAAGGAGGCCCGGCGCAGGGCCGGGCGCGAGCTGAACTCCCTCGAATGGGCGATCCTCGGGGTCCAGTGGTCCGAGCACTGCGCCTACAAGCACTCGAAAGAACTGCTGCGCAGCCTGCCCAAGGAGGGCGCGAGCGTCATGGCCGGACCCGGTGCGAGTGCCGGTGTGCTCGATCTGGGTGACGGCTGGGCCTGCGCCGCGAAGATCGAGTCACACAACCACCCTTCGGCCGTGGAGCCGCTCCAAGGCGCCGCGACGGGCCTCGGCGGCATCATGCGCGACGTTCTCGCCATGGGGGCGCGGCCGGCCGCGTTCCTCGACTCCCTGCGCTTCGGCCCCCTGGACGATCCGCGCAGCGCGTTTCTGGCGCGCGGCGTCGTCGCGGGCGTCGGCCACTATGGCAACTGCGTCGGCGTGCCCACGGTCGGCGGCGACGTCTACTACCATCCGAGCTATCAGCGCAACCCGCTCGTCAATGCCATGTGCGTCGGCTTCCTGCGTCATGAGGAGATGCGCAGCGCGGCCGCGGCCGGCGAAGGGAACGTCTTCCTGCTGCTGGGAGCGGCGACCGGGCGCGACGGCATCGGCGGTGCCGCCTTCGCTTCGGTGGAACTGCAGGCGGACGCCTCACAGGACCGCCCGCGCGTGCAGGTCGGGGATCCTTTCTTCGGCAAGCTGCTGATCGAGGCCACGCTCGAAATCCTGCGCGACCTCAAGGTCGTCGCGATCCAGGATCTCGGTGCCGGAGGACTCGCCGGCGCTTCGATCGAGATGTGCCACCAGGGGGGAGTCGGCGCCGAGATCGAGCTGGCCCAGGTGCCGCTGCGCGCCCAGGACCTCGTGCCGCCCGAGATCCTCCTCTCCGAGAGCCAGGAGCGCATGCTGCTCTGTCTGCGGCCGGAGGATGTCGCGCCGGCGCAGGCGGTGGCCAGGCGCTACGGCATCGAGGCGGCCGCCATCGGCCGCATCACGGCGAAACCCGCGATGCGCTTCCTCTTCCATGGCCAATGCCTTTCGGAGCTCGACACGGCGATCTATGCAGAAGCGCCGCTGCGGCATCTGCCGGAAGGCATGCCGGTGGGCCACAGGGCTCTCCTGACGTATGATGCTCCCGCGGCGCGGCAGGACCTTCTTTCCCTTCTCGGCCTGCCCGACCTCTCGGACCGCTCGCCCATCTACTCCACCTACGACCAGGATGTCGGTCTGCGCACCGTCGTCCGGCCCGGACTCGATGCCGCGGTGCTGCGCGCGGCGCTGGGCGCGCCCGGCGTAGCCGTGACGACCGACCAGAATCCGCGCCTCTGCGCGCTCTCCCCCGAGCTGGGAGCGGAGCACGCGGTGGCGGAGGCGGCCCGCAATGTCATGGCCCGCGGCGCGGCCCCGATCGGCCTGACGAACTGCCTCAACCTGCCGAGTCCCGAGCACCCGGAGGGCGCCGCCGCGCTGCGGGCTGTGGTGGCCGGGATCGGGCATGCCGCGCGGGAACTCGGCGTGCCCGTCACGGGCGGCAATGTCAGCCTCTACAACGAGGCCGAAGGCGTCGCGATCGTGCCGACACCGGTGATCGGCATGATCGGGCTCCTTCCGGACCCTGAGCACGCGATTGGCGTTGGGCCGGCTGTCCCGGGACTCGAAGTGCTGCTGCTGGGCGACTTCGCGCCGCACCTCGGCGGCAGCGTGTTCGCGGAGCTGAAGTCGCTCGGGCAGTCCGAGCCCGCCCAGCCCGACTACGAAGGCCTCAGGCGCATGCGGGCGGTACTCGAGAATGACGCGGCCAGGGAGGCGATCGCGCTCCTCCATGACGTCGCGGACGGCGGCCTCATGACAGCGCTCGCGGAAATCGCGCTCTACACGGGCCTTGGGCTCGATCTCGCATTGGGCCAGGCAGACGCCTTGACGCTCTTCGGCGAGGCGAGCGCCCAGTTCGTCGCGCTCTCTGGGGATCCAGGCGCACTGATGGCAGCCGCCGAGAGGGCCGGCGTGAACTGCCGCACCCTCGGACGCACGACGGCGGGCGGACTCAGGATCCAAAGTGACCTGGGTGTCTGGGAGTACGGGCAGGAAGAGCTCCAGCGGGCGTGGAGGCGAGAGGCATGACGGATGAGCTGCGGGAGGCATGCGGCGTCTTCGGCATCGTCGGGCGGCGGGACGCGGCCGCGCTGACCGCCGAGGCGCTCTTCTCCCTACAGCACCGCGGGCAGGAGAGTGCCGGCATAGCCGTGCTCGACGACGACGGCATCCACTTGCACAAGGGCATGGGTCTGGTGCATGAGGTCTTCGGAGCGGACGACATCCTGCAGCTCAAGGGATACTCGGCCATCGGGCACGTCCGCTACTCGACGACGGGCGCGTCACGGCCGGAGAACGCCCAGCCGCTCTACGTGCGCTCGCACCTCGGCCCGTTCGCCCTCGGACATAACGGCAACCTCGTCGACGCGCAGGCGGCACGCGACCGGCTGGAACGCCAGGGGGCCATCTTCCAGACGACGACCGACACGGAGGTGGTGGCCCACCTCATGGCCCGCTCCCAGGGAGGCAGTCTCGAAGCCGCCTTCCAGGACGCGCTGACGCAGCTCAGCGGTGGCTACGCCTTCACCCTGCTCACGCCGAACGGAGTCCTCGGGGCTCGCGACCCCTTCGGCATCCGGCCCCTGGTCCTCGGACGGCTGCAGGGCATGCCCTGCCTGGCGTCCGAGACCTGCGCCCTGACGGCGATCGGCGCGGACTTCGTGCGCGAGGTGGAACCAGGTGAAGTGGTGCAGCTCGACCTCATGGGCGACGTCCATGTCCTGAGACCCGGCGACCCCGCGCACGAGAAGCTCTGCGCCTTCGAACTCATCTACTTCGCACGCCCTGACTCCCGCTATGGCGGGGAATCGATCTACCAGGCGCGTCGCCGGCTCGGTCAGCAGTTGGCACGCGAGGCGCCGGCACCGGCCGACGTCGTCCTCGGCGTACCGGACTCGAGCCTGCCGGCGGCGGAGGGCTACGCAGCGGAACTGGGACTCAGGCAGGAACTTGGCCTGGTCAAGAACCGCTATGTCGCGCGCACCTTCATCCATCCCGCGCAGCAGAGCCGCGAGAGCGGCGTGCAGCGCAAGCTGACGGTGGTGGCGGAGGTGGTGCGCGGGCGGCGGGTCGCGCTCATCGACGACTCGCTCGTGCGCGGCACGACCATGCGCCACCTGACGCGCCTTCTGCGGGAAGCGGGAGCGACCGAGGTCCATGTGCGCATCGCCTCGCCTCGCTACCTCCATCCCTGCCACTATGGCATCGATACGTCCAACCGCGACGAGCTGATCGCCGTCGCGGCCGGCGAGAATGCGCTGAGAGGACTGATCGGCGCTGACAGCCTGCGCTTTCTCTCGGCGCAAGGCGTTCTCAGGGCGACCGGTCGCCCCGATCACTGTCTCGCGTGCTTCACGGGCGAGTACCCGGTGCCGGTGCAGGACGGCGAGATCTGAAGGAGGCCAGGGATGTGAGTGAGGCGTATCGGCGCTCCGGCGTTGATCTGAAGGCCAAGGAGGACCTGCTTGGCCACCTCAAGGCGATCGGGCGGATGGCGACGCGGCCCGAGGTGGTTGCCGGCATCGGCGGCTTTGGCGGCCTCTTCCGCCTTCAGGGCTACGCGGACCCTGTGCTCGTGGCCGGGGCCGACGGCGTGGGTACGAAGCTGATGCTCGCGCAGGAGCTCGGGGACCTTACGCAGGTAGGTCAGGACTGTCTTGCGATGGTCGCGAACGATGTGCTCTGCCAAGGGGCGGAGATGCTTTTCTTCCTCGATTACGTCGGAGTCGGCCATCTCGTGCCGGCCGAGGTCGCCCAGGTGGTCTCGGGTGTAGGCAAGGCTTGCGCCCAGATCGGCTGCGCCCTGCTCGGCGGGGAGACGGCGGAACTCCCGGACCTCTTCCCAAGCGGCGGGCTTGACCTCGTGGGCTTCGGCGTCGGCGTCGTGGAGCGCGAGAACGTCATCACCGACACCTTGGCGAAGGCCGGGGACATCCTGATCGGGCTGCCGTCCGATGGCGTGCACAGCAACGGCTTCAGCCTCGTGCGCCGCATCGTGCGCGAAGCGGGACTGGACCTGGGTGCCAACTACGACCTCGAGCGGCCGCTGGGTGAGGTGCTGCTGCGGCCGACCCACCTCTATGGCCCGGAAGTCCTTCCGGCGCTGCGCAGCCCAGGCATCCACGGCATCAGCCACATCACGGGCGGCGGTATCCCAGGCAACGTGCCGCGCATGCTTGGGCGGGGTCTCATGGCCGCCTTCGACCGCAAGACCTGGGGGGTGCCAGGGGAGCTCGAACTCCTCCTGGAGCGCGGCAAGATCCCAGAGCAGGAGGCCTACCAGGTCTTCAACATGGGCCTCGGACTCGTCCTCGCCGTCGAGGCCGAGGAGGCACCCCGCATCATCGCGGGCATCTCGGCCGCGGGCGGCCGGCCGCGCGTCGTGGGCGAGGTGCGGCAAGGGGAGGGGGTAACGCTTTGAAGCGCCTTGCGGTGCTCGTCTCCGGCCGCGGCACGAACCTCATGGCGCTCGATCGCGCCATGCGCGACGGGTCTATGCCGGCAAGCCTTGCGCTCGTCGGCGCGGATCGTGAGGCGCCCGCGCTGCGCTGGGCCGAAGCCCAGGGCATCACGACGTTCTTCGCCGACGCCAGGAGGCTCGGGATGCCGGCCTGGGAACAGGAGCTCCTGGCCGCACTCGAGGACGCCGCGGTCGACGCCGTCGTACTGGCGGGATTCCTGCGCATCCTGTCGCCGAGCTTCGTCGAGCGCTTCGCGGGCCGCATCGTCAACGTGCATCCTTCGCTGCTGCCGGCCTTCCCGGGACTTGATGGCATCGGTCAGGCGATGCGGTACGGCGCGAAGGTCACGGGAGTCACGGTGCATTTCGTCGACCAGGGCCTCGACGCGGGTCCCATCATCCTGCAGGAGGCGCTGCCTGTGCTGGGAGGGGAGACCCGTGCGGAGCTCGAGACCAGGGTGCACGCCATCGAACACCGGCTGCTGCCGGAGGCTCTACGCCTCCTGGTTCTGGGCCGGCTCGAGCTCGAGGGCCGAATTGTGCATATCGCGGAGGGATGAACATGCCGACAGCACTTCTCAGCGTTCGTGACAAGTCCGGACTCGTCGCATTCGCGCAGGCTCTTGCAGAGCGCCACTTCGACCTCTTGGCAAGTGGCGGGACGGCCGCTGCCCTGAGGGCCGCAGGGCTCGAGGTGCAGGAGGTGGCGGATTACACCGGTTCGCCGGAGGTCCTCGGCGGCCGCGTCAAGACGCTCCATCCTGCCGTGCACGGCGGCATCCTGAGCCGCCCGACCTCCGATGACGAGCGGGATCTCGTCCGCATCGGAGCCCGGCGCATCGACCTCGTGGCTGTTTCTCTCTACCCCTTCGTCGAGACGGTGGCGTCGGGTGCCGATCGGCCCACCGTCATCGAGGAGATCGACATCGGAGGAGTCGCCCTGCTGCGTGCGGCGGCGAAGAATCATGACCGCGTCTGGGTCGTGCCGGGCCCCGACTTCTACGCCGATGTCCTGAGCGGAATCGACGCCGGGGACGCCGAACTGCGCCGACGCCTCGCGGCGGCAGCCTTCCGCGAGACGGCGCGCTACGACATGGCCATCGCCGACTACCTCGCGGGCGAAGACTGGCCGCAGTTTCCCGCCGCGTCGGCGTCGTTCGTCCACGCGCTGCGCTACGGGGAGAATCCGCACCAGGTGGCAGCCCTCTACCGCGACGGCGGTCCTGGCATCGCAAGCGCCGAGGTGGTCCAAGGCAAGGAGCTCTCCTACAATAACCTCCTCGACGCCGACGCCGCCTGGCGACTCGCGCTCGACCTGCCGCCAGAGGCAGCCTGCGTCATCAAGCACCAGACCCCGTCCGGTGCCGCCTCCCTCATGGCGCTCAAGCAATCGCTCGCGGCGGCGGTGGCCGCCGACGACGAGGCGGCCTTCGGCGGCGTCATCGCTCTGCGGGGCACGATCGACGAGGCGATCGCGGAGTACGTGACGTCCCGCTTCTTCGAGGTCGTGGTGGCGGAGGGCGTGACACCTGGGGCGCGGGCCATCCTGGCCGCAAAGCCGAACCTCAGGGTTCTCGCGCTGCCGGCAAAGAGGCGCCGCGGGCTCGAGGTGCGGGTGATCGGCGGCGGCCTCGTGCTCCAGTCGCCGGATGACGCCATGAGGCCGGCCGATGCGTGGCAGCATGTCGCGGGGCCGGACCTGAAGGATAGGGAAGACCTCGCGTTCGCGTTCACAGTGGCCAAGCATGCGCGCTCGAACGCTATCGTCGTCGCCAAGGACGGCGTGACCCTGGGTATCGGGGCGGGTCAGGTCAGCCGCGTTCGCGCCGCACAGGCAGCGTTCGCCCAGGCCGGCGGCGCTGCGGAAGGAGCGGCGCTCGCCTCGGACGGCTTCTTCCCCTTCGGCGACGTGCTGCAACTGGCCGCTGAGCGCGGCATCGCGGCGGTCGTCGAACCGGGCGGCTCGCTGAGGGACGAGGAGTCGAAGGATGTGGCGCAGGGGAGTGGCATCTCGCTCTACTTCACCGGCGAGCGCCACTTCCGCCACTGATGCGCGCGCTGGTGCTGGGCAAGGGCGGCCGTGAACACGCCCTCTCGTGGTCCCTGGTCGCGGGCGGCGCGACCGTGTTCGCCATGCCGGGCAGCGACGGGATCGCCACCGTGGCGGAGAGCGTGGCGGGCGACTCGACGTCGACCGTCGACGTGCTCGACGCGGTGCGGCGCCTCCACATAGACCTCGTCGTGCCCGGACCGGAAGAGCCGCTCGTGCGCGGCATCGCGGAAGACCTCAGGGCGCAGGGCATCGCCGTCTTCGGCCCAGACCGCCTGGGCGCCCAGATCGAGGCGAGCAAGGCGCACGCCAAGACGCTGATGCGGGCCGCGGGCATCCCGACGGCCGCCGCTTCGCTCTGCCAGGACTTTGGCGCGGTGGAGCAGACGCTCGCTGTACACCCCGACCGCACGGTCGTCAAAGCGGACGGTCTCGCAGCCGGCAAGGGTGTCATCGTCGCGGACGACGCGGCTGGTGCGCGGCGTGCCGCCCGCCGCCTGATCGGACAGTACGGCAGCGTCCTGCTCGAGGAGCGCATGCGCGGTCCCGAGGTATCGCTGATCGCGATCTGTCATGGACGCGACTATCGGCTCCTGCCGTTTGCTCGCGACCACAAGAGGCTGCTCACCGGGGACCTCGGTCCCAACACCGGCGGCATGGGCGCCTTCGCACCGGTGCCCACGACGTCCGTGACGGCCGAGGAGTGCGCCGAGCGCACGATCGGTCCCCTGCTCAAACTGCTCGACGACCGAGGCACGCCGTATTCCGGCGCCCTCTATGCCGGGCTGATCCTGACCGAACGGGGGCCGAAGGTGCTCGAGTACAACGTACGCTTCGGCGATCCTGAAACCGAGGTGCTGCTGCCGGCCATCGCCGGATCCATCCTGCCTTGGCTCGACGGAGCGGCGCGCGGTCGCCTGCCGTCCGAGGCGCCGCAGGTGGTGCGCAACGCACTCGGCGTCGTGCTCGCGGCGCAAGGCTATCCTGACGAACCCGAGAGCGGGGCGGAGATCGCAGGGCTTGAAGCCGCGCGCGCCGCGGGCGCGCTCGTCTTTCATGCCGGCACCCGCAGGCTGGGTGATGTCTGGCAGGTGGCCGGCGGGCGCGTCGTCTGCGTCGTGGGGCAGGGCGAAGGACCGAGTGAGGCGCGCGATAACGCATATGCCGCCGCGAGCTTCATCCGGTTTACCGGTGCGCAGTGGCGCGAGGATATCGGGCGCAGCTGGGACGTCTGAAGCGACGTGGCGACCTGAGCTTGACCAAAGGCAAGACGCTGTGCGGCAGACAGCGCCTTGCCTTTTTCTTCGGCCGTGTCTCGGCTCGTCCGCCGACCGAGCGATGTCGCCGCGCGGCAATGGGCATTCTAGCGCTGAACGCTAGCAGGGCAGGTGGTGGCTTCATGCGCAGGCTGATTCCTCTGATGGCCCTCACGGTGCTGCTGGGCGGCTGTACGCTGCATGTCGGCAGCAGCGAGCCGTCGCCGATGGGCGGGTCGGCGACCGGTGTCGTCTCCGGTGAGAAGAGCACGACCAGCGCCGGGTCGAGTCAGGGCACGGAAGGCGGGTCGTCTATGAGCGGCGGGTCCAATACGTCCTCTGGCGGCGGCGGGTCCTCGGCGTCGGGCGGCGGATCGTCGAGCGGCGGATCGTCGAGCGGCGGATCGAGCGGCAGCGCGATGGGCGGTTCGAGTTCGGGTGGCGGATCGAGCGGAGGATCGTCGTCCTCGCAAGGCGCGAGTTCCGCCTTGCAGTCCGCGCTTTCGACGCCTACCGGCCAGCAGGCGCTTGAGGCATCGATGGAAAAGATCGTGCAGTCGCCGCGCATGGCGCAGACGATCGCAGCTGCTGTGCGCCAGGCCCTGATGCAGTTATTGTCCCAGAGCTCCTCATCGTCTGGCGGTGGCAGCTCTTCGAGCGGTGGCAGCAGCGGCAGCAGTGGATCGAGCAGCGGCAGCAGCGGCAGCGGCAGCAGCGGCAGCAGCGGAGGCGGAGCGGGCTAGGAGCGATCGTTCCGGAGGATGGCACCTGGCCAGGAGCTCTGTCACTCCTGTCATGACATCGTTACATTGTGGACAAAGGATAGTGCTGCTTGCGCGTCGAAAGGCCGGACCGGAGGCGACGCGCGTGAACAGGGGAACAGCTGAGGCACAGTACGGCAGAGCTGTTGCCGGCCTGTTCGTCGTCAGCATCCTGCTGACCCTCGCCGTGACACTGTGGCCAGGCGCCGTGCCCAACCCCAACTGGGCTTGGCTTATTGTGGTCTCCGCCGTCGCGCTGGCGGTGGCCGTCTTCGCCTATTTGCGCCCGCGCCTGACGCGGCGCACCGACCCTTCCTACCTCGCCATCGTGCTGGTCGCAGTCACCGTGATGTCCACGGGCGGACAGGATTCGCCGTTCTGGCCGCTTTATCTGCTCGTCGTCGCGGGCGCGGCGATGTTCTCCCCCTTCCGGCGGGTCCTTCTGGTCGGGCTGGTCGCAGCGGTCCTGAGCCTCGCGCCCGCCCTGGTCGGTCCCCTTACGGCCCACTTCATCGCGCGGGACGTCGTGATGATCGTGCTCCTCGGCGTGATCGGATATCTGTCCGCGTTCCTCTCCGCCGAGGCACGTGACCAGCGCAAGGTGCGCGAGCTGCTCGAGGAGATCTTCAAGGCCAGCAGCTTCGAGCAGGGCGACGAGCTCGGCTCCATGCTCGGCGGCGTCGTCGCTGTGCTGCGGCGCCTGACGAAGGCCGACTACGTCATCTGCTATCTCCTGTCGGACGACGGGCAGCAGCTCATTCCGGAGGCCTCCGACATCTCGCCCGGCGTCCCGGACGACGAGGCGATGGTGCTCCGCTCTTGGCCGGTGCCGATCGGCCAGGGCGTGACCGGCTTCGTGGCGCGCTCCGGAGAGCAGGTGATGACGGGTGACCTCGAGCACGATCCGCGTTCGGTGAACATACCCGGCACGCCGGACCTCTCCACCTCAGCCATCTTCATCCCGCTCAAGCTGGAGGAGCAGGTCGTGGGCGTCTTGCGCGTCACCCATCGCGGCACGAACTTCTTCACCGAGCCTGACCTCAGGATGGCGGAGGTCTTCGGCCGGCACGCGGCTTTTGCCATCCAGAACGCGCGGCTATACGCCGAGACGAGACACCTTTACCGCAAGATGCGGGTGCTGAGCGTCACCGACGGCCTCACGGGCCTCCACAACCAGCGCTATCTCACCGAAGAGGCGCCGCGTCTCCTTGCGGAAGCCCGCGCCTCTGGGCAGCCGCTCTCGGTGCTGATGATCGACACCGACTGCCTCAAGTCGGTGAACGACCAGTTCGGTCACGCCCTTGGGGACGAGTTCCTGCGCGAATTGTCGGCTGTCTTGCGCCGGGAAGTGCGTAGCGGCGATATCGTGGTACGCTATGCAGGAGACGAGTTCATCGCACTGCTCGTCGATGCTCCGAGCGAGGCCGCGCGTCAGGTCGCGGAACGCATCCGCCTGGCGGTGCAGGCGATACAGGTTGGTATCGATATCCCGCTTGCGGTCAGCATCGGCATCGCGACGTTCCCCGACCATGCCGATGATGTCGACAGGCTGCTCAGGGCAGCCGACCAAGCGCTCTACGTGAGCAAGGGCGCGGGGAGGAACCGCAGTACCGTATACACGCTGGCAGCCCAGTGAAAGAGGGGTGGTTAGGATGACGGAGGACGGGTTTCGCGCCTACAATCTCGAGCTGTTGACGCGGGTCGTGGCTTCATGCCGGGATCCACGGGAGCTCGAGAACCTGTTGCGCGAGGTGTGGACCCCTGGCGAGCTCCGGGACGCGGCGCAGCGGGTGGAAGTCGCGGCTCAGCTTCTTGAGGGCAGCACCTATGAGATGATCGCTCAGGTCACCGGAGCATCCACCGCCACGATCAGCCGTGTCCGCCGCAGCGTCGAGCGTGGCGAGGGTACCCTTGAAATTGGACTGCTTCGGGTTGGGCGCGGCGAAGGCGGGCGGCTGCGTCGGCGCACCTTCATTGCTGGAGGCATGCTGGAATAATGGAGTCTCATCCTGTCGCGGAGGCCGTGCGGCAGCGCCGCACGGTCTACCGTTTTCGTCCGGGTCCGCTTCCTGACGGCCTGATCGAGGAGATGCTCGAGATGGCCTCGCATGCCCCGAACCACAAGCATACGCAGCCATGGCGGTTCGTCGTCGTGCGTGGGCAGGCGATCTCTCGGCTGGCCGATCTCCGCGTGGAACTGCAGCGTCAGCGCGCCGCGAAGGACGGCAAGCCCGTTGGCGATCTCGCGGCCATCCGGGCCGAGGTGGAGGATGCGGCGGCTGTCGTCTACGTCTTGCAGGCGGTGGTCGAGGACGAGAAGCGCCGCCAGGAGGATTACGCCTCCTGCATGATGGCGGCCTATGCGCTGCAGCTCGTCGCATGGGAACGTGAGGTTGGGGTGCGCTGGAACACGGGCCAACTTACCCGCAAAGAGGCCGTGCGCAGCTTTCTCGGCTGCAGGGATGGCGAAGAGATCACCTGCTGCCTCCTGCTCGGTCACCCCGAGGAGATTCCGCCCGATTGGAAGCGTAGGCCGCTTCAGGAAATCACCCGCTATATCGAGTAGCCGCCGTCCACACGCAGCGTGCAGCCGCTGATGTAACCCGCCGGCGGCGAGAGCAGGAAGGCGACAGCTGCGGCAACCTCTTCGGGGCGGCCGAGTCTGCCGAGGGGGATCTGGGCCCTCAGTTCCTGGCGCTCCTGGTCGCTAAGGCGGGCGAGCATCGGCGTATCGATGGCTCCGGGCGCCACGACGTTGACCGTCACGCCGCTGCGCCCCACCTCGCCCAGGGTGGCGCGCGCCAAGGCGGAATAGCCCGCCTTGGCGGCAGCGTAGCCAGCTTCCATCGCTCCGCCGCGCTCGCCGTAGACCGATCCGATCAGTACGAACCTGCCGTAGTGCCGCTCGATCATGCCAGGCAGGAAGGCATGGAGAAGGCGGTAGGCGGAACCAAGATGGACATCCTGCAAGTTTCGCCACTCGGACAAGGGAAGGTCTTGCAAAAGGGCGAACTGACTGGTACCTGCCGCATGCACCACAGCGTGCGGCGTGCCGACCTCGTCCATTACCCGTTGGACAAGGCCGTCGACGGCTCGGAGGTCCCGCAGATCGCCCTCTACAGGGATGGCCCCTGCGCCAAGCGCAGTAATTTGCGCGGCGAGTGCATCGATCTCTTCTCGATGCATGTGATAGTGCAGGACGATCGTGTTGCCGGGAAGGGCCAAGCGCCGAGCGATGGCGGTGCCGATCGCGCCGGTGGCTCCGGTGACAAGGCACAGGGACATTTCGCGTAGGCACCTCCGGCCGCAAGCTCAGGAAGGAAGGATACGTCAGATGCTGATCTACCTGAACGGCAAGTATCTCGACTACTCGCAGGCGCTCCTGCCTGTGGATGAGCGCGGACTCCAGTTCGCCGATGGCGTTTACGAAGTGGCGCTCGTCTGGGGCGGCCAGTTCGTCGATCTCGACCGCCATCTCGAGCGTCTCGAGCGCTCCGCCCAGGCGATCGAGCTCGATCTCCCGTTCACGCGCTCCGAGATTCGCGCCGTCACCGAGGAGCTCCTCCATCGCGCCGAGGTGAAGCAGGCGGCGCTTTACCTGCAGGTGACACGCGGCGTCGCGCCTCGCGACCACCGGTTCCCCGCGGTGGTGCAGCCGACGGTGATAGCCTACCTCAAGGATGCGCCCGTGGACCAGGGTGCCCTGCAGCACGGAGTCAAGGCGATCACGGTGCCAGACCTGCGCTGGCTCAGGTGCGACATCAAGTCCGTGTCGCTGCTGCCGAACGTGCTCGCCCGTCAGCAGGCCGCGAACCGCGGCGTGCGCGAGGCACTCCAGGTGCGGGCCGGCGTGGGCGTGACGGAAGGCTCCGCGACGAACATCTGGATGGTGCACCAGGGCAGCATCGTGACCGCGCCGGCAAGCAACTGGATCCTCTCCGGCATCGTGCGCGGCGTCGTGCTGGAACTCGCGCAGGCGGAGAAGATGCCTGTCGCCGAACGCTTCGCCTCGGCCGAGGAACTGATGCAGATGGACGAGGTGTTCATCACGAGCACCACGTCGTTCGTCATGCCGATCGTCGAGATCGACGGCCGGAAGGTGGGTGACGGGGAACCGGGCCCCGTCACCATGCGACTCCAGGAGCTCTACCTCGAGCGTCTCGACCAGATCGCCCACGCGACCCTCGGCTGAAATCCGCGCAGCAAGACTGGCCCGCTGCCTCGCCGCCGCATATGCCATGGCGGGAGGTGGCGGGCTTGGTGTTCATGCGGCCCGTGGCGATCGATGGCGGAACAGCGGTTGGCATCGAGGTGGAACTCCCGCGCACCCGCCTCGTGGTGGTCACGACGGACAAGGGCTTCCTGATGTGCGGCGCGCTCGACGTCGCTCTCCTGTCGACCAGACTGCGCGGGCGGGAGATCGTCGCGGCCAGGGCCGTCGGCGTCCGCAACATCGAGGAACTCCTCGCGGCTCCGATGGAGTCCGTGACCCCGGCGGCCGAGGCGCTGGGCGTCACGGTGGGCATGAGGGGCAGCGACGCGATTGCGTGCATGAGATGATACCCTGGGAGAAGCGCCGGAGCACGATGCAGCGGTAGCCCGGGATCGCTCATACGGCCGAGCTTTCCTGGCGAGGCTCCGCGGCGTGCCGCTCCCTGAGATGCACCGACCATACCAGGATGAGCCCTGCACAGAGAGCGATCGCCGATACGGCCGGGAAGGCGAGGTGCGGGCCACCGAGCTGAAGGAGCCCGCCCACGACGAGGGGACCGAGCGCCGCGCCTGCGTTCTTGACGCTCAGGGCGCCGAAGGTGCGTCCCCGCACGGCCTCGTCGCCCAGGGCCGCTTCGTAGGCGGGCAGGACGACGAATACCATCATCTCGCCGGCGGTGAAGACGACCATGGTGAGGATGAGGGCCACAGGGCTGCGCAGATAGGCGATGCCGAGATAGGCGGCGGCGAAGAATGCGAGGCCCAGGGCGAAACCCGTTCCTGTGCCGATGCTGCGCAGCCAGCGGTTGAGGGGGATCTGGAGCAAGGCCACCAGGGCCGTGTTCACCAGGGTCATGAGGGCGTATAGCTCGAGTCCGCCGGGGACGGCGCCGCGCAGATAGGCTGGGAAGATGGTCTCGATGACCATGTAGACGCCGAGCTGCATCGATCCGCCCAGCACGTAGAGCCAGAGGGCAGTGTCGGACCCGATGCGGCGCATGGCCTCCCGGTTCGTAACCTGGCGCAGCTGTCGCCCCGTTTCCGGCACCGTGACGAAGAGGAGGGCGACGACGAGGAGGCTCGCGAGCGCTGCCCCGAGGAAGACGAGCCTCGCGTGGCCGAGCACGAAGAAGGCGCCCAGGAACGGGCCGATGGCGGCACCGACGTTCATCGCCACGCGGACGTAGGCGTAGGCCTCTCTGCGCTCCTCGGGCGATGTGACATCGGCGATCGCGGCCTGTTGCGCCGGGCCCGCTACAGCGCGCGCGAGGCCGTTCAGGCCGTTCAGCAGGGCGTAGGCGAGGGCGCCGTGCGAGAAGGCGAAGCCGGCCATGGCCACGACGGAGATGGCGTTGCCGAGCAGCATCGTCCTGCGGCGCCCGAGGTGGTCTGCGGCGAGGCCCCCGAGGGCACCCGCGAGGACGCGCACCAGCGGACCGACGCCGGCAACGATGCCAGCGACCGCCAGCCCCGTGCCCGCCTCGGTCAGGCGGACGGCGATGAAGGGCAGGACCATGTAGCTCGCGATGGCGCCGAAGAACCGGGCAACGGCCAGCGACAGCACAGGACCGCGCGGCCTGGGCCACGCGGTCACGAACGTTCCTTTCGCGGTGTTGAAGGCTTTGGGGCTCGCACCTTCATCCGCTCTGTGGTTATGATCATGCTTGATGTTTCGCCGTCGTGCCAAGGGCACCCTTTTACGCTTGTCTTGCCCAGAGGGAGGGCGACGCCGCGTCCACGGTGCGTCAAAGGTCGCGGTAGCTCTCCGCGCTGTAGCCCAGGAGCAGACGCCCGGGCAACCAGAGGAGCGGACGCCGCAGCGACAGCGGATCGTCGAGCAGGCGAGCGAGCACTTCTTCATCCGGCAGGCTAGCGAGGTCTACCCCCTGGGCGCGCCAGTGCTGGCCGCGCAGCGCGACGAGGTCCCGCACGCCGCCCGGGAGGAGAGTCGCCATCTGACGCAGTTCTTCGCGGTCAGGCGCCTCCTTGGGCAGCCGCCGCTCCGTTACCGCGAACCCTCTTTGCGAGAGCTCCGCCCTCGCCTTGCGGCAGGACGTTCAGCCAGGGTACCAGAAGAACAAGGCATGCAAGTTTCACACCTCCGCGAGGCAAGTCTATCATGGAGGCTAAGTGTGGAGCGTTAGGAGAGGAAACATTGGCTAAGGCGTTTTCCGGTATCCAGCCCACTGGCGAGATCCACCTTGGCAACTATATTGGCGCCCTGCGCAACTGGAAGCCGGAGAGCGGCTCCTACTATTGCGTCGTGGACCTCCACAGCATGACGATGCCCTGGGATCCGGCCGAGATGCTGCGCAATAGCCGCTCGACGGCGGCCCACCTGCTCGCGCTCGGTCTCGGCGAGCCGTCCCGCGTCTTCTTGCAGAGCCAGGTACCGGAGCATGCGGAGCTCAGCTGGATCCTCACGTGCCTCGGACGCATGGGCGAGCTGAGTCGCATGACGCAGTACAAGTCCAAAGGGAGGGGCAGGCAGGACGTCTCAGTGGGGCTCTTCGCCTACCCGCTGCTGATGGCCGCGGACATCCTGCTCTACGGTGTGCACGAGGTGCCGGTCGGGGAGGACCAGAAGCAGCACATCGAACTGACGCGCGACCTGGCGCTGCGTTTCAACAGCCGCTACGGGCCCGTCTTCACGGTCCCCGAGCCCCGCATCTCCGAGGTGGGGGCGCGCGTTCTGTCTCTGCGCAATCCCCAGGAGAAGATGTCGAAGTCCGATCCTGATCCGAACAGCAAGATTCTCCTCACCGACGGCGACGATGTCATCCGCAAGAAGATCATGACCGCGGTGACCGATTCCGGCCGCGAGGTCTACTACGATCCCGACGAGAAACCCGGCATCTCGAACCTGCTCGAGATCGCCGCAACCCTGGGCGGGGAAGCGGTGGAGGACCTCGCCGCCCGTTACCGGGACAAGGGCTACGGCGCCTTCAAGGGCGCGGTGGCCGACATCGTGATTGGTGCCGTCCGCCCGCTGCGCGAGCGCGTGCTCGAACTGCTCGCGAGTCCTACGGAAATCGACGAGGCGCTTGAGCGCGGGCGTAGCCATGCGCACGCGGAAGCTGGGCCCATGCTCGACTCGGTCAAGCGGGCCATCGGCCTCCTGGTGCCCTAGCCCAGGTCGTGCAGATAGGGCGCCATGATCTCGAGAAGCTGTTCAAGGGCGACGGCGAGGTGACCGTCGTCGTTCGTCACGACAGCGTCGCACCGGCCCTGCTGCGCGAACTCCATCTCGACGCGCTCCATGCGCCGCTCCAGATCCTCGCCCGGCGTGTCGCCGCGGGCGATCAGGCGTCGTCTGAGCTCCTCGGGCGACGAGGGGCGCACGAAAATCGACGTGCTGTCGTCGGGGAACGCCGACTTGACGGTGACGCCGCCCAGCACGTCGATCGATGTGATGCCCAACACGCCGCCTTCGATCGCCTCCTCGAAGCGATGGCGTGACGTACCGTAGCGATTGCTGTGCACCCACTGCCATTCGAGCAGGTCGCCCCTGGCGATCAGAGCGTCGAACTCGTCGTCCGTCGCGAAGAAGTACTCGCGCCCGTGCTCTTCGCCCGGTCGTGGTTTGCGGGTCGTGGTGGTCGGGATGAAACGCACGGCCGGCCTTACCTTGCGCACTTCCTGGATCAGGGTCGTCTTGCCGCTGCCGCTGGGCCCGATGAGAAGGAAGAGATGACCGCGCATGCTATGCTCCTCGCGCTGCGGCGCCGGAGCGCCCAGGTCTTTTCCCCAGACTGCACAAGACGTCGGCCGTGTGTCAAGCCGCAGGCTCGACACATGTCGAACGTGGCTCGCGTGCGATCGCTGCCGCGCCAGCAGAAGTTGCGCAGGAGGAGACCTGTAAAATGGAAAAACCGATATTCCCGACCATCAAAGCGCCTTCGAGTCGCCACGAGATGTCAAGGCGCCTCTACGTCGTCCGTCATGCGAGTCCCACGATCGATGAGGAGAAGCCACCTCGCGCCTGGCAGCTGTCGGAGCAGGGACGGCGGGAGGCGTACGAGCTGGGCCACCGCGTGGGACTTGGCCCTGTGCGGATCTGGACCAGCGATGAACCGAAGGCCGTGGAGACGGCCAGCATCATGGCGAGCCTTTCAGGCGGCCCGACCGCTGTGCATGCGGGCCTACGCGAGGTCTCCTTCGCAGCGCGCATCCTGCCGCAAGCGGAATTTCGCGAGCGGGTCGGGGCCTATCTCGATGGCACGGCGGATCCCGCGTTCGAGCCCTATGACGAGGCAAGGCACCGCGTCACGCGGTGCCTTGCGGAGATCATGGCCGTAGAGGAAGGCGACATCGCCCTCGTGTCGCACGGCCGGATCATCACGGTGCTGCTCGGCGCCATCCTGGATCGCAGGCTCGGGTCCCGGCTCTGGGTCAGGATCGGCATACCTGACTTTACGGTGCTCGACCTCGAGCGCCGGGTCGCGCTGGGCGGATTCGCGCAGGGGCTTTGAGCTTATGCCTGCTGGGCGGAGACCTCGTCGCGCAGATGTTCAAGCTGCGGGAGGTCGAAGCGGTATGTCCGGCCGCAGAAGTGGCACTTGAGCTCAGCGGATCCGTCACCCACGAGATCGTCGAGCGCTTTCGTCCCCAGCAGCAGCAGCGATCGGCTGGCCCGCGTCCGGCTGCAGGTGCAGCGCAGGCGCAAGGGCGAGGGCTTGGCGATGCGCACGTCCTTGAAGCCGTCGAGGAGATCGCGCAGGAGGTCGTCCGCCGAAGCCGTCACCTCGACACGGGACGAGATGGCCCCGAGTGCCTGGACGCGCGCCTCGAGTTCGGCCGAGAACTCCTCGCCGCCGGGCAGCACCTGCAGCAGCAGTCCGCCGGCAGCCTTGACGGTGCCGGTGGCACGCAGGAGCACCCCCAGGGCGACCGCGGAAGGCACTTGCTCCGAAGTGAGAAGATAGCTTGCGATGTCGTCTCCAACCTCGCCGCTGACAAGCGGGGAGGTCGTGGTGTAGGGTTGGGCCTCGCCCATGCTGCGGCTCACGACGAGCATGCCCTTACCGACGGCGCGCCCGACGTCGAGCTTGCCGTTCGCCTTGATGGGCAGCGCGACTAGGGGATTCTGCACATATCCGCGCACGCCACCCTCGGCGTCGGCATCGGCGATGACCGCGCCGAGCGGGCCGTCGCCGAGCAGGCGAAGCGTGAGCCGGTCGGGCGGCTTGAGCATGGACGTGGCCAGCAGGACTGCGCCCATCATGCTGCGGCCGAGCGCGGCGGTCGCGACCGGAAACGTGCCGTGGCGACGCCTGGCGGATTCCACAAGCCGGGTGCCGATGACGGCGATCGCCCGGATCCTGCCGGATTCGGCGGTGGCACGCGCTAGGGTATCCTGCACCTTGGACGCCTCCTTTCAGGCTGCTGTGGGGTGCAGAGGGCAAACGATGCCTTCTATCCTAACATTCCAGGATGATGCCCCGCACCCTTTACGTCGCCGGCGGCAGCCACCATGATATGGACAAGGGGAGACGCGAAGACGGAGCTGGCGGCTTCTGACCGCCGGTCTATCGCGGAAGGAGGGTAGCACCTGCCTCGGGTTCCGGCAGGAGGTCGGAGAGGCAGGTCGGGCCATACACGTCTACGGCGGCATCGGTTATCCGCTCCTCTACCTTGTGCTGCTGGTGGAGTCCCTGGGCATCCCTTCGCCGAGCGAGGCCTCACTCGTCTACGCGGGTGTGCTGGCCGGAGAAGGGAAGCTCTCTCTGCCGCTGGTCATCGTCGTCGGAGCATTGGGTTCGATCACCGGAGCCAACATCGCCTACTGGATCGCCCGCAGGGGCGGGCGCAAACTCATCCTGCGCTATGGATCCCGCATCGGTCTGACGGAGGTGCGCCTCGCGCAGGCAGAGGCCTTCTTCCGCAAACGTGGCGACACCGCGCTGCTCATCGGACGTCTGATCTCCGGGGTCCGGGCCCTGATCTCGTATCCCGCGGGCCTATTCGAGATGCCGTACCTCCGGTTTGTGCTGTTCACAGCGATCGGCGCCCTGCTCTGGCCGCTTCTGGCGGCTGGCGCGGGATATCTTGTGGGACCGAACTGGCCAGTGCTCATCACCTGGCTCGAGCGGGCGTGGTTCGTCATCGTCGCAGCAATCCTGCTGGCGCTTGGTGGATGGATCTACTGGCGCCGGCGCGGCAAGACTTCCGGGACCTAGCGCGGCCTTTCTTCATGGGCGGTGTCGTGCTACTCTCCTAGCGGGCAAGTGCGTGGGCCGAAGATGTCGGCCCACGGCGTAATGCGGGTCGCCGGTGGCGACCCAGGGCGGAGTACGCGGGTCGCCGGTGGCGACCCAGGAGGGACAGACTTTGGCGGACGAAAAGATCGACGTACTCTTCCTAGGAGGAGGTACGGGCGGCTACGAGGCGGCCATTCGCGCGGCCCAGTCGGGCCTGAAGGCCGCCGTCGTGGAGAAGGACAAGGTGGGCGGCGTCTGCCTGCACAAGGGCTGCATTCCGTCCAAGGCGCTCCTGCGCACTGCGGAGCTCATGGCGACCATGCGCGAGGCTTCGGAGTTCGGCCTGGAGGTCGGAACGCCGCGCCTCGACTTCGTGCAGGCCCAGGCGCGCAAGCAGAAGATCGTCGACCAGCTCTACAAGGGCGTTCAGGGTCTTTTGAAGCGCGCGGGCGTCACGATCTACGAAGGCGTGGGCACGCTCATGCCGCCTTCGATCTTCGCTCCGGCAGGCTCGGTTTCTGTGGAGAAGTCCAACGGCGAGCGCGAGCTCCTGAATCCGGACCACATCGTGATCGCCACCGGATCGTCCGCGCGCGAATTGCCCGGACTTCCGTTCGATGGCGAGCGGGTGATCTCGAGCGACCATGCCCTCGAGCTGCGCGAGGTGCCTAAGTCGGCCATCATCGTCGGCGCGGGCGCGATCGGTTGCGAGTGGGCGTCGCTCTTCGCGGACCTCGGCGGCGAGGTCCACCTCGTGGAGGCCCTGCCGCGGCTTCTGCCGCTGGAGGATAAGGAGATGTCCGACCAGCTGCAGCGCATCTTCACGCGCCGCGGCATCGCATGCTACCCGGGCCACAGCGTCGACGTCGCGAGCTATCGCGAGACCTACGACGGAGTCGAGGTCACGATCGAGGGCCCGTCCGGCAAGAAGACGCTCGCGGCGCAGAAGATCCTCGTGGCGATAGGCCGCAAGCCCAACAGCGAGGGGCTCGGGCTCGAGAACTTCGACAAGGTCAAGATCGACCGCGGCTACATTCAGGTGGACGCCGAGATGCGCACGGGCGACTCCCGCATCTTCGCGATCGGCGATGTCATCGGCCGCCTGCAGCTTGCGCACGTCGCTGTGCACGAAGGGCTCATCGCGGTGGATGCCATCCTCGGCAAGAAGCCTGAGACCATCGATTACGTGAAGGTGCCACGTTGCACCTACAGCCGTCCCGAGGTTGCGTCGGTCGGTCTGGACGAGCAGGCGGCCCGCGACCAGGGGCACGAGGTCAAGGTGGGCAAATACTTCTTCAAGGCGAACGGCAAGGCCCTCATCTACGGCGAGGACCAGGGCATCTGCAAGGTGGTGGCGGACGCCGAGACAGGTGACCTGCTCGGCCTGCACATCATCGGACCGCACGCCACGGACCTCGTGGCGGAAGGCAGCCTGGCGCTGGCCTTCGACGGTTCGCTCTACGACCTGCAGGAGACCGTCCACGCGCACCCGACCCTCTACGAGATCATCAATGACGCAGCGCTGGCTGCGGACGGCAAGATGGCCTGAGCAGGCCGAGGCAGCCCCCGCACGCGGTGCGGGGGCTGCTCCTTATCGCGGGGGTGACGCCATGGACGTGACGCTCAAGGGCCCATTCATCGCTCTGGCAGACCAGAAAGAAACCATCGCCGCCCGAGGCGACACCTTGGGCGAACTGCTCGAAGCGGTCGCCCAGGCGGAGCCGGGACTCGGCCGGCGCATGTTCACGGCCCAGGGTGCCATCGCACCGGAACTCGACGTGCGGGTGAACGGCGTCGATGCCCGGCTCTTGGGCGGGGTCAAGGCTGCCCTGCTGCCGCAAGACAGTGTTGTCCTGGCGCCCTACCCCCTTGAGCCCATGACGCCTCGGCAGGCGGAGCGCTACGCGCGTCAGATGATCCTGGGCGAGATCGGCGCGGCCGGCCAGGCCAGGCTCACGGCTGCCCGCGTCGCCGTGATCGGGGCCGGCGGGCTCGGTGCGCCCGCCGCCACGTACCTCGCGGCGGCGGGCGTGGGCCATCTCGTCATCATCGATGGCGATCGCGTGGAGCGTTCCAACCTGCAGCGCCAGCCACTGCACCGCGACGAGGACGTCGGGCGGCCGAAGGCCGAGAGCGCCGCACGCAGCCTGCGCGCGATCAATCCGGACATCGAGGTCATCGCCGTGGAGGAGTTCCTTGCGGCGGATAACGCCCTCGAGCTCCTGCGGGGCTGCGACGTGATCGTCAACGGGTCCGACAACTTTCCCACGCGCTATCTCGTCAGCGATGCCGCAGTCCTGCTCGGCAGGCCGCTCGTCGACGCGTCGATCCTGCGCTTCGAGGGGCGGCTCTCTGTCTACCTGCCGCGCCAGGGTTGCTATCGCTGCCTGTTTCCCGAGCCGCCGCCGCCAGGCAGCGTACCAAGCTGTGCGGAAGCAGGCGTCATCGGCGCCTTGGGTGGACAGATGGGTTCCTTGCAGGCGCTCGAGACGATCAAGCTGATCACGGGTGCCGGCGAGAGCCTGGGCGGCCGGCTTCTGGTCTACGACGCCTTGATGGGCGAGGAGCGTCGCTTCCGCCTCCGTCGCGACCCGCACTGCGCCGCCTGCGGCGATCACCCGACCCTGACGGAGCTGGTCGATTACGAGGCGTTCTGTGGCGTCGAGGCGCCGCGGGAGGCGCAGGAGGGGCTCGGTATCCCAGTGCCCGAGGCGCTTGCGCTCAGGGAGGATCCGCGCGTCCAGTGGCTTGACGTGCGCGCCCAGGGAGCCGTCGACCGCCCGACGATTCCCGGCGCGCTGAGGCTGCCGCTCGAGGAGCTGGGCAGCGGCGAGGCACTCGACGGGGCGCGCCCCGTCGTCGTCTTCTGCGAGATCGGCCGTCGCTCCCTGCTGGCCGCGGAGCGGCTGATGCGCCACGGCATCGACGCCCGCAGCCTCGAGGGTGGCATCGTCGCCTGGACGGCTGCGGGACTCGATCTCACCTGCTGATGCGGCTCGACAGGGGTCTGCGCCAAGCCCTCCGCGAAGAGGCGGCGAGGGCTTTGCCTTTCGAGGCTTGCGGTCTTCTTGGCGGGAGGGGGGCTGAGCTCCTTTGCTTCATTCCGTGCCGCAATGCGGCGCAAAGCGCCTACCGCTACGCCATCGCCCCGGAGGACGTCATGCGTGCCCTCCGGGAATTCGAGCGCGACGGCATGGAACTGCGGGCCATTTTCCACTCGCACCCCGCGGGCGAGCCGCGCCCATCCGCAAGGGACATCCGCGAAGCCATGTACCCGGGCGTACTGCACCTCATTGCGGGTGCACCGCCGGCAATGGCGCTCCACGGATACTGGCTCGGTGAGGGAGAGGTGCGCGAGGAGCCGCTTGTGAGCGAAGATTGACGATTTGAGCCGCGTGGGGCGCCTGCCGGCCGGCAGGGCATACAAGCCAGGCGCGACCCATGCCAGTTGCATGGGTCGCGCCTGCGTGTTTTAGCGGCTCTCAGACGAGCGGCAGGAGATCCTGGAAGTAGAAGCCGTCGCGTTCCTGAGCCTCGCCGCGCTCGACGGCGATGGGCCTGCGGAAGATGGGCCCCGCGTAGACGAAGGTGTGGAACTCCCCGTTCTCCCCGCAAGGGTCGACGTGGGGTGGAAGGTCCGCGAGAAAGCGCTGATCATAATCGCGGCCCAGGAACGAGGGGTCGAGCTTCTTCGGGTCGACTGTCACGACGACTGCCTTGTAGCCCTGTTGGATGAAGTTCTCGGCGAGCTGCTTCGTGTCGAGACCCCAGAGCGGGAAGACCGCCCTCAGATCGGAACGGCCAAGCTGCTTTTCGCGGTAGTCGCGTACGTCCTGGAGGAAGAGGTCACCGAAGGCGTAGTGTGCGACGCCCTCCTGCTTCAGGGCATCCGTCTCGGTCGCGAAGAGGCTTTCGTAGATCTCGTTCGTGCAGCTTTGCGGGATGCGCACCACGCGCAGCGGCAGTCCGATCGACTCTGCCTGCAGGCGCAGCAGCTCTTCGCGCACGCCGTGCATACTGATGCGGGCTTGCGGGTCCGTGACGGTCGTGAGGAGGGCATGGATGGGTGCGTCGTACTGCCGCAGCGTCGCAAGGGCGATGGCACTGTCCTTGCCGCCACTCCAGGAGAGGACGATCTTGTCGCTCAAGGCCATAGCTGCGCTTCTCTCCCATGGGGTTCAGTCTTGCTGCAGGGAAAGGGTCTTGATCCACGCACAGACCCGAAGTGGATTCGCCACGCGGGCCGGACCACCTGTCAGCTGTTCGCGAGGATGCCCGCCATCGCGTTCGCCAGCTTCTCGATGCGCCGCAGGTGCTGGCGCAGCCAGCGCAACCGGTTCTTGGTCCGAGCGCTGCCCTCGTCGTCCCGCCCCGCCATGATCGCCGCATAGGCGAGTGAGTATGCGCGTTTGCCGTCCTGGTAGCGCTCCCGCAGTTCGGCGATCTTCTCCTCTGCCACAGCGGGGCGGCGAAGTAGCGCCGCCATCGCCTCGGGCAGGATGTTGCAAGCCTTGTGCAGGGCTTCGAGCACCTCGCCGAACTGGCGGTCCTCGTAGCTGCTCTCCCCGACGCCCGCTGCTTCGAGTGCCAGGTCCTCGGTCACCATGTCCTCGAACTGGTCGAGGAGGTCATCGAGGGCATTGCCGAGGTAGTTGATGTCGCTACCGCCGAGGGGCGTCACGAGCGCCTCGCGCAGGGCCCGCTGGATGTCGGACAGGATGCGGTCGCCGCGCTCCTCAAGCTCGCCGATCGCCTGTCCCAGGTCTTGCGAAGGCTGCGTCAGGTAGCGATAGAGCAGGTCCATGGCCTGTTGCGCGAGCCCGGCCTGTTCGAGGAGCAGTTCCTGGAACACCTGATCGCGGGGGCCAAGAATCTCGCGCAGACTTTCGAAGGCGCGTCTCAGACGTGCCGGAGCAGGACGGCGAGCCACTGCGCAAGACCTCCCATCACGAACGCGGCCAAAGGGGTGAAGAACCAGGCGAAGACCATGCGGCGCGCCACGCGCCAGCCGACGTGGCGCGGATTCTCGGCCGAGCCCACGCCGAGCAGGCTCGCGTCGACGGTCTGGCTCGTGGAGACGGGGATGCCTGCTGTCGCCGCGGCGAGCACCGCAAGTCCCGTCGCTGCCTGGGTATAGAGCGCTTCGGGCGGACGCAGGCGGATGATCTGGCCCGAGACGGTGCGTGCAATGCGCCAGGACCCTACCGCGCTGCCGAGGGCGAACGAGAGCGTGGCGAAGAGTATGGCGCCGTGCAGTGTGAAGCCCGAAAAGTGCAGGAGTCCGATGGCCTTCTCGAGGTCGTTGCCGCCGTAGGCCAGCCCCTCGAGCAGGGCGGTGAGCAGCATGATCAGGCTCAGTACCGCGCCGCGCCTGAGGTGTCGCAGCACCTGGCGGCCGTAGCGCGCGATGAGGAGGCCGAGCAGCCCGCCGAGGAGCACGGTCAGGACGAAGCCGACCACGGCGCGTGTAGCACCACCCCACAGCACATGGCTGCCCGCTGCCGTGCCCGCGCCGACCATTGCACCGATGAGAGCCAGCGACATGGAGGTCGGCACCCGCTGCCACCAGCTCACGAGCACGACGGCGATCGCGCTCAACGTGGCGGACGCAAGGATGGGCGAGAGACTCTGCGGCGTCACGATACGTCGCACGATGGTGTCGGCGACGTGGGTGCCGAGGACGATCGGCCCCAGGCTGACGACGACGGCCAGCCAGAACCAGAGAAGGATGGGACGCACGCGGCTGGGGAGCAGGGTTGCGAGCAGGTTGCCGCCGTCGTTGAAGCCGGCCAGCAGATTGAAGGCCAGGACTAGCGCCACGGTCACCGGCGTATGCCCTCCCCGCAGCCTTCGGTATGCTTCCTATGCTACTGGCCGAGTGGCGCGATTCCTGCAGGCGGGTCAGCCGTTCGCGTCGTTTCGGCGCCACTGACCCCTGGCCAGAAGGCGTACCGGCCCAGGAGCGCGATGCTGCCCGGCACCAGGATACTGCGCGCGATCCAGGTGCAGCACGACCATCCAGACCAGCACGACGAACCAACGATTGCGGGCGCAAAACCGGACCCAGCGGGCAAGCATCGCTAAACTCCAGAAGGGAGGATGGGCGGGACCGCTTCGCATTGCGACGGCAAAACGGAATCCGCCTTCTGGACATCCCTGAGCGACGAGACCTTTAGTGGATCAGCCGCGCACGAGGGCGAGTTCTCGTTCTCTCAGGCCATAGTTCTCGGGCGGCTCGAGCGACTCCCGGCTCAGGAACTCGCCGACGATGCGGCCGAGGTACGCCTCGAGCGGCTGGTGCCGAAAGCTCAGATCACGCTTCGCCTTGCCGGGGTCGAGGAGAGACATCCAGGGCGTACTGAAGGGTGACACTGCTTCCGGCCGGATGCCTGCCGCCTCGAGCTCCTTGCGCTCTACCGGCACGATGTTCGCTTTGGCGTCCAGGGTCGCCGCACAGAGCGCCACGAACTCCCGCAGGGTGGGCATCTCGTCCTGGCAGAGATTGTACGCCTCGCCGAAGGTCTTTGGATCACCGAGCAGGCGGGAGATCGCTAGCGCGACGTCGCCGCTGTACACGTGGCGGACGGGACCATCGCCGCCCGAAGGGAGCAGAACCGGACCGCCGTCGAGGATGCGCCAGAGGTAGCTCTCGAGTCTCCGCGAGGGGTCACGCTCGCCGTCCACCATCGGCAGGCGCAACGCGGTGTACGGGAAGCCATCGGCGTGGAACGCCGCCAGGAGCGTGTCTTCGGCTTCGCGCTTGCCGACGCCGTAGAGCCACTCCGAACGATCCTTGGCGCCGTCCGGCTCCGCCATCACCTGACCCTGGTAGCCATCCTCCGCCACCGGATCGCGCGCGGGTGCGTTCATCCCTTCGCGCACGAGGTAGACCTGACCCGAGCTGATGAGGATGTAGTGGCCAACGCGGCCTTTGAGCGCCTCCAGGGCGTCCTCGGCATCGCTGCGTCGGAAGGTCTGCAAGTCGACGGCGGCATCGAAGCTGGTCCCGTCGAGCAGCGCACGGAACCGCGGCGACCTGCGGTCGGCGTGCAGTCGCGCGATGCGGGAGCCGAAGGGGTCCGGGTGCAGGCCGCGGTTCAGGGTCGTCACCGCGTGGCCCTGCGCCAGAAGGTTCCATACGAGCCTGAGTCCCATGTAGCGCGAGCCGCCGATCACTAGGATGCGCGCCATGGCGTACGCCGCCTTTCGCAGGGAAGATACGCGCTCTGGGGTTCAGGCGGTGGCGGAGGGTGCGACCTTGCCGCGCAGGGCCGAGAGCACCGCCGCGATGAGCGACAGAACGGTCGAGATGGCGAAGGCTTCGCCCAGGCCCCGCGCGAACGCCGCGTGGCCGATCGAAGCGGCCTGCGTCGACATGCCGGCGAGGAATCCACTCAGCTGGCCGCCGCCCATCGTGGTCGAGAGGATCGTGAAGGAGAGGGCAAGCGAGAAGAGCTGCCCCGCGTTGAAGAGCAGGGTGCGGGTGCTCGCGGCCACGCCGCGGCGGTCCGGCGGCACTGCGCCCATCACGGCGCTCGTGTTCGGTGAGTTGAAGAGTCCGTTGCCGATGCCGGCGAGCAGCAGGGCGACGGCGATGGGAGTGTAGGAGCCGGTCAGGGGGTCGCGCGCCAGCAGGGCGAGCGCGACGGCGGTGACGAGCAGCCCCCCAGACGAGAGCTCGCGTGAGCCGAAACGGTCTGAGAGGCGTCCTGAGATCGGGCCGACGACCATGATGGCGACGGTCAGGGGAAGCATCATGAGACCTGCCGTGAGTGGCGACGCCCCGCGCAGGCCCTGGAACGAGAAGGTCATCAGGAACATGAGCGCGCCGCGCGCAAGGGCATTGAGGAAGAGCGACGCGTTGCCGAAGGTGAAGATGCGGATCGAGAAGAGGCGCAGGTCGATCAGGGGACTGCTGGTGCGGCGCTCGTAGAAGGTGAACGCCACCAGGGCCAGGAAGCCAGCCGCGAGCAGCCACGGCACGGCCGGGCCGCCGCCCTCGATGACGATGGTGAGGCCCAGCAGTGCAAGCAGGATGCCGCCGACGAAGAGCACCATGCCATAACTGTCGAAGGGCTCGCCGCGGTCGATCGACGCGATCTCATGAAGAGACGTGAAGGTCCAGATCGCGCCGAACGCGCCGATGGGGAGGTTGACGAAGAAGATCCAGCGCCAGCCGAGCGTGGCGGTGATGAGACCGCCCAAGAGGAGGCCGCCCACGCTTCCAGTGAGTCCTGCCACCTGGTTGATGCCCAGGGCGAAGCCGCGCCCTTGCCCAGGGAAGGCGTCGGTCAGGATGGCCTGCGAATTGGACCACAGCATGGCGGCGCCGACGCCCTGGAAGAGGCGGCTGGCGAGCAGGAAAACCCCGCTCGTGGCGAAGCCACAGAGCGCGGAGGCTGCTGCGAAGACGATGAAACCTAGCCCGTACATGCGCACCCTGCCATGGGTGTCGGCGAAGCGGCCGAAAGGCAGCAGCAGAGCTGTGATGACGACCGTGTAGCCCATCATGATCCAGAGCATGAGGCCGACGCCGGTGTGGAGTTCGCGGGCGATGGTCGGCAGGCTCACGGTGAGGATGGAGCCGTCCAAAGACGCCATCAGAGAACCGATCGTGGTGTTGATGAGGACCGTCTTCTGATGGCGCGCCTGCGCCGGGATCTCCGAGAAGGAACTGCGCTGATGCAAAGAGAGGGCCTCCCCAAAAAGCTTCGATGATCAAACTTATTGCATAGAGCATCGATTTCCTTCTTGGCGGGACCACCTTCGCGTCAGGGCTCCGCAGACTGTACTCAGAGCAGAGAGGAAAGCAGCCAGGCGTATCCTTCGAGGTCGTAGTCGGGGCCCGGGTCGAGGTGGGGCGTGTGTTCGAATACCACCGTCAGTTCCTCTCGCGCCGCCTGCGCGACCTGGCAGAGTCGCAGCATGGTGACGGCGTCGGGGTCGGTGGGATGGATCGGTCTCCAAAGGTACGGCTGCGTTGCGCGCTCAACCGCATGGACATGGAGGACGGACGTGCGTGCGGCGAAGGGAGCGAAGGCCCGTACGGGGTCGAGCTCGAGCGCCTCGCAGGCTAGGACCCAGTCGCCCGTGTCGACGCAGAAGGTGCCTCCTTGGAGATCCAGGAAGTCGTCCGGCGCGGCGAGGAAGTAGGCTAGGACGCCGGGATCCCGCTGTAGCCCGAGCTTGAGTTCGAGCGCAAGGGGCAGGTCGTGTGCGAGCGCGAGCTCGGCGAGGAAGTCCACGGTCCCTTGGGCAATCGCTCTCGCCTCGCGCTCCGGCAGGCTGTGCGAGGGAAGCCAGGGGGCATGCACGAGCGCATAGGAAGCGTGACGCCTCGAGCCGGTCGCCATATCCTCGCGCAGATAGCGCTCCTCCTCGGCCGACAGCCCTGAGGGAGCCACGGGCACGCGGCGTGGCCGAGAGCGCCAGAGCGGCATGTGCATGGCCCAGGCGATGCCTTGCGCGGCAACCGCGGCGAGCACTGTCTCAAGGTCTTTCGGCGACGACAGGCCGCCGATCTCGATCGCGCCGATGTCGGGCCACATCATGCGAGGAAGTTGGCTCACATCGCTCATGACGATGGCACCGAGGTGGCAACCGTGAGATTGCAGGGCAAGTTGGGACACCTCCACAGGCGGCAGTGGTCTAGTCCGCGGCCACTTCGCTCTGGATGTCGTTGCGCCTCAGGCTCAGATAGGCCACCAAGGCAACGATGAAGGCGGTGAGAACACCGCTGACGATGGCCCGGTTGATGCCGAGGCCGCCTGCGACGGGCGGCATGCCGAACCAGTCCGCGAAGGACGCGCCCAGGGGACGGGTGAGGACGTAGGCGAACCAGAAGGAGAAGACCCCGTTCCAGCGCAGCAGACGGCCGCCGATCAACGGCACGGCGAAGAGAAGAGCGAACATCACGCCAGAGGCCAGGTAGCCAAGGCGCAGGGTGTTGGCGGTCATGTCGCCGGTGGCCGTGCCGAGGGCGAACGTGGCCATCACGGTTGCCCAGTAGAAGAATTCGCAGCGACGCGTGTTGATGCTGTGGATCGAGAGTGTTCCTTCACTTCGGTACCAGACCACGAAAAGGGCAGCTAGCGCGATGGCGAAGGCCGCACTCGTCACGGTGTAGGGGATGCCCAGCACAATGTGCGCGGCGTCCGCGGCCATCGTGCCGAAGACGGCCACCATCGTGACCGTGACCCAGTAAATCCACGCCACGTAGCGGCGGGCGGCAAACTGGACGGCTAGGGCGGCCATGAGCGCGACGCCGCCAAGGGTGACAGCCAGGTAAGGATTCATGTGGTAGACAAGATAGTCGGACTTGAATCGCCCATGGCCGTCGTGAGCACCTTGACGATCCAGAAGTACGCGGTGATTTCCGGCACTTTGGAGAGCATGGTGGGGCGACGGCGATACGGTGCGGCAGCGAGGGGCTTCACCGAATACTCCTCTCCGCGGCGGTCTCGGCGGCTTGACGGCTGTGGCTTGCATGCGGTGCCTATAAGGATATACCGCTCAGGTGGGCTGTCGCCAAGAAGTTTCACGCTTGGGCGCAATGCTTTGCTGGATGGAAATGCAGCGGACTTTGGCGCCGCTACTGGCCGTAGAGCGACGTCCCGATCGCGCGGATGGTGACCAGGACGGACTGTAGGGCATCCTCGCGGAGCGGTGGCGGGTTTTGCGTCCACAGCATCTGGAGATAGAGGCTGCGCAGGAAGCTCTTCACGTTGAGGTAGGCCCGCGCCCCCGACTCCCCGGCTGACGCAGCGCGCCAGTCGCCACCCTCCGTGGGATGCAGGAAGGAATCGCACCAGGCGACTATGTCCGCTTCCTGGATCTCGGGACGGCGGAGGAGAGCGAGACAGGCGAAAGCGAGGCGCTCGTCCTCTTCATAGATGAACACCTGCCCCTGAGGACGGAGAACCCGCTCCGCAATGGCCGCCAGGATGCTGCGCAACAGGGCCGCATCGGTGGCCGGGTGTAGGGCGACGGCCCCAAGGCAGTCTGCGGTGTGGGCCGCTGCATGCGCCCAGCCGCGACCTGGCACAAAGCCCCGCTCATCGCGCTCGAGGCGAAGGTAACGGGCGGCTTCAGCCGCCCAGGCCCGCACGCGATCTGCGGGCAGGCCTGGCTCACGTGCGTCGAGCGCGACGATCTCCCCGAGAATGAGCACCGAGAAGGCGCGCAGAAAGACGCTGTCCGATGCCTGTGCACCGAGGCCGACTGTGAGGCTGCTGGCCATGTGCTCACCCATGGCCAGCAGGGCCTGTGAATCATAGCGCCCTTCGCTCACCCAGGTGGCCAGCGTCGCATAGGCGATGTCGTCCCTGAGTTCGCCGTCGGGCGAGCCCAGCATCGTGAGGAGCTCATCTGTCAGTGCGGCGAGGTCTGCCCCTGCCGGCAACCGATATCCCTGTGCTCGGATAGCGGTCCAGAAGTTCCGGTTCATGGCTTCACTCCTGGCAAGAGTTCAAGGTGGACGCTCATGGGGCGAATAGGCGGCTGCGCACCACCAGGACACGCCCGGGAAATCCAGGGCGCTGCCCGGCGGTGCGTCGGAATCCAGCCAGGACGGCCCGCCTCGAGCTTGGCGACCGCCTCCGCGATCGGACACGAGGCATCGATCACGATGTTCGCGGCCGCGCGGAGGAGCGGCCAGGTGGTGTGGCAGGGTTTCAGAGGCCGCTCCGGTTCGTCGACAGATGCCGGCCGCGTGTGATGCGCACATCACCGGTCATGGTGCGAATCTCCAGTGCAACGAGAGGGCCTTCTGCCGTGGCCCTATTGGTCTCCAGCTCCGGTGAGAGGGGAATGTCCGACTCAAGGTCACCTGTGTGCGTATGGGCGTCTACCGAAACGCTGGACCCTGGTGACACTCCGACTGTGACATCGCCCGACATGGTTTCGATGAAGACTTTTCCCTCACGTACGGATTCGATGTCCACATCCCCTGAACGGGATTCGAGGCGGCATGCGCCATAGACCTCCCGTACGGTGAGATCGCCGGAAGCGCTGCTCCCCTCGAGCGTTCCTGCCGCCCTCTCGACCTCAATATCGCCTGAGGCCGTGCGCAGGCGTCCGCCGAGTTCGGTGCTGCCGAGGTCGAGATCGCCAGACTCGGATTCCAGGGTGAGCAGACCGGCCGCACGGATGACCGAGATGTCCCCCTTGGCCGAACGGGCCTTGAGGGCTGCATCGGCTCGGAACACAGCTACGTCGCCGCTTGCGGTGGCGAGCGACAGGTCGCCCGCGGCATGCTCGACGCGCACGTCGCCTGAGGCGGTCAGGACCTTGCCACCGGCGAAGCGCCCTTCCGCTGACACATCGGCTGTGGAGGACTCGATGTCAAGCCAGGTACCTTCCGGCACCTTCACGAGTACGGCGATCTCCTGATCCCCTTGCCAAAGCCTCCGCGCTGGCGATGGGACATCGACGATCACCCGGTACTCTCCCGCTTCCTCCGTGCATTCCACGCGTGCAGCCGCGGCCTGCTCCTCGGAGATGCGGGTGAGGGCCCGCACCTGTACTTCGGTCGTCGCCGCGTCGTGCGACGCGATGCCGATCTCCCCGCACGCATTCCGCACCGCGAGACGTACGATTCCGGGTGTTGCGAACGTACGAACCATGCTGCCGCCTCCAGTCATAGAGATCACGCCTTGCCGAAGCCGCTGAGGTAGCGCCCGCTGGGGCGGGCACGGCGACCTAGCGTCTCGGAAAGTTGCGTCACAACCCAGGTGTTGAGGGATACGCCCCCGGCCTCGGCCGCCCGCCCCGCCTGTTCCTTGAGAGATTGAGGCAACCGCAGTGTGAGCCGGGCCGGCTCGCTGTCGTCGAACCGGGATGGCGGAGCCTCGAGCGAGGTGTCGATGTACAGCAGCTCCGGTGTATCGGGCGAGGTCAGGCGCACCTCAACCCTTCCCGACGGGAGAGCCTGTGAGAGCTCAGCCGACAGTTCGGTCACCAGGTTCAGCAGGCGCATCGACACTACGGTGGAGCTCACCGAAACCAAGCGGGCCATCGGCTCTGCCAGACTGGGATCGATGGCGCGGGCGGTGGCAACCAGATCCTCGAGCAATTGCTGGGTCACAGATGACATCTTCATGACGTCATAATGACGTCATTGTGACAAAAAATCAAGTCAGTCCGGCGATTTTCTAAGGCAGCCTCCTCCCTGAGGCTGCCTGACCCATGGCGAGGCAACGCAATACCGGTCGAGAGCTTGCCGCGCGCATCGAACCGTGCAGGCGGTATCATCCGGCAACACGAATTGGATCCTTGATCTCTGCCGTACGATGACAAGAGACACCGGGGTGCCTCGCCTTTGGACCGAAGGCGGGCCTCGGTGGTCGGCCGCTGTGACAGTCTGGTGAACCCTTTGCCTGGAAAGTGCAAGTGCGTCTGGATCGGAAGGCTATCTGGAGGTGCCCGAAGTGGATGCGAACGCGATCGAGTGTCGCGGTCTGTCGCGAAGTTTCCGTGCACGTGCGGCGGTGAAGGATCTTACATTCGAGGTACCTGCGGGTAGTGTGTTCGGCTTTCTCGGACCGAACGGAGCCGGCAAGACGACGACCGTGCGGCTGATGCTCGGCATCCTGCGCCCCACCCGAGGCGAAGTGCGCGTGCTGGGCCTTGATCCGATCGCCGACGGGGAGCGCGTGCGCGCTCAGTGCGGTGTCGTACTCGACCAGGTGGGCCTCTATGAGCGTCTGACAGCGCGCCAGAATCTCGAGTTCGCCGCTCGTGTCGCGCGCATGCCGGTGTCGGAACGCGACGGCCGGATTGACGCTGCGCTGCGCCGAGTCGATCTCCTGGACCGCGGAGATGACCGGGTGTCCGGCTTCAGCAAGGGCATGCGCCAGAAACTCGGCGTGGCGCGCGCACTTCTCACCGAGCCGCGCCTGCTGGTTCTGGACGAACCGACCGCCGGGCTCGACCCGGAGAATATCGTCATGCTGCGCGAACTGCTCCTCTCCCTCGCAGAGGAGGGCGGTCGCACGATCTTCCTGTGCACACATCTGCTGGCGGAGGCGCAGAAGCTCTGCGACCGGGTCGCCATCCTGCAGCGCGGACAGCTCCTGGCGGTCGGCGAGCCCGGCGAGATCGCGGGGCGCAAAGGACCGAGCGTGCGCCTGCGGCTTGCGCGCATGACATCGGCGATCGCGGTTGGGCTGCCGGCGGGCCTGCACATGGAGGCGCTCGGGGGTGACGAATGGCGCTGCACGCTTGGCCAGGAAGAAGACGTGGAAAAGGTGGTGTCCGCCCTCGTCAACGCGGGTGTCGGCGTGCGCCAGGTGACGCCGGACACGCTCTCCCTCGAGGAAGCCTACCTGCAAGTGATCGGGGGCAATGCCGATGCTTGATCTTACGAGCATGATGTGGAAGGAGTTTGCGGAGGTCGTCGGCAACCAGCGATCCCTCCGCGTATTTGGCATCGCCGTGATCATCATGAGCGTCCTGCCTTCGATCACGGCCCGCCATGCGGTCGTCAACCCGATTGTTCTGCTCCTGCTGCGCGTGGTCTATATCCTGTTCGCAACCGCGATCGTGGTGGCCAACACTGCACCGGACCTCGTGTTGCACGAGCGGGTGGGCCGTACACTCGACTACCTTCTCGCCACCAGACTTCCGGACAGCGCGATTTTCGGTGGCAAGGTGATCGTCGCTGCCGCGATCGGCTACGTTGCCGCTCTTGTGGCGGTTGTCCTGCAGCTCGTGTTCGGGGCTTTGCTATCTGGTCATGGCTGGAGTTGGCTCTATCTCGCGGATCCGGTGGGGATAATCCTGGCGTTCGGAATGTCGGCAGCGGTCTCGCTTTACGTGGCTGTTGTCGGCACCTTTGTCGCGTTGCGCGTCGGGGATCAACGGAGCGCGTACCTCGTGACGGTACTCAGCATCGGCATCTGGGTGATTCCGTTCCTTCTCGGATGGATCCACCTAGGTGCCACGACGGCATGGTTTGCGCAGGCCACCGAGGTGTTCGGGGCTGTCTCGATCGTCCTCGGCGTGCTTGGGGTACTTCTCTTTCGTCGCGAGATGCTCGTCCTATATCTGCAGGAGTAGGGGACTTAGTCGCGCGAGCCTGTCCAGCGGCGAAAGGCTGACGTGTTCCCGGCTCCGGTCAGCCCTTTGGGCGGAACTTTCAGAGTGCACACTGCGCGAGGCATCGGGCAGCGTCCTCGCCGCAGGCTGCAGTCGCGTGCGGCCGCAAGGCCTTGCCGCCGGGGAAGCATGACCGATTTCGCGCCGTGACAGCTACCGTAGCTGGCAAGCGCCCTGCTGACAACAGAGGGAGCATCGCTGAACATGGGGGAGGAACCAGTGCTGAGGCGGCGTGCGCCAACATGACCGCCGTCTACGCCCGCGTCACCCGCCGTAGGCTTGAGGCCATCTACCAGATCCACCGCCGCTTGCGCGCCGCCGGTTCGTACTTGACCTTCACCGTCGGCGCCTGCGCCCATGCACTCGAGGACTCGGCCACGCCCAGGTGGAGGTGACCGCTATCGACTGGCTATCGATTGTCGAGGCATCATTTGTTGTTATGGCGGCGGCGGCCCTGCAGATCAGCACGGGCTTTGGTTTCTCCCTCGTGGCCGTCCCCGTGCTCCTGACGCTGCTTCCCGCGCGTGTCGGCATTCAGGTCAACATCCTTCTGTCCCTGGTCATCTCCCTTGTCATGCTCACACGCACCCACACGGAGCTGGAAAAACCTCTCTTGAGGCATCTGGTCCTGGGGAGCATATTTGGTCTCCCCCTTGGCATCTTGGCGTTTCTCTCGCTGTCCATCCGCGACATCAAGCTTGGTCTAGCGCTCGCCATCCTGGCCGTGACTGTCATTCTGATGACCCGGGTGCGCTTTGTGCGAACCGCCTCCCGCGACCGAGTCGTGGGCTTCCTTGCGGGATTCTTCGGAACCAGCGTGGGCGTACCGGGACCACCGCTGCTCGCCTACATGGCAGGAGCGGCGGAGGCGAAGGCCCTGGTGCGAAGCACTTCGCTTACCTTCTATCTGGTGGTATACGGGGCTGCATTTCTGTTGCAGGCCTTTACCGTGGGTATCGGCGGCCATCTGCTGTCTCTGTCTGCCGTGATGCTTCCCGCCGTCGCCATCGGCATGGCGCTCGGACAGAAGGTTTTCGCGCATCTTACGCCCGTGGCGTTTCGCCTGCTGCAGTACGGCATCTTGATCGGTACCGGCTGTTATCTCCTGTTCTCTTGGCTGGCGTCGGGGCCGTTCCGCTAGTCTCCTTATAGGTAACCTGGGCGCTATGCTTCGTTGCCTTTTCAGCCCCGACACCATCGCACAGGGAATGCGGCCTGGATAGTTGGCGCACCGCAATGGGGCGCCATTAGCGACGGCAAACGTTCCGCAAGCGGATGGTCAACGCTGGGTAGTCGGTGCCGAACGCCGTCGAAGATATGTTAGTATTTAGTATACGGACAACGTGGAGTACTCCTCCGAGGGCGCATGGGTGATGCGGTTAGTCGCATTGCGTTACCCGACAGGGCCGGCTAAGATCCCTGCGGCGCTCCGGCTGGTCTCTTGGCATTCGGCAAAGAGAAACGAGAAGTCGAAGAGGGGTACCCTTTATGGTAGAGCACAAAAGGAATCCCAAGGTTGATGAATTCATAAGCAGAGCTAAGAAGTGGCAGACGGAATATGATGGATTGAGAGAAATCGTTTTGGAATGTGGATTGACCGAAGAATATAAGTGGATGCATCCGTGTTACACTTTCGGGGAGCAAAACATTGTTTTGATACATGGCTTCAAGGAATATTGTGCGCTTCTGTTCCACAAGGGAGCGCTGTTGCAGGATGCCTCGGGCATCCTGGTCCAACAGACTGAAAATGTACAGGCGGCTCGTCAGATTCGGTTTACTAATCTTCAGGAGATCCTTGAAATGGAAGCCGTCTTAAAGTCCTACATTTACGAAGCCGTTGAAATTGAGAAGTCTGGTTTGAAAGTTAATTTTAAAGATACCTCAGAGTACATAATCCCTGAAGAGCTTCGAAATAAATTCATTGAACTGCCAGCGTTGGAGACTGCCTTCGACGCACTAACTCCAGGGCGGAGAAGGGCGTACATCCTCTATTTGTCTTCGCCCAAACAATCGAAAACTCGCCAGTCGAGAGTGGAGAAATATGTGCAGCACATTCTTGATGGAAAGGGGCTAAATGACGCTCCTTGAAGTGAACCTGACAGGGCGAGCAACCTCGACCGCAAGCGTGCCAATGGGGTGCCGTCGCCGACGTACAGGCCGTTCGTGTTCGGTGCATACTCTCTCCCTCATTCCGAGGAATCGAACTCGTCGACGACCCCGCGGACGTGCCTCCCAGCTACCCCAGTGACGTCCGTGCTGTGCAATGCGTAGGCGTTCGTCGGCCGTCCGCAAGTGGGGTCCAACGTTCCACCGGTCCATTAGAGCCTTCGGCCGGCGCGCGGGTGAAGAAGTACTACCTGGCCAGCCGGGCCATGATGGTGCGCCCATACGGCATTGGCCCCACCCAGTGGTGCGCGATTTACCAGCTCGCGAGCGAGGAACCGACGAACCAACGCATCCTCGTGTGCATGCTCGACGGCGAACGGGCGACCTGAGTGGCGTCGTTGCCGCACTCGTGCGCAAGGGCCTCGTCGACTAGGCGCCCGACCCCGCCGACAAGCACCAGCGGAGGCTGCGAATCACCGACACGGGCACGTCGAACTGTGGAAAGCGCTTCCGGGCCCGATCGCACGTATCGATGCGATCGCGTTCCTTGGCGCCGACGAAGCTGACCTCGTGACGACCGTCCGAGTGCTCCGCGACGCGACGCTACACCTCACCGAACACCTCTCAGAAGGAGACGAATCATGACCATCCTCATCACCGGTGCGACCGGTCTTGTCGGCTCGCGACTGCTGCCCCGCCTTGTCGACGCCGGCGTCGACTGCCGCGCACTCGTGCGACCCGGAAGGACGGTACTCAACGGCGTCGCCACCGTCGAAGGAGATCTCCTTGATCCCGAGTCGCTGGCATCGGCCGTTGAAGGCGTGTCAGCGATCGTGCATCTCGCAGCTGTACTGCGAGTGCTCGACCCCGACGAGATCCGCAGGGCCAACGTCGAGGGCACCCAGAACCTCATTGCCGCCGCGAAGGCTCACGCCCCGGAGGCGCGGATCATCATGGCGAGCACCGGCCTGGTGTACAACGACGACATTCCCCGTCCGGCGCGCGAGGACGACCCCGCAAATCCGACCCGCGCCTACCCGGCGAGCAAGCTCGCCGCAGAGAACGCACTCCGGGACAGCGGACTCACTTGGAGTGTGCTCCGCCTCGGGTTCGTGTACGGTGACGGCGACGGACACCTGCAATCAGCACCGCAGCTACTCGGCTCCTGGAACTGGCACCCCGCACAGACGCTAAGCCTCATCCACCAGCGCGACATCGCGACCGCCGTCGAACTTGCCCTCACTGGATCCCTGGGCGGTCATGTGGTCAACATTGTCGACGAAGCACCCACTAGCGTATACGAGATCGCCAGCATCGTCGGCGCCGCCTATGAATCGTCGGCCAAGCCACTCCCAAACCCGTGGATGGGACATCTGGACGGATCTCTCGCGCGCAGCCTCGGCTTTAAGCCAACGGTACCGACCGTCTATCACGCGCAGCGAGAAGCAATTCTCTAAGGCAGGCGGATTCAAGGGGTGTGGTGTTCAACCAGTCGACCGCGTGTCTTCAGGGCCCTAGCGGGAGAGATGCGGAGCTGGACTTTACCGAGTACAGAGGAGAGGCGGCGCCGCGCAGGGTCTGTTGCTCCGCCGTCACTAGCTTGGTGCGTTCCTCCGCGCTCCCACCACTCGGCGGGAAACGAAGCAGTCGCCATCGCGTCCGCCGCCCGAGTCTTGTTCTGTCACTGGAAACGTAGTCAGACGTATTCACGACCGCCACTTTCTTTCGGTGTCTTACCGTGGGCTTGCGCCCTTCCTGCTTCGACCAGACGGTGCGCAAAGCGCGAACGCTTCGTGGAGGCCGCCTGTCCACAGGCGTCACTTTCCGAGGGACCCTCGGTAGTTTGGATGATCCTCAGACCTTCGCGCAGGATGTTGCGCGAGGCGTGCAGGTCGCGGTCCTCTGTGTGGTCGCAAGCAGGGCAGACAAAGATGCGATCCGCCAGCAGGCGCATCTCCTCTCCGGCCCGATGCGACTCATCACGCTCGACCAGCGAGGCGTCCTGCGGTCCGCCGCATGAAGCATCGGTTCCATGGACAAGTTTCGCACCGGGACCCAGCGCGGTGGTCACGGTGCGAAACTTTGTTGTCCAGCGCGAATCTCTATTGATCAGCGCGAAACCCTATTGTCACTCCACAAAATCCTGTGAGAGGGGATTTGAAATCCGCCCTAAAACCCGCCTTTCTCATGCGGGTTGGGGATTTAGAAATCCGCCCTGGGCATCCCCGCAAGGTCCTTACCCTCGCTCGTCAGCGACGAACTAAAGCTCCCTGGAAAGGCTCGGGCAGAAGTCCTCGGGTACGAGCGGTCCATGTGTTGAATGACAGCGTCGGGTTGTGCTTATTTCGGAATTGAACTACGCGATTCGAGGGACTATATCGCGTCGCTCTGAATAGTACAGAACGTGGAAGGAGTTGCATGTGCATGGGGAGAACTCCCCGAATGAACGAGGAGGAGGATGCGGACGTGAGTAACCGGGGCGTAGAAGACGCGAAGCAAGAGGTGAGCGCTCAGGATAGAGATGCTGAACTGCAAGCTCTGATTGAGCAAGCGTCGACTCAACCTGGTGTGCGTGAACTGCTGCAACTGACCGAGATGGCGGCAACAGTTTACGCGTCCACACTTCCAGAGCCGTTCTATTGGGATTCGTCCTCAACGAGGTAGCTTCGCCAGGTCCTCGGGGTGTGGACACTCCGAGGACCTCACTTCGTAAAGAGGGCTGAGGAGGTGGCGTCATGCCAACGTGGGGTGAAATCGAAAACGAGATTATGCAAACCGTAGTTAATGGGACGCCTGATTTTGATGGAGTGCGTCGGAAGTACCTCGCACAGTTGTACAAATATACCGGGAATCCGGTGATCTTGTATAGTACGGCGTACCTCGAAAAGCCAGAGACACCTAGCGGAGCAGTGATGCTTACCCTCGCTGACATTCAAGGCTTTATGGGGGCAGTGAAAGGGTTGCCTAAGGGCCCGCTGGACCTCATTTTGCATAGCCCTGGAGGCATGGCGGAAGCGGCCGAGTCTGTGCTGAACTACCTCCGCCAGCGGTTCAATCCAATTCGGGTCTTCATTCCAGTTGCCGCAATGTCTGCAGCGACGATGCTGGCGCTTGGATGCGATGAGATTGTTATGGGTGCACACTCTCAGCTTGGGCCTATCGATCCGCAACTGGGAATGCCCAACCCCAATGGCAACGGTATGATTCACGTCCCTGCACGTGCACTTCTCGACGAGTTCCAGCGGGCACAAACCGAATGTCGTGATCCTGCCAAGCTCCCTGTTTGGATGCCGATTCTACGCGGATATCATCCTGGCCTCCTGCAGCTGTGTGTCACCCAACAGGCCCTTGCGCGAGATATGGTGGGGCAATGGCTGGCGACATATATGTTTCGCCGAAGGCGTAACCGCACCCAGTTGGGGCGTGATGTCGCTACCTGGTTCGCTGATCACGGGAACTTCAAGTCCCATAGTAGGCAGGTTTCCCGTGCCCAGGCACGCAGTCAGCACTTGCGCGTCATTGACTTGGAGAGCGACTCAACCTTGCAGGACTTGGTCTTGAGTGTGCATCACGCGACCAGCCACGTGTTTAGCCATACGGCAGCTGTGAAGATTATTGAGAACCACCAAGGGGTTGCCTTTATACGCAGCGCGGGGACAACGCAGGGCGTTGTGATGCGTATCCCCCTCGGCCCGATTCCTGGACAAGCTCCAGTTCCAGGTATCCCTTTCCCGTTCCCTATTCCTGCTCCGGGCGGGAGCCCACCCACACCTGGCACGCCTTGAGATCGCAGTACGAAGCAGTTACCTGATCATCCATCGGAATCCGAACCCGGCTGGCCGTCTCCTTTCGACGGCATCGCGATGCTAGAGGGACACTGCCTGGCTCGGACGGTCGCCCGGACAAGCATCATTATGGAGGCTTCGACAGCCGATGGGCGGCGCCACGTCGAGTGTTCGCTGGTGAGATAGGGGTCAGACCCCGATCTAACGCGGGCTTCCGCAGAACCTGATGCGGCACCCTTCAAGGTGTCCCCGGCCTTTACCAGCCAGCCTTCAGCAAGTCAGCGATCAACTGTTGTTCGGCCAGCGAAGTCGGAGTGGAACGCAAGCCGGCAAGGCGGTAGAAGGTACTGAAGGCCATCGGTTTGCCGTCAAGCTGTAAACGCACGACGGTTTCGCGGATACGGCGATGGCGGTACTCTTCTACAGTTTCGCAGACAGCTTCGAGAGCGGCTACCGTCCGAGGTAGTTTGGGCGCCCATTTCTCCAGAATCGACAAACGTCCGATGGTTCGACCGATCAGCGTCTTTGTCACGCGCGATCTGGGCTGGATGGTTCGAAGTTGTTCTGCCGCCACAAGTACACTTTCGGCAAGTTCCTTATCCCTGGCAGTCCAATCCACGCGAGCCTTAGGCGAACGCGTTCTTATCGGCGGTTGATGGCTTTTCAACCACTCCAGGTCGTTGCGGTAGAGCCAAGCGTACAAAGCAGGAAACTCTTGGCGTAAAGCCTTGGTCCCGACGGCCGGCCGGGATCGCATCGCTTCGAGCCACGCGGCGCGGCGCTCCGAGCCCAGTTGAAGCACCGCTCGACGGACTACAGGTGTACGAATCGCCGGCTTTGTAGATCGCATTTCGCCGGTGGACTGCACGAGGCTTTTCAGCGTTGTCTGCAGGAATACGGCCAACAGAACAAAGTGCAGGGGATCCGGGCTTCTCGGGTGTCCTCGTGCTATTCGTAGAAGCCAGTTGTCGTCAACCTCGTGAACTGAGCAGTCTGTGTGCTTCAGGTACTCGTCCCCGTAGAAGTTCCGGAAGTATCGTACGAGCCGCGAGGCGGCGACGCGGCCATTCGCTGAAGCCCAGCCGGCATCCACAAGGAGAGTCCCAATCGATTGGCTCAGACTCTCGGCAAGAGGACCTGTTGTGGCACCAGAGAGGACCCACCAGGCTTCTCCCGCCACTTCCGCCGCTACCCGGGGGATTGCGCCGAGGAACGCCCGTCCAGCTTTTGACATGTCAAGAGCTTCAAGCGGGGTGTATGACTGCGTCACTGCTCGTTCGGCCTCGTAGAGGGGATCTCGGTGATGGGGACAAACGATGACTCCGGGAAGTTGGTGTGCCCGGTGCCAGTACGCTATGCCATGGCGTTGGCGATCTTGGTCTATGCATGAGGGGCAGAACCGAAGTGTAGTTCGCCTTGCAGTTCTTCGGGCCGCCATGCCCAGCCTCATCCGGGTATGGTCCCCGCCGTCTTTGAGCATGAAAGCGCGGGCAATCTTGCGCTGACGCGACTCCACCAGCCACGCGTAATACGGAAACATTGAGTGCTTATCGACGAACATGCCTGCGGTGTACGTATGATGCGGCGGAAGCTGATCTACGAAGTAGTTCAGGTGGCTGGGGAGCTCTACCGTTGGTCGAACGTAAACGCCGAACAGCTTCTCCGAGATCGGACGCACCCCCCGCAGATGCAGTTCATCGGCGAGACGGGCGATGACGGAGTAGAACAGTTCATCGGCAAAGGGGGCAGTGAAGTATCCCAACATGAGCTTAGTTTGCCCGGTATTAGCGTTGTAGATACCCTCCGAAGCCGTCTTTGTCGAAGACCCACATTTCAACCGGACTACGGCAGTCCGCGGCATGCGGTCAATGCAAGTGAATTGTGCGCACAGGTGGCGCCCGATGGCTACCATCGTTATGAGGACGGGCTATCCAGGGGCAAGTGGGAGTTTCCTACGCCGAGTCGGAACTTGGGGCAACGTCCTGCCAGACGGACTTGCGCTCCGCCAATACGTTGAGGGTCCGATCTACGGCTGTTTCGATTGGCTTGAGATGGAGCAGGTACTGGACGTTCGCCGCGCGCACGAACTGAGATCGTGAGAGAACCTTTCCCTCCAGGGCAAGTCGATTTGCGGTCCACTCGATGCGCCGGAGAGCGAATTGTACGCGGGATTCCGTCAGTTCCCTGAGCGTCGTTACCGTGCGCGGAAGCCGCGACAGATCGCTCGGAAGTTGGTGCCCTAGCTGTCGCTCTATCGCCCGAGCCGTTACGCGCTTGGGGGCACCGGGGGAATTCAGCAGCCGTTTGACTGCGACCTTCACCTTTAGAGCCAGATTGGCATCCTGGGTTCCCCAGTCCTTGTAGGGGCCCGCGATACCCGCAGCGCGCCTGGGATGACGGGGAGGGAGGTGTCTGTCTAGCCATACTGGGTCGCTTTGGGCCAGATGCGCGAACAGTGCCGGCCTCAGCCGCCGAAGCTGCGTCCGCGAGGCTTCAGGATGACTGAGCGTAAGATCCGCCCACTCGCTTCGCCACCGAGGGATACGATCATCTAGTGGGGCGGTTTCGCAGCCGCGTTCCAGCGGCGACACCGGCGGCTGCCGCGTCGGCAGCGCCTCCGACGCCGAGAACATTGCCCCTACCCCCTCGAATCCCAGGAAGCGGAGGAGGATTAGATGATACATCGGGTTTTGCGCTGAATCGCCAGTCTGCATCATTCGGCGTAGCCAAAGCTCGGTCGACGAATACGCATGCATATCGCGGAACCAGAGACGCGCTTCTTGGGGAAGCCAGGCGTCGAAAGCGGCCGCGACCTCCGTGTAGTGGGTCTTCCTGCCGACAGACACCAAGCCGAGTTCTTGCAGACGGCGTCGGTACAAGGCGACAAGTGCCTGCGGCGAAGCATGTCCATGGTTGGACATGAGCCATGACACGTCCTCAGACAGCATTAGCAGGAGATGGTGACTGGATGAACTGGGGTCAATGTCTCGCGGGGCAACGTCTTGATCTCGCAGCGCCCGTTCCAAGGACGAGTATGCCAGAGGATTGGAGTTCCGGCGTCGGCTCACGGTCGAACGCTCCAAGAAACATGCATGCGTTGCGCAAACGGAGTTCCCCGGAACCTGATGGCTTCGCACCCAGTACGGCTCGCCGATAGTAGCTCGCTGCTCTTCGACGCACTTCGGGCAGAAGCATAGCGATTCTGGCTCCGAAATTACTCTGATCAGTTGCTGTCTAGTCAAGCGGCTCGAAGAGCTGCACATGGCGTCTCTTGCCGCCTCACTTCTGTTCTTGGTCATGAAGTGCGTGTAATAGGGCAAGAGGGTGTGTTCCTGAATGAGCTGGTTCGCCGTGTAGCTGTGATGTGGCGGCAAGCGAGCGATCAGTGCGTCGATGTCGGTCGGCAAATCGTAGCTGGCGGAGGCCAGCCTACCGAAGGCCAAGCGAGCGAGGGCGGAGGGGCTGTCGTAGTTCAATGCATCCCCGAGTCTGGCAAGTGCGGAGTAAAGCAGCTCTTCGGGGTACGGATCAGTCCAGTATGCGATCACCCCGCACTCACCTCGTCCAAGATGTCCGCGACGCTCCGCACGAGACCTTGTGAGCGTAGAACCTCGTAGGCATCGTCTTCGGACCGCACGACGTAGAGCGGCGGCAGAGGCTCCATCGCAGGCGAAGGAGCGCTCTTGGGCTTCGGCCGGCGCCGGGGCTTGCGGGTCAGTATCTCGTAAGCCTTGCGTTTGAGGGCGCTCACGTCCGTTGCGCCTTCTCCCAATTCGTCGACGGCCAGGGTGATGGCCTCCATGGCAGACGACTCGTCGTAGGCCGCATCCAGCAGCCAGGCAAGGGTCTCGTCCGCCACCGTTGCCCTGTCTGCCTGCGAGTCCCCAGTCTCTACCGAACCTCGGAGGTTGATCGCCACGCGCAGGTAACGATCCTCTGGGTCGGGCAGCCCGAGATCCTCCAACTCAGCAAGGATTGTCTTGTTGCCGGAAAGGATCTTCCCTACGATCTGCGCTGCTGTGGGGAAGTCCTCCTTAAGCACCGTGCGAATGTGATCTGGCGTAAACGTCTCCCAGCCCTCGGCAAGAGCGCGGTCTTGCACCCAAAGGTGCAGCTGAGTCGCCAACTCCGGGAACCCCGCTGTGCACTCGTACATGACTTGGGCGAAATCTTCTGACCACTGGACGGGCGTAGGCAGCATCTGAATGTCGCAGAGCCGTGAAGTGAATCTATCCCAAACCTTGCCCCAGGGAACCAGTCTCCAGTTGCTCTCCCCCTGGCCATGCCCACGACGACCATCGCTCAAAGTCGACGTGAGCAGATGTTTTGCACGTGGGGTGCCAACCACAATCACCGGGACCTTGGACTGGTTGCGGATCATTTTGAGAAAGTTGTTGATCTCCCTTGACCACTCGCCATCACGCAGGTTGTTGATTTCATCGATGACCAAGAGGCCTACGTGCAGCTTGAGCACTTTCACCACGTCGAGCGACAGCACGTCGCGTGTCGTGTGAGGCTTTGCATAGTCCTGACGGTACGACGTCCCCAGCTCCTCATCTAGCCGGTCCAGAATGGCGACAAGCAGGGCCTTGGCCGATCCGTCCGGCGGGCACTCGACTAGCAGAACGGGCAGCTGGAGTATGGAAAACCGCTGGCCCTTGTACTCGTTATGGGCGATCGGCTGCGTTCCGTACAGTGTCCGCAGGCGCTCCACGCCTAAACTCTTCCCGAGGCCAGGAGGACCGAACAGGTTGAAGCCATTGGGTGTGAGCGTCGCCTTGCGCCACTGCTGAGGGCACCGTGCAACATAACCTTCGTGCAGCGCGCTCTCAGCCTTGGCCCACATTGCCATCGCGTCCGGCGTAGGGAAGTAGAAGCTTCGGATCATAATGCCAAGCTCGTCCCTGCGTGTCTTGGCGTCGCACTCCCGCCAATCCGGCCGTGGGACGGGAAAGCACTTCACGGCGTCAAAGGTCTCGTCGATGGACCTCGGCTGCGGCAGCGCCTCGATGAACGGGTTGTCCTGGTAATAGGTGACCTTGCGCGGGGTGTAGACAGCTGGAGGGTAGTCGGGCACGCTTCTCACCCCTTCTCAGGATCGTCGTACAGAGAGTCGTACCGCGTCGGCTTCGATTGCCGCAGAGGAACCACTTTGCCGGATTGGGTGCTGTTGGGCTGGGGTGACCGGACTCCATTGCGGCGCTGGATCTCACGGTCGCGTTGTGCCTCCTTGCGTTCCTCGACTCCGCCGGTGATTTCTCCCGGACGCAGTCCGCGCCGCAGGTCCTTGGTTTGTGCCTTGGCCGCGGCCACACGCTCCTGCCGCCGCTTGAGGTACTCCGCTCTCCCGGCAATGGACGCCTCTTCCGCTTCTTGCCTCTTCTGCTTTTCGGCCTTGCGATAGTTCTCGTACTTCTTCCAGCTCCACTCCGGCCCAGCGAACTCGTCGCCGATCAGGTGGCATTCCTCGCGACTCCCATCTGGCTGGATCAGGTAGATGACGTCCACGCGCCCTGGGTCATAGGCAATTCTCCGCTTGCGCTCCTGCTTTGGGACGTTCCCCAAGGAGAGAGCCAGCACGGTGGGGGATGTGTAGCGCAGCTTGCGGAATGTCAGCCCCAGGCGCGGTCTTATGGTTACTTCCTCTTGAGGGAGCAAGAGAGTGCGGAAGTTGCTCGGCGCCGGTCGCAGGCTGTCGCCGTGTTCCATCCCCCAGTTCCAGACGGCCAGCGGCGTAGGTGTCTCGATTTCCTCTAGCACTTCCGGGTCGAGCAAGTCTGAGGAGACTAAGTTCTCGTTGTTATGCCAAATGACCCAGTCGTTCACTTCGCGCTGCACTTCACTTACTGTCATGGCCGCATCCTTCAGTGCCTTGGGCGCGTCGCCATACGACCGGTCTGTGTAACCCGGAAGGCTCGCAATTAGGCCTTCCTTAATGGAGCGGAACAGTCTTTCAATGTAGGGCTTGCGGTCACCGCGGCCACTTTCGAGCGTGTCAACTTTGATTTGGAGCGCTTCGTCGAACAGCGGCTCAGCCTTTATGGCCTTAAGTGGACCATTATCCGCATAGATGCTCTCTGGAATCACACCGTGGGCCGGCCACTGATCGGAAGTGATCGCAAGACCAAAACGTGCGCAGTAGCCCACCTTTTCCTCAACCATGATCGTGAGGGCTTCGATGACCTCTTCCCAACCCTCATGGCCGAGAAACACATGGGCCGCGACAACGTACGTGCTGAATCGGTCCAGGATCCCATAGAGCTGTGGCCTGCCGGCCGGCAGCCGCGTCTCGTCGTCGACAACGTTGATCGGCAATTCGGTGCCATCGACTTCGAAGATAGCTCCCACGCAGAACGCCTTCGCCTTTCCGACAAGCGGGCGTTCATTCAGCACATAGTCCCGGTGCCCGCGCCTCCCCCGGAGGCGCTCGTCCGCAGAGTAGAGCTTGTGGAACCAGTACTTGAACTGGTGGTAGGTTGGGTAAGCTCCGGTCGGGTACGGCCTGCGCTTCTCCATGCCATCCTCAAGCACGGTGATCGAATAGTCCTTTTCGATCATCAGGTCGTAGGCATCGGTCAGAGGCAGCTTCTCGCCGAAATAGTGCGTCTCGATCGCGGTGCGGATGGAAAGCAGCTCGGCCGGCCCGATCGGGATTCCGAGCTCCTTCCCTTCCTTCTTCCGCTTTACGCCGCGCTTTGCGCCAACGTCCTCTGATGACTCTGATGACTCTGATGACCGTTCTTTACCCGGAGACCCACAGCTGTGGAAATTGGGCAGTAGGCTGTCCGGTACCATGCCGCGGCACCAGCAGCGTCGGCAGGCCTCATACACCGCGTGGGGGTCCTTCAGAAGCTTGGCGCCTTCAGACAGCGCTTCGGCAACCGCTTCGCCACGGGACCGGCTGTCCAGCATCCCGGGGTCGCGCACGATCGGGCCAATCTGGGACCATCTCAGGGCCCGACGCTCCTGCTGTGCGGGAGTTGCAGCATCACGGGCCTGCTGACGGAGGGGGCCATACGGGTCGGCAATGACTGTAAGGCTGAGCGCGTCGTGTGCGGCCTGCAGGTCATCGATTCTCGCCGGCCAAGGGAAGCTCTTCTTGCCTTCTTCCATGTCGTAGAGGTGCACGATGCCGTTGGCTACGTCGACGGAAACGACCCTGGTCAACCGGTTCCCTGCCTCGGAATGCCATGCCAGAACCTGATCCTCAAGCAGTCGCAGTTTCACGGTTCGTTACCTCCTTGAGCCACTCCTGAGTTCTGTCTTCCAGCAAGACTAACGGCCTACCGAGTCGAATTCGGACTGAGAGATCGGTGACCCATCCCCGTTCGCGAATGAGCACTTTCGCCATCAGCAAGCCAGAGTTGGGAGGCAGTCCGTAGTCGCGTTCAGCCTGTTCGCAGGCCATCGACAGCTTGCGCCCTGAGGTCACGTAGGCGGTCAGCGAGGAGACTATCTCCCCGAAGTTGGGCAACGCACTGAGGCGGTCGAACTCCGCCGTATTCACGAAGTACAGCCATTGACCGTTATGGATGACTTCAGCCTCGATATCCAGCTCCGTAATCACATAAAGAGGGATGCCCATCGCACTCCAATAATAGGCCTCCACGTTGATCCATTCCATGTTGCGGGACAACTTTGAAGCGTGCTTTACGTGTATAGCGATTTGACGGGTAGACCCGTCATGAGCAACTACGGTGATGATGAAATCGGAGGTCATGGCGTGCTGGCCGGCAGGGTGTCGGTAGCCCAGCCGAGCAGCGATCATCACGGTCTCGTCACGGTTCAGTTCGCACTGCTCCTGGATGTCCTTCACCCTCCCGTCGCGCTCCGCCTGGAAGTAAACGCTGCATTCGAGCTGGGAGAGCAGGTGGTGGAAACGATGCGTCTTGACGCCCCAGATTCGGGTGCGCTTGGAGTGTGGACTGCGAATGTCATGGGCTTGGATGGCGGGCTGATACCGGTCGCCGTGGTCAAGGATGGTTCCAGGCGGCTTCCTCTTCCGGGTCACACCAATCCCTCCTGACTTCCTACGAGCCCTCGGTCGCTTGGCCTCTGCGCCAGCCGTCAAACTCCAACGAGAGGTTTCAGATGTCTTCCTCGCTGTTCGACGGCATGGGCACCAGGGGGATGACCTGGTCTCGAACGGAGTGGAAAGGTGGCCGCTCAAGGGCTGAAGACAGCGCGCTCCGCTCTTCTACGCTGAGAACCAGTACTATCTGCGGCCCTTCCTCCGCCAGCGTCCAGATCGGGCCAGACTGTCCAGCCACCTCAGCCACCATGCACCCCTCCCTGCTGTGACGTTGCCTCGCAGTCCAGATTGGCCAAAACCATTCCCTTCTCCTAAACAACCTGCGCGAGTTTTCAAACTTCGCCTGCACACGTGCCACTAGGGGATGGAGTCGACCTTCCACCGCCCGGTCCACTCTGCTGCCACCCGAATATCTGGACCCGCGAGGGGTTGTCGGATGACATCATCGAGATCCGCGACCGAGCCTGCCCACACCATGCATGTCACCCGGTAGAGGAAGACCATGCCTTCGTCGCACTGCAGCCGCCGAAGGTCACGCAACAGCTGTTCGATCAACTCCGGACGTCGCTCCAGCACCTCATCCGCACCTGCGGGCATCGGCTGGTGCCTCCCGGCTAGAAACCTGGAGATCTCAGCCAAGGGGTCTTGCATTACGGAGTCAGCCTCACTTGTTGCCCAACTTGCGGCGATGGTAGGCGAATATCGAGATCTGTTTGCGGGGCATTGAGGAAACGTTGTCTCTGCCCGATACCGGCAAGACCTCCTTGGCCAAGCGCGACGCCAGGGCCGGTGTGGCAAATCTGGATCCCCTTCACGTGAAATCATTGTGCCCAGGACGGAATAGATGCATACATGGCTGGTGGTAGGCCGCTCACGCCGAACCGTCAACCACCGATATGCATTCTGTAAACTGGCACTGCGCAGGATATAGCGCAAGGCCGCATGGTATGAGATGAGTGACAGGCAAGGTAGTGAGCACGTTGATGCACCTGCTTTGGTCGTAATGAAGCCATGAGATCGGCGCTCGCGGTGCAAGCTGCATGCACGGACCAGGAACCGGCCCGCAGAACAGAAGAAAGTGGGCGCGCCCGAAAGCTGCTCCTGGCATGGCTTGCGGCTGTTTTGTATGACAAACATATGACAGATTTGACGCGGCCCTCGGTGTACAGGTCCGAAAACGGCCCAAAACGCGCTCCACTGTGTCGAATGGAAGGAAAAGGACGTACCTGAAAGCCGCTCCTAGCGCGGCTTTCAGGGGAATTGTATAAACAACGTATGACACTAATTGTTACCATTCGGCCGATCTGGTCTCACAAAGGGCGAAATGGGCTCTGCGATGGCGCATGGTAGGTATAGGCTGTTCCCGAAAGCCGCTTCTGGCGCAGCTGTCGCAGGTGTTGTATGACAAATGTATGACACGAATATTTGACAGTTGGCTGGTCTTGCCTAGCCGCCCGCGAGAAGAGTGGTGTGATGCCCACGTACATTCCTGGCCAGAGGTTTGCCTACCGCCAGAGTGCACGAGCCCTCGGCGATCCCGTGCAGCCGGTGGAGGTCGTGCGCATGGGTCCACCAAAGTCGCGTCAGGTGCGCATCAACGCCGAACGCAGAGGTGTGCCTGGCGTCGGCATGATCGACGCGTCGGGCCTGTCCCCGGAGGCCTGTCAGGAGGTCTACCTGGAGCACGCCGCGGGGGCCTTCTGGTGGAAGTACGAGGTGCCGCGGGTCTTTGGCACGCGGAGCGCCCCGGGGTGGCTGGCCTGCCGGGAGGTGCCTCTATGCAGTTTCCGCTTTGAGGAGGCGCAGATCCCGATGGTTGCGCCCTTACGGGACGCCACGGCACGACCGTATCGCACGGTCAGCATCCTGGATGTATTGCGCGTTCTCGCGCCGAGCGAACACATGCGGCTATTCGGGGCCACATGGCTTGAGACGATCAGGCGCCTGGGGCTGCCTGCTTACGGCCCGAGGAGCAAGGAGCGGCTGTCGTCCCGGGAGTGGCGTGCAAGGCAGTCACCTGTACTGCCGGCGCTGTGCCGCGAGCAGGCGTGCGCGCATGTCAGTTGGCACTTCCACAACCAATAGTGTTATGCCGAACTCTCGCATTGCTTCGGCGATCCAGCGGCGGCCGCGAAAGTGCGCCTCGGTGACCGGATCCGCCATAACGATAAGCTTCTTGGCCGGCCGACCGGCCCGACGCTCGACCAGCATGAGCTTCAGGATGTCGTGGCTCACCTTCTGACGCTGGGCCGACTTGGGCGGACCGACGTGGGCCCAGATTTCAACCAGCGTGAAGGGGTCGTCCAGCACGCCGTCAACTTCGACCGAGGCGCCGTTGTCGAAGCGGAACCGGGCCTTGTGCAAGGGCCGGCCGAGGCGGAGGGATAGCTGGTCCCGCATGTACTCCTCGGCCTCTCGCTGTTCGAGTGAATCGCCTGAAGGCGGCGGCGCGTCCTGCACGTTACGACCTCCGACTTCTGGATCAGAGTGCCCCATCATCCGAAGCTGTTAGAGCAGCGGAGGTGTTCGCCGGGTGTCGGCTAGATCCTCCGAGCGCTGCCAATGGAGAAAGTGCCGGCAACGTCCTCTAAACCTCGCGTTATTGCGACATGGGACTCCTGTCGCAGGTGCGTGAAGAGGCCCCGGAGACTCACCCGGGGTCCCTTGCCCTTAGGCCAACGGACAGGCGGTGCCTTCTTCGTTGGATTTGGGGGAGCGGAATGTGAGCGCGATGGGTGGCGTGGCGCTCTCTGTCCCGAAGCCGGCCGTACCGCTCGGTCATGGTGACCGACGAGTGGCTGGCGATCTCTGCGACGGTCCCAAGATCCGCCCCGTCGGTGAGCAGCCTCCGGATCATTTCGTGGCGGAACCGGTGCGAGCCGACACCTCCTGTCGCTGCCGGCGCGGAACGTCCTGACGATGGGGTGGAACAGGCCTGAAGGCGTCACGGGAGCGCCGCAGCTCAGCGACGGAACCGAGAGCTTGTGGCGTGCGAGCTGCCGTGATTGTCGCTGCAGTCCTTCGAAGTGTCTGACGCTTGAGCTTGACGGTAGGCGTGATGGCCGCGGTGCGAACGTTGCCCGTCTTCTGCAGCGTGACGGCGATCGCCAGGTCGTGGTGGTCCACGTCCCGGAAAAGGATCTGAACGCGCTCGACGGCGTGCACGTCTGTTTCAAGCAAGACCTCCATGGCGACGCGCGCGCCAGTCCTTCAGAGTGTGAGGCCGCCGCACGTCACGCAACGCGGCCTACAGGTCTGCGATCCGGTGCGTCTACGGCAGCGTCTGAACTGCCCCGGGGCGTGGACCCTCAGCCAGGTCAGGGTCCTGCGTTGGGGCCCTCAGGAGCGTAGGAAAGCAGGCCTGCATCAATTAGCTTTACCGCGAGCTGGCACAGATTGCTGCCGACTACGGAAGCCAGCTTGCAGATGCCTATGTTCTGCAACACGTCAGGTTCCCGCATGCTGACTGATTTCAGCTCCAGGTGCTCGTTGCTCTCTTGAGCATTCGGCCACCTCGTTAAGATGTGTACGTCCTCCGGCGACGGCTGGGCAGACCAGATGGCGACCGTCCTTGGGTCTGTGACGAGGCAACTGCCGTGCTTTATGTGCCTGTATGCGCGCACGATCGACTTTGCTTCTGACCCGTCGGGCCGGGGTTCAAGATAGGCGGCATAGACCTCCTGGATGTGCTCGGACATGGCTTCAATCGTCTGTTGAACGCCGCCGGGCTCCGGCAGGACAGCCTCGACCTCCGGCAGCGCGGGGAGCCGCAGCACTTGCAGAAGATCCGTGGGCGGACGGCGGAACAGTCTCAAGCCACGTTCGGAATCGTGCTCCGTGCCGTTGACATATCTGTAGGCGATCCCGTCGGGGTGACGCGCCCGAATGGCTTGCAGCAGCTTGCCAAGGGTCTCCATCGAGGCCACGGCCTCCGCGAAGATTTTGGCCACGATCACCATTTGGACACGCGGTTTGTCGCTAGGATCGAGCAAGGTGTCGTCCGGCAGCCGCAGTGCTTCATGGTGCAGTGCAATGGCTGCGTACTCGTGAGTCCAGACGCCTGTGGAGTGGAAGTCGGTCAGAAACCGCCGGTCGTTCTCCTGGATCTGTTCAAGCGTCAAGGCCAAGGCTGCACCCCTCCTCCAGAGCCCTCTGCCCGCAGGGTTCGCCGGGGTCTGGGATGCCCCTGCATTTCTGCGCACTGGCGAACCGTGCCTGGGGAGACAGGTCAGCGTCACTCGGCGAGCACTGGCGGGCAGCGCGCTCAGCCGCTACCACGCCCGTGGCGCAAGCGCGGCCGCCTACGACGATTTGATGGAGCTGGCCGAAGTTCTGGCGAGGGCTTCGACAGGTCGGCGGTCAGCCCTGCTCGTGGCCCATTGGGCGGACTACGACAGCATGTGCCATCTTGGCGGCCCGCGAAGCCGAAAGGCGCAAATGGCGGCGGGGCTGGTTCACGCAGCCTTGGAGAGCGCCCTGCGCGCCTTGTCGCGCGACGGGCATACGCTCGTCACCGTCACGGCAGAACATTGTGAGCGCGTCCTCGATCCTACGCGTGCTGTCCATTTGCCGGACCGCTACTCGCTGCTCGGACACCTGTCGGGCCGGCCCGCAGGGGGGAGGACAGCTGGCAATCTGCGGAATGCGCAACGGGGCCGAGGAGCGTGTGTGCGATGCTCTGCGGGGCACGAAGCAGATCAGCTCCGCGGATGAAGCCTGGGATGGCGGCTACTTCGGTGGCCCGGCGGCGAACCATGCATGTTCAGCCGCGTTGGCGCTCACCTCGCACTGCCGGAAGGGGGGTGCTGCTCGTTCAGCGCATGCAGTAAAGGGAGGGAGCGGGCCCTCGCGAGGGCCCGCCCTTAGTTCTCCCGGCGTAGTTTGATCGTCGATCCAGGGAAGTAGCCGCCGTTGCCCCTGTAGTGGAACACCCGTCGCTCATCCCGAGCCGCACCATCTCGCCGACCGCTTCCACGCTCACCTGCGTCGGACCCGTGGGGTAGAAATCCACCTCGCGGATGCCAGCACGTGCTTCACCGGGCGGACTTGAAAGCCTGCATGGAGGCGCCCAACCATGCGAGGGACCGCATTGCCGCTTGGCGAACTCGACCAAGCCTGCAAGTGGGAGATCCATAACGTGGAAGGGAAGACGGGCGCGACCTAGAATGGTGGAGGCTTGTTGGATTCCAGGCAGGGAGGCCGGATTGTGCGAGAGTACATCGTGCAGGTAGACGCGGATGGGCGCATCGTGCTGCCGTTCGATTTGAGAGAACTTATGGAGATTGCGATCGGCGACCAGGTGGAGATCACGTTCGACGACGAAGAGGGTGCCGGCAGGAAGGACGACTCTAGCCTCTCCTGACGGGCGTAAACCTTCGGGGGAGCGTGCGTCGGCCGGGTTCGGACGCGCTCCGCCTATTTCGGTCGAACCCTGATTGCCAACCGTGACCTGATGGGCAAAGGCCGGCTTGTTGCCACAGCGGGGCGCAGCCATGGCGGGGGATTTGGCAAGCGGTTGACAATGCGTTGAAAATGGTCTAACATGCCAATGCAAGGGGGCGGCCGGATGGAGGACCTGGGCCCTGAAGTGCTGCAACGATGGGCGGAGGAACTCCGGGGCGAGCTAGCGCAGCTCAATGCCGACAAGGCGGCACTGCAAGCGAAAATCGACCAGCGGGAGCAGCAGCTATTGCACGTCCGAAAGCTTCTTGAGCTCGCTGAGGTCACGGACAGACCAGCGGCAGAGGCGCCAAGCTCACGCACAGTGTCCGATGCCGCGTTCGAATTGCTGACACAGGTCGGGCAGCCGATGCACTACGTGGAGATGGCGCAGCAACTCGGCCGCTACGGCGCTCAGCTCTCCGGGGTGAATCCGGGGGCGAACCTGTTGGCTCACATCGGCAAGGACAAGCGCTTTGTACGGACGGCCAGGGGCATGTACGGTCTGGCCGGGCGGGATCGGGCCGTCGACACGGGTCGCGTCTCGGCCCCCCGCACTTCACGAAGAAGGAGGGCTTCGCGTGCCGGGAAACAAGGCTGACGAGATCCTGGCCGTCATGTATGAGCTGTCAGCCGGCGAGCCGCAGTTCATTGACTACGACGACATCGTGGTGGGCGCCTTCAAGCGCTTCCCCCAGGACTTCTCCCTGCGCAAGTACCCCGAGTTCCCCGACGCTTCGGACGTGCACAAGCCTCTGTACGGCCCATTGAAGAGCCGCGGGCTCGTTGTGTCGCGGGAGAAGCGGTTTTCATTGACAGACAAGGGCTTCGAAGAGGCTGCACGGCTCGCGGGAGCTACTGGGCATGCGCCGAGAGGACCCGCGAAGCGGCTGGACCGGAGCCAGGAGCATGAGATCGACCGGATCTTGCGCCTGGAGGCCTACCAATTGTTCGCTGGCGGCAAGGCAGACCAAGTTGTGGACACGGATCTCTACTACTATTTGGCCGCCACAGTGCGCACCGACCGCGGCGGCTTCCTCGGCCGTCTGACCACCGTGGAGGGCGCCGTCAAGGCGGCAGAAGAGGTTAGCCATCCACGTGCCGAACAACTGAGGAAGTTCCACGACCACATGGTCAGCAGATACGCAAATATCATCGAAAAGCGGAAGGGGAGTGCCTAAGGTTGCCGATCGAGGTAGGACCCGTTGTCGCTGAAGGAAACGTATTTGACGATCACTTTCTAGACGTCGTGGGTGTGGACTTCGCGGGCAGCCACCCTAAGGGACTCGCCGAGTGGATCAAGAACTCCATCGACGCTTACAATCACGAGCAGATCCCGGAGGGCTTGCAAGCCATCGTGCTCGACTTTGACGTGGCGAAACCCAAGAGGGACAGCGTCTTTCGCTGCGTGGACTTCGTTGGCATGACCAAGGAAAGAATCGACAGCTCCTTCAAGCGGTGGGGCGATCCCGAAGCCGCGCGCAGGCCGGTTCACGCCGGAAGGCAGCGTCTTAGAAGGACGCTCGGAGGCCACGGCAACGGCGGGAAGCTCTACATGCGGCAGATGTTCAACTCATCTACCCTCCTGACCTACCGGGCGGGCAAGCTCAACGCCTTCGGCTTTGATGGAGGCGCGTACGGCTACAGGCAAGGCCTCAAGGACGTTCCCATGACGTTGGAGCAAGCCCTTGAGAAGGCGAACGTGAGCCTAGACTGGGCGCCCGCGGAGATTCGCGGCAGCATCGAGCGGGGAGAGCTCGGGTTCACGGTTGTCGTAGGGCGGCAGCCCAAGGAGTTTCGTGGCAGGGCGACCGTGGAGACGATCGTGTCGAAAGTGCGCATGCACCCGCAAGTTAGCAGACTGCTGCAGCGCCGCCCGGTTTATGTGCGGTACCGGGACACCATGGTAAGGCTGCAGCCGGAGGAACTCCCGCTGCGCCTTGGGTACGAGAAGCCGGTGGAGTTCGCGATCCCCGACACCTTTGGAGATACGGAGGACCCAATCGATCTCACGCTGGGCGGAACGCAGTTGCCAGGCGTGTTGAAGCTTCGGGTGTCGAACATCGCGCTCGTGGGGGAACGCGCTGCACAGAATGCCGTTGACTTCCTGTGCGAGGACAGCTGCGTGGCCACCCACAAGATCGGCGAGATGGGCGTAGTGGCAGGCCGCGCGGCGGCGGAGACGATCTTCGGCGAGTGCGAGTGCCCCGCGCTTGAAGCGTTGGACTGCGTACGCAACGACAGGGAGAAGCTGGCGCAGAATGCCCTCACGGATGAGCTGCTCGCGTGGGTGAAGAACAAGGTCGAGGATCTGGCTTCGGAGCTCATGGACCTTGACCGCCAGCACGAGCAGGAGCGAGACTTCCAGCAGTCCGCACAGTACAACCACCTGCTCAACGACTTTACCTCGCGCTTCGTTTCGCGCACCCAAAGGGAGATCCAGTCTGGCGGCGACGAGCCGGGCGGCGGAAGCGGGCCGGGCGGGGCGGGGCAGGACATCCCTGGCGGGACCGCTGACCCGTCTGGCGGCGAAGGCACGGACCACCAGGGTAAGGATGGCGGGGAACGCGGCCATGAACGCCCGCCGTCGGGTGAGCCTCGGCCATCCGGTGACCAGGGCGCTGGGGCCGGCGACAAGAGCAAGAAGACAAGCAGTCCACCGAAGGTCCTTTTGTCCAACTACGATGCCGACTGGCAGCATCCTGGGAGCACGGAGCCGTTTCAGTGCTTGCCCAGACAGCCGGAGATCTACCAGAGGCCGGAGGATTTCGACAACGGTTACTACTGGATTAACACCACCCGACCGCTGGCAAGCCACATCCTAGACAGAGAAGGGCAGGACTCCGACCGTTGGCGCGAATACCTCTTTCAGAGGCACGTCGACGTCATCATCAAGGACGCCTTGTACAGCTTGCAAGGCACGCTCACGCCAGAAGCCGTCGACCAGGCAATCGACCAAATACGGCAGCGCGTCATGGACGCCGCGGCACAGGACCTCAAGGACTTCCTCTTCCAAGGGTGAGGCACGTGGCGTACCGTCAGCTTTCAATGGTGGACCTGTTCGCTGGAGTGGGTGGATTCAGCCTGGGGTTCATGAGCGCCAAGCAGGACGGCGCACCGCCGCTCTACGACGTGCGCCTTCTCGTGGACGTCGACGGCGAGGCGGCGGCGACGTTCAAGCAGAACCACCCTCGCGTTGCCTACTGGGTCCAAGACCTCAACACCCACGCCGGTTCTTCCGCCGCAGCACTCGCTGCCGAGATTCGCAGGCACGCGCGCCTCTCGAACGACGAGGACATCGACATCGTTGTGGGCGGACCCCCGTGCCAAGGGTTCTCGCGCTTGAAGAAGTGGTCGCCAGACGACCCTCGGAACGAGCGAATCTTCGATTACGCGTCACTCTTGTTGGAGCTGCGCCCGCGCATGTTCCTGATGGAGAACGTCCCCACTCTGCTGTCCCAGACCGGTGAGTATCTGCTGGACAGGTTCGCGCTCCTCGTGGAGCCGCTTTACGACACCAAGGCGGAGCTAGTGTTCGCCAACGAGTATGGCGTGCCCCAGCTTCGGCAGCGGACGATCGTGGTAGGCTTTCGCAGGAACGCCGGGCTGGGCACGCCATTCATCCCGCGCGGGTCGTACCCAAGGCTCACCAACGCTCGCATGCTGATGCCGTCCGAAGACGATGCCGGCGGCGGAGAGATCCAGCGCATCGCCGGCAGCTACATCACGGTAGAAGACGCGATCGGCGACTTGCCGCCCTTGCAACCAGGGGAGGGGGCAGAGGCCGTGCCGTATGGGGGTCCTGCGCTGACAAGGTTCCAGGCAGAGCGCAGGCAGGGGTCGAGCTTGCTGTTCAACCACAAGGCGCGCAGGCACTCGAAGGAGTTTCTGGAGAAGATCCGCATCATCGAAGAGGGTAGCAGAAACCAGGAGTTGGCCGACGACCAGCGGTTCTCCGACACTTACTTCAGCCAGGCGTATGCTCGGCTCCACCGCCGCGGAATCGCTCAGACAATCACCACAAGCTTCTCCAACCCGGGAAGCGGGCGCTTCACGCACTACCGCGATTTGCGAAGCCTGACCGTGCGGGAGGCGGCACGGCTTCAGAGCTTTGACGACCGGTTCAGGTTCTTTGGAGTCACGGAAACGCAGCAGCGCCACGTCGGCAACGCTGTTCCGCCGCTTCTGGCGCGCGCGTTAGCCATGGCCTACGCCCGCGCCCTGCTCGGCGATGTCGGCCAAGAGGCGGAACCAGGCGCTGCGGGATGAGTCGATCGAAGGTGCTCACCCGCTCCGAGATCATGCGCTCGGTCGCCTCGAAGAACACCCAGCCCGAGTTGGCCTTGCGCAAAGCCTTGTGGCGTGCAGGCGTAAGGGGCTGGCGGGTAAACCTGAAGACTCTGGATGGCAAGCCCGACATCGTGTTCGGGCGAGCAAAGGTCGCTGTGTTCGTGGACGGGTGCTTTTGGCATGGATGTCCCGACTGCTACCGAGCGCCCAAGGGCAACGCCGAGTACTGGCAGGCCAAGGTGGCAAGGAACCGGCTTCGCGATGCTCTCGTCACAGCACGCCTGCGAGCCAACCGCTGGCGGGTGCTGCGGTTTTGGGAGCATGAACTAAGGCTCGACCTTGTAGGGTGCGTCGAAAAAGTTCGTACGGCCATCTCGGATCGGCAGAAGTGTTGATGCAATGTGGATTCAGTACCAGCAGGGGCGGGCGGCGAAATTAGTTCAACCACCATCTCAACCGGTGTCTCTGCAAACTACTTCAGGAGAGAAAGCAATGACGCAGCTGGCGAGTAGTCCGTCGCCCGTGAACTCTTGTTCGGGCGCCGGTCGGTGAGAGTCGGGATAGGGCTGAAAGTTCCCGCTCGCAGCTTGGTGTGGTAAAGTGTATTTCCAGTGGGACGCTAGGCCGACTCCTGCGCTGAGGTCTCTCACAGACAGAGGTTGCAGTAAGGACTACCGCAACGGCGGAGGGCTATTGGGCAGGCCTCCACTGGGGTCTCGTGCAGACAGAGGTTGCGGTATCTACCTAATCGCAGTGGTGACCGGCCTGAACTGAGGTCGCTCATGGACAGATGGGCTATCCGAACATCGAGGGGCCAGGAACTGTGTTCCTGGCCCCTCGATGGCGTTGACGTACTCCGGATTGTCCGGAGTCCGGAACAATGTGGTGACTGCGGGCTGGCGGCTGGGGAGCACGGACGCCGAGTCGGTTCAGTGCGGCAATCCCTCATGGTAACCCTGTGCAACGACACGGCTGAACGCATCTGATGCTTCCGCCATCTCGGGGGATGAACCGTGCCGGCTGGAGCAAGGGGAGAAGCGGCTGGAGGCAGTGATCGCCGACGAGGAGCACAAGGCCGCCGTGGCCGCGGATGCGATTGAGGCGAGGGTGCAGGGATGCGAGCGAGGGGGCCTTGCTGTGCCCGTGATCGCGGTCTGCGTTGGCCGCTGCACGGTAGACGGCAACGATACGCAAGTCGTACACGACACGGGAGCCGCCACCGCAAGCCATGAGGGGGCCGCTGACCTTTGGCATGGGGTTCTGCGTACCCTCCACTAGCACAAGCTTCTTCTGCGTTAGCGTAGAGGCAATGCCCAGCGACGAACGCCGTCACTGTCGGCGGCCAAGTCTCCTCCCCCACGCGCGTCGAGTTTCTCGGCTTCGAATCCCCGCTCACAACCGACCCAGGGCGGATCTCTAAATCCCCCGGCGGATTTCTTTTCCCCAGGGCGGATTTCAAATCCCCTCTCACAATCCCATTGGTAAACAAGAAACGACTATTCGACCGTCACCGATTTCGCTAGATTACGGGGTTGGTCGATTGGGCACCCCCTGGACTCAGCTACCTCCACCGCAAGAAGTTGCAGCGGTAGCGCACCCAGGAGGTAGGCGCCAATTCGCTCCTTGAGGGGGAGGGTCACTTGCAACGTTGCGCCCAAGTCGGCGCCGATGGCCACACCAAAGCCACCGCGGGCGGTTGCCTCTGCGAGAGAACTACGGAGTTTCACCGCGTGTGTCGGATCGGTCACGCAGACGATCACGGGAACCCGCTGGTCGACGAGTGCAAGCGGCCCGTGCTTCAACTCTCCCGCGGCGAACGCCTCGCTCCAGACGTACGAGAGCTCCTTGAGCTTGAGTGAGCCCTCGCGCGCGAGGCTCAGGTCCTGTCCCCGGCCGAGAAAGATCACACCTGGAGCTCCGGCGCAGGTCGCGACCAACTCCTTCGGCAATTCGAAGTCGTCGAGGAAGTCCTCTGCCACCGTTGGCACGGCGCGCAGCGCGTGCAGGTCCGTGGGTGGCAGAGGACGCCCCTTGGCTTGCGCAAGGGCGGCCGTGAGGAGTTCCAGCGCGATGACCTGGGTGGTGAAGGCTTTGGTTGATGCGACGGAGATCTCGAATCCTGCCCTCAGGTCGAGCACATAGTCGCTCTCACGGGCGATGGTAGACCCAGGTGCGTTCACTAGCGACAGGATCCTTGCACCCAAGTTGCGCGCGTGGCGTAGCGCGGCGAGGGTATCGATCGTCTCGCCAGACTGGCTGACGGCGATCGCCAACGTGCCGGGCTCGAGGAAAGTCCTCGTGTCCCGGAATTCGCTTGCGAGCTCGGCCTGCGCCGGAAGTTCCACGATATCGCCGAGGCGTTCCACCGCCATCTGACACGCGTGCAGTGAGGAGCCCATCGCAAGGAACACCACGCGCTGTACCGTTCGGAGGAACTCCTGGTCGATGCCGTCCTCGCGCAGGTTGACCTGACCCTGGTCGTCCAGCCTGCCGGCCATGACGCGGCGCCAGGCGATGGGCTGCTCCATGAGCTCCTTGCGATAGAAGGTGCCGTGCTCGCCCGCATCGGGCAACTCCCCGTCACCCTCGATCGGGTGCAGCATCTTGGCGATCGGTGCCAGATCGGTCAGGCGGAAGACCTCGATCTTGCCTGGGCGGATGTCGGCGATCTCGCCGTCGTCGAGGTAGATGCATTCGCCGAGCCACGGGGCGAGTGCGATCGCGCCGGATGCCACGTAGGCTTCGTCCGCCGTCGCACCAATGGCGATGGGGCTTGTGCGCCGCACGGCGATCAGGCGATCTGGCTGATGCACGTCCATCACCAGCAGGGCGTAAGCTCCTTCGCAGCGTTGCGCGACTCCGCTCAGGCGAAGACGCAGATCGGCGGGTCCTGTCTCAAGGAGGTGCGCGACAAGCTCAGAGTCTGTTTCCGAGCGAAGGACATGACCCGCTGCCAGAAGGTCGGCCCTCAGCTCGTCGGCATTCTCGATGATTCCGTTGTGCACGATGGCGATCTCGCCGTTGCAGTCGGTATGCGGATGGGCGTTACGGTCCGAGACACCTCCGTGCGTCGCCCAACGCGTGTGACCGATGCCGATGTGGCTCAAAGGAGGAGGCGACTTGGCAAGCACGTCCTCCAGTATCCGCAAGGCGCCTGCCTTGCGCTGCAGGTAGATCTTGCCCTGGTCGGCCAACGCGATGCCTGCCGAGTCGTAGCCACGGTATTCGAGACGTTTGAGACCACCCAGCAGCACTTCGGCTGCGGGTCTTGGGCCGACATAGCCCATGATGCCGCACATAAGCAAAAACACCCCTTCGCTGCATGTTCACGCGATAGCTGCGCAGGCCATGCAGATAGAGGGGTGCGCAATTGCGTCCCTCGCCTGCCGACCCTTTTCCCCCAAGGGATCGCTCCCTGGCTTTGTGAGGTCTTTGACGGTCCAGGCGAACCGGGGGTCACCCGCCGAAAGCTCCGAGATCCCCCACCTCGTCCACTCGCCTCTAGAGGCGAGTGCTGGCGCTTAGTATGTGTTTGCATGGCGATGCGTCGCGGGTATCGCGTACGATCACTGGACCGAGTGTCGCACGCGGCGGGGCCGTGTGCAAGTGCCTGCCGCCGACGCGTGTGCTATACTGTACGCATTCTGATCGCGGGAGGACCGCGGCAAAGGAGCGGTTGAAATGGACATCCTTTCGCCGGTCCACCTCATCATCATCCTGGCGATCGCGCTCCTGCTCTTCGGCCCCAAGCGCCTGCCGGAGATCGGCCAGGGGCTGGGCAAGACGATTCGCGAGTTCCGCAAGGCCATGCAGGAAGGATCGGACGCAGCGGATAAGTCCGCCGCGCCACCCTCCAAGGAGGAAGAGCTTCGCTGATGCTCCTCCGGTTCCGATGACGTCGGATCACCTGCGTGATCTGCTGTCCATGTACGGCTATCCCTTGCTTTTGCTGGTGAGCACGATCGAAGGCACAGGCATGCCTGGCCCGATCGAGCTATTTTTTGTTGCTGCCGGCGTCCTGATCGGGCGCGGCGAGATGTCGCTCACGATGGTCTGGCTCGTCGTGACCTTTGGCAACGTGCTCGGCAACGCGATCGGCTATGGTGTGGGCCGCATGGGCGGCAGGCCGCTGCTGGATCGGGCGATCACCATGCTGCATATCCCGCCTCAGGCCATGCAGCGCGTGGAAGACTGGTTTGCCCGCTACGGTCTGTTTGCCCAGGCCATTTCACGCTGGATCGGGGTTACGCGCACGCCGGCCATCCTTGGCGCGGGGGTCGTGCGCGCACCACTCTTGCCGTACGTGGTGGGATCCATCATCGGAGACGGCATATGGGCGCTCTTCTGGTCTCTCTTAGGGATGGGCATCGGCCGCGGTGTCGAGAGCCTCATCGAGCACGGCGCGGGGCTGATCACGTTGGCCGTCGTCGTGGTGGCTGTTGCCGCCTTCCTCTGGTGGCACCTCACACATCGAGCACGCAGCGACGGATGAATACCGAACTGTGTGAACTTCCCGATCCCGATCTGCTCATAGCGTGGCACGACCTCTGGCAGTGGGCAGGTGCGAGTCCCTTTGCCGGACCCCAATGGCATCTCGCACGCCATGAGACGTATGGCGGCAGAGGCGTCGGTTACCTCGTCGCTCGCGATGCCGGTCAGCTCTGCGGTGTCTGGCCCGTCAGGCCTGGGGCTGTCGTGCGTCCGGCCGGTGCACTCCTTGCCGACTATCTCTCGCCGCTTTTAGCTCCCGGAAGAGAGAACGACGCGCTGCAGGCGTTTGCGGAGTGGTTCGCGCGCGGCGGCAGACCCGTCGTCGATTTGCCGCGCCAAGAGGGCTCCTGTCACCTCCTTGTAGAGGCGATGTCGCGGCAGGACTATCGGGTGATGCGGCTGCCCGGCGAGGCCTATCGCAGGCTCGACCTGGCGGGCGGCCCTGAGGCCGTCGAGGCGGGGCTGTCTTCCGATTTGCGCAGGCGTTGCCGCTACGCAGAGCGCCGCCTAGGCCGTGAGGCGCCGTTGGCTGTGGATCTTGTGCCGCGCGAGGACGTGCCGCGGGCCATGGCCCAACTCATGGCTTGGCATTCGGCGCGCTTTCGGCGTCGCGGGACTCCGGGCAGCTTTTTCGGCAGGCGCAGAGCCTTTCACGTAACTGTCGCCATGCATCACGCCGAGGCGGGACTCCTCCGGCTCGTACGCCTGAGGTCCGGGGACCGCACGGTGGCGCTGCTCTACGCACTGCGCGGCGGAGAGAGCTACAGCTACTACGCGGCTGGGTTCGATCCTGACATGGCGCGCTTCTCTCCGGGCCTGATACTGCTCTGGAACGCGATCAGGCTAGCGGCGAAGGAAGGGGTCGGAACCTTCGACTTCCTGCGCGGCGATGAAGCGTACAAGGAACCGTGGACGAGCGAGCGCCAGCGTCTTGAGCGCATCGTCGCCGCGCCGCGAGGGCGGCACGGCTACCTTTCCTGGGCTGCGCTCGAGAACAGCGTCGAGATGTCGGTGCGAAGCCATCTCGTCTGAGAGGTCCTACGTCACTCGAAAGTTTGACTGAACGTGTCGTTGGGGACATTGGTGTCGCGATCCAGCACGTGCGAGCATGCCCGGCGGCCCGTGAGAAGAGAAAAGTTTAGTAGGAAGCAATCGGGTTTAATGCCTTGAATCTGCAGGGGGAGAAAGGGCATGATCGCCTTCTACGGAGGCGATAGGAATTGAAGGTTACAGTTGGAAACGACGGAGCGATTGAGATTCCCGCCGAACTGCGTGAGCGGCTGGGCATGCTGCCAGGCACCTACTGTCGCATCTTCCAAAGCGGCGAGAGCGTCGTGGTGGAACGACTGGAGGACATGCACCTGCTTTGCTTGACGATGAAGATGGGCCCCGATACAATACATTCCGCTAGTAGCACTCAACGAGAGTGAGTGCCAACAAGGAGGAGGGATCCTGTGCTCAGGCCGCTCGGTGACCGCATCGCGGTCAAGGTTCTTGATGCAGAGGAGAAGACGGCAGGCGGCATCATCCTGCCCGACACCGCCAAGGACAAGCCGCAGGAGGGCGAGGTCATCGCCGTAGGCTCCGGGCGCGTCCTGGAGAACGGCAACCGCGTTGCACCGGAGGTCAAGGTTGGCGACCGGGTCATCTTCTCGAAGTATGGCGGAACCGAGGTCAAGGTCGGTGACGTCGAGTACCTGATCATCCGCGAGCAGGACCTGCTCGCGATCAAGTAGGGTCAGACTGATTAAGGAGGGTTCACCAAAGTATGGCGGCAAAGCAGTTGCTGTTCGACGTTGACGCGCGTAAGGCCCTGGAGCGGGGTGTGACGGCAGTCGCCAACGCAGTCAAGGTCACGCTCGGTCCCAAGGGACGCAACGTGGTACTCGACCGCAAGTTCGGTTCGCCGATCATCACCAAGGACGGCGTTACGGTAGCCAAGGAGATCGAGCTCGAGGATCCGTATGAGAACATGGGCGCGCAGCTGTGCAAGGAAGTTGCGTCCAAGACCAATGACGTCGCCGGAGACGGCACGACCACCGCGACGGTTCTCGCCCAGTCCATGGTGCTCGAGGGCCTCAAGAACGTGGCCGCCGGTGCCAACCCGATCTTTCTGAAGCGCGGCATCGACCTCGCTGTCGAGAAGGCGGTCGAGGAGCTGAAGAAGCTCTCCACCCCGATCGAGGGCAAGGAAGACATTGCGCACGTCGCCGCGATTTCCGGCAACGACGAGGAGATCGGCAGCCTGATCGCCGAGGCCATGGAACGCGTCGGCAAGGACGGCGTGATCACGGTCGAGGAGTCGAAGGGCACGGCCACGACGGTGGACATCGTCGAGGGCATGGAGTTCGACCGCGGCTATGTGTCCGGCTACTTCGTCACGAACCCCGATTCGATGGAAGTCGATCTTGAGAACCCGTACATCTTGCTGCACGAGAAGAAGATCTCCTCCGTGCAGGACCTCCTGCCGCTGCTCGAGCGCATCGCCCGCGTTGGCCGTCCGCTGCTGATCGTGGCGGAGGACGTCGAGGGTGAAGCGCTGGCGACGCTCGTCGTCAACAAGCTCCGTGGCACGTTCAACGCCGCCGCCGTCAAGGCGCCGGGCTTTGGCGACCGCCGCAAGGCCATGATGGAGGACATCGCGGTCCTCACGGGTGGCACCTTCATCTCGGAGGACCTCGGCATCAAGCTCGAAAACGTCGAGCTCTCGATGCTTGGCGAGGCCAACCGCGTGAAGATCGGCAAGGAGAAGACCACGATCGTCGAGGGCAAGGGCGAGAAGAAGGCCATCGAGGGTCGGGTCGCACAGATCAAGCACCAGATCGAGGAGACTGAGTCCGACTACGACCGTGAGAAGCTGCAGGAGCGCCTTGCGAAGCTCGCCGGCGGCGTCGCGGTGATCAAGGTCGGTGCGGCCACCGAGACCGAACTCAAGGAGAAGAAGCACCGCATCGAGGACGCCCTCGCGGCTACCCGCGCTGCGGTGGAGGAGGGCATCGTCGCCGGCGGTGGCGCGACGCTCATCAACATCATCCCGTCGCTGGAGTCCATCCAGGTCGACGGTGACGTCAAGGTCGGCGTCAACATCGTACGCCGCGCGCTCGAGGAGCCTCTGCGCCAGATTGCGTTCAACGCCGGACTCGAGGGTTCGGTCGTCGTAGAGCGCATCCGCACCGCCAAGGCCGGATTCGGTCTGAACGCCATGACGGGCGAGTATGTCGAGCTGGCCAAGGCCGGCATCGTCGACCCGGTCAAGGTCACCCGCTCGGCGCTGCAGAACGCGGCGTCCGTGGCCTCGATGGTGCTGACGACCGAGGCCCTGATCGTGGAGATTCCGGACAAGAAGAAGGCATCCGCTGGCGCACCTGGCTACCCGGGTGGCGGCGACATGGACTTCTAGACCGTAAAACGGTCTGCACGAGCCCCCGCATTGTGCGGGGGCTCGTGCATTTGCTGCCAAGTGCGCGTGATCGCTATCATGGGAGCGGAAAATAGCCTGAAGAAGGTATGCCCGTGTCCTCTCCGCGAGGGTTCACGATTGAGGAAGCCCGCGAACGCTTTATTGCTGATCTCAGACCGATTGATGGCGAGAACGTGCCGCTCCATGCCGCGCTTGGCCGTGTCTTGGCCGAGCCGATACTGGCGGGGCGCATGGTGCCGGATACGCCGCGCGCCGCCGTGGACGGTTGGGCGGTGTGCGCAGGCGACACGCTGTCGGCATCCCAAGAGACGCCCGTGCGGCTGCGCATCGTAGGCAGTGCCCTGGCGGGACATCCCGCAAGCGATGGATTGAAGCCGGGAGAGACCATTCGCATCACCACTGGCGGGGTGGTCCCGCACGGTGCGGACGCCGCGGAGTATCAGGAAGTCTGCCGCGTCGAGGAAGACTGCGTGGTGCTTTCGCGCCGTGTCGCTCCGGGGGCGAATGTCCGCCAGGCGGGTGAGGATATGTCACCCGGACAGGAACTGCTGTCCCTGGGGGAGATCGTCAGACCGGAGAGCCTGGGACTCCTCGCGACATTGGCGCAGCAGACCGTCCGGGCTCGTCGCAGGCTCAGGGTGCGGTTCGTCTCGACCGGGGACGAGATCTACCGGGCGGGGGAGCCCCTGCCGCCTGGCGGTACCTACGATTCCAACAGCCTGCAGATCGCGGCCCATTTGCAGTCATTGGGGGCTGCCGTGGATCTTCGCGGGCCTGTTGAGGACAGTGCGGAGGCCATCGCACGAGCCTGCCGCGGCGAGGACTTCGACTTCCTCATCACGTCAGGCGGGGTGTCAGTGGGACCGGCGGACCGCATCGGCGAGGTAGGAAGGATACTCGGCGCCTCTGTGCGCTTTCACTGGTCGCGCATGCGCCCTGGCGCACCAACCATGGGGTTGCGCCTCGGCGACCGCCCTTGGCTCGGCCTCTCAGGCAACCCTCTATCCGCGCAAGTCGGGTTTGACATCTTCGGGCGTGCGGCCGTGGCGCGTCTCATGGGAACGGAGAGCAGCCTCATTCGCACAGCGGCGCGGTTGACGGAGGAATTCCGGGCCAAGGCGCCGGACGCGCCAAGGCTTCTGCGTGCCAGTCTTGCCCTCCAGGAGGGGGCGATCGAGGCCAAGGTGCATCCGTACCAGTCGTCGGGCGGTGTGCGCGCCATGGCCCAGACGAACGGTTACGTGGTGCTGCCTGAAGGAGTTGCAGTGCTGCCGCAGGGCAGCAGCGTCGAAGCCTTCCTTATCCGGACCCAGTCTTGAACTGTGCCAGCGCTTGGGGGTCTACCCGTTGAGCGATCGACCCATGCCGCTTGGGGACCATCTGCGTGAGCTGCGCAACCGCCTGTTCGTCTACCTGCTCTTTCTGATCCCGGTAGGCGTCTACGCGTTTATCAAGGCGCGGCTCATCGTCCGCTTTCTGCTCCTGCCAACCCATGGCGCCGTGCACAGCCTTGTCGTCCTGAGCCCTACGGAGGGCCTCTATACCTTCATCGAACTGGCGCTTGTCACCGCCTTCATCGTGACCTCGCCCGTCCTGATCTACCAGATCGCGGCATTCGTCCGACCTGCCCTGGAATCAACGGAGCGCCACCTGATCGTCTTGTACGCGCCGATCGTGCTGTTGCTCTTCCTGATCGGAGTGGGGTTCGGCTATTTCGTGTTCCTGCCAGTGGTGCTGCATTTCGTACTGCAGTTCGCCACCGCACCATTCCAGGCATTCATCAGCCTGGGGCGCTATATCGGCTTCATCGTCAACTTGACGCTTCCGTTCGGGCTCATCTTTGAGCTGCCGATAGTGGTCTATGCCCTGACCCGTACCGGCGTCCTGACTCCTTCGTTCCTGCGCAAGCAGCGGCGCATCGCCATTCTGATCATTTTTGTGGTCGCGGCGGCCGTCACTCCGCCGGACGCGTTCTCCATGATGATCATGGTGCTACCGATGCTTGTACTGTATGAGGTTTCGATCCTGGTGGCGGATCTCGCAGTACGCAGACACCCGCCTATGGTATAATGCGCGCGGGAACAGACGGCCTGCTGGTGCAGCCCCTGGACTTCAAATCCAGCCGGCGGGCTTTACGGTCCGCGGTGGGTTCGATTCCCACCTGCTCCCGCCAAATGAGACCGTGAAACGCGGGTGGCTCCGGCTGCCCGCATTTCGTCTGCGCTTGCGGTAGGGAGGAACCCTAGGCGATGGAGGACCCTGCTCGGCATTCGGCTTGGCGTCTTTTGCGGCAATCCTTCCTGACGGGCCTCGTGGCTCTGCTGCCGCTGGCCGTCACCCTTTATATAGGGTATCGCATCTTCACGATGTTCGATGCCCTAGGCCGGATGCTGGGCGTCAAGGTGCCGGGCTTCGGGCTCTTGGTCACCTTGGTGCTGATCACGCTCTTCGGACTGCTGGTATCGAACTTTCTCGGCCAACAGTTCATTGCGCTGTACGAGTGGGTGTTTGCACGCGTCCCCGTGCTGCGCACGGTGTACGATGCGGTGAAGCAGCTGGTCAACACCTTCTCGGATCAGCGCAGCGGCACGTTCCAGAGCGTCGTTCTCGTCCCCTACGGCGGCGGGGGAGGGCGATCGTTCGGGTTCGTCGCCCGAAACCCGACCGAAGAGGGCAAGGTGGCTGTGTTCGTGCCGTTCTCGCCGCCGACAGGGGGCCTCCTGGTGCTGTACGCGCCTGAGGACGTCGAGCAGGTAGACTACACGGTTGAGGGAGCAATGAAGATCATCCTGTCCGGCGGCACGCTGCTGCCAGGTGGCAACGGCGAAAGCGACGGCAACGGCAAGCGGCTGATTGGGTCCGACGACAAGGAGCGTGAGCTTGAGTGATCACGAGAGAGCAGGTCATGGAGCGCCTTGCGACGGTGATGGACCCTGAGATCCATAAGCCGATCACGGAACTCGGCATGGTGGAAGCGGTCGAGGTGGAGGGCGACAAGGTTCGCTGCGCTATCAAGCTGACCGTGGCGGGCTGCCCATTGAGTTCGCGTATCGAAGACGACGTGCGCGCGGCGGTTGCCGCCATTCCTGGCGTCGAGGAGGTTTCGGTGCGTCTCGACGTCATGACTCCGCAGGAGCGTGAGGACCTCGCCAACCGTCTGCGGCCGCACCATGTGTCGACGATCACCAAGAAGGATTCTACCGTCCGCGTTCTCATCTGCGGCTCCGGCAAGGGCGGCGTCGGCAAGTCCACGGTCACGGTGAATGTGGCGGCCGCCCTGCAAAGCATGGGACGGTCGGTCGGCGTGCTCGATGCCGACGTGTACGGCTTCTCGGTCTCGCGCATGCTGGCAGCGCGCCAGCAGCCGGCGGTGCTGGGAGACGGGGTCATCGTGCCGGTCGACGTGCACGACGTCCGGGTCATCTCGATGGGCATGCTCGTGGATGAAAACACGCCGGTGATGTGGCGTGGTCCGATGCTGCACAAGCTCGTGGACCAGTTTCTCAACGAGGTCGCGTGGGGTGAGCTCGATTACCTCGTCATCGATGCGCCGCCGGGCACCGGCGACGTGGCCATCTCGCTCTCGCAGGAACTGCCCAAGGCGAGGGTGCTGCTCGTGACGACGCCACAGGAGGCAGCCGCCAGAGTGGCCGGGCGTGTCGCCCAGATGGCCGGTAAGGTTGGTCAGGAAGTCATCGGCATTGTCGAGAACATGGCGTATTTCCGCTGCCCGAACTGCGGTGACGCCCATGAGATCTTCGGCCGCGGCGGCGCTCAGCGGCTTGCCCGCGAGCTGCACGTCCCGCTGCTCGGCCAGGTGCCGATCGACCCGGCGTTGCCGGTTGGCGGCGACATGGGCGAGCCCGTCGTCTGGAGTCATCCTGAAACGGAGTCGGCCAAGGTGTTCCTGGCAATTGCCCAGGCGGTGGACAAGGCCACCTGGTAGTCGTTTGAGACAGGTGAGGGCCGGGCGGTTGCCCGGCCTTTTTCCGTTCTGGTTCATGTGACCAGTGACGGCTGGGCAAACTGCAGTAAAATACATGCCAACCCTGACCTGACGTGGACTCTGGGCATGGACGGATGGACCACGAAAACGTGACCATGCGGCCCAACACACGTCCGACGGTTTGACGCGTCCTGGGCCACCAGATAGAATTGGGTGCGTATTTTGGCCTAGTCCTCATGGAGCGCTATTTGGGGGGAAACGTGGCATGCGATGCCGGATCTGCGGGCACGAGACGGGCAACGACACAGACCTTTGCCAGGACTGCGTCGAGCGCGCCTCCGATCGCAAGGAGATCAGCCGTCGGCGCTTCCTGGGCTGGGGAGCGGTCACGGTAGGCGGGATTGTGGGGATCGGCTATCTCGGCGCCGCATTGCGCCTGCTGTACCCCTCCTCGACCGGTGCGGGGAAGCTGCAGGACATCGGTGCGGTGAGCAACTTTCCGGTGGGACAGTACATTCTGACCTCATATACCGGCGACGGCTATGACGATGGCGTCTACGTCATGAATCAAGGTGGGGGGCAGTTCATCGCCCTCGACTTCCATTGCACCCATCTCCAGTGCCCGGTCCAGTGGTTCCAGAGCCTGGAGAAGTTCATGTGCCCGTGCCATGGTTCACAGTACAACAGGCTGGGTGAGCATATCGCGGGACCTGCACCGCGTGGCCTTTTCCACCATGAGATCGCGGTTCAGAACGGGCGCGTGATGCTTGGAGGTCAGATCTCGTGAGCGCGGAGAAGAAGCCCCGGCAGACCGTCATGGATTGGCTGGACGAGCGGGTCGGCATCAAACCGCAGCTCAATGAGCTTCTCTATCATCGCGTTCCGCGTGCGGTGAACCCCCTCGACTTCCTGGGGCTTGCCACGCTCTTCGTCTTTATCAATCAGGCTGTGACCGGAACCCTGCTGGCGATGTTCTACCAGGCGTCCTCCGCGACCGCCTACCAGAGCATCCAGTACATCATGACGAAGGTGCCGCTCGGCTGGGTCATCCGCGACCTGCACTACTGGGGCGCCAACGCCATGGTCGTGCTCGTGGCGGCCCACATGCTGCGGGGTTTCTACGTCGGCGCCTACAAGAAACCGCGTGAGATCACGTGGATCACAGGCGTCGTCCTGCTCTTCATAACGATCCTGTTCGCGTTCACCGGCTACCTCTTGCCGTGGGATCAGCAGTCATACTGGGCAACGATGGTCGGTACCTGGATGCCGTTCTACACGCCGTTCATCGGCCTTTACATCGCCTACCTCGCCCGAGGCGGCGCCTACATCTCCGGCCTGACGCTGACGCGCTTCTACGCGGTGCACATGCTGGTGCTGCCAGCCCTGCTCCTCGTCTTCTTCGGCATCCACTTCGCGATGGTGCTGAAGAACCAGATGCTCATCGTGGAAGAGGCCGAGCGCAAGCCGAAGGGGACCAAGGGACTCGTCACGTTCTACCCGTACACCGTCTTCCAGATGACCATGCTGGTCGTCGTGGTGGCGGCGATCCTCCTATTCCTGGCGCTGTCGTTCCACGCACCGCTCCTGGCACCGGCCGACCCGCTCAACAAGGCGCATTATACCCCGGTGCCGCTCTGGTTCTTCTACTCCATCTACCAGGTGCTCAAGTACATTCCGCCAGCTCTTGACCCGCTCGGGATCATCGGCCTGCCGCTCGCGGCCGTGATCGTGCTCGTGGGCCTGCCCTTCTTCGACAAGAACCCGCACCGTGAGCCGCGGCGCCGTCCGTTCGCGATGGGGCTTGCCAGCGTCATCGTGGTCGCGGTCGTGGGTCTGACCTACCTCGGCGCCGTACAGCAGGGCGTCAGCACGTCGGGTGGCGCATCGGCCTCCGCCGTGATCGCCAAGCCGACCTTCGCTGCGGACATCGAGCCGATCTTCCAGCAGCACTGCGCGGTCTGCCATGGCCCGACCACAAAATCCGGTGGTTTGGACTTGACGTCGTACGCCAGCATTGCGAGCATGAAAGTGGCGACACCGACGGACTACAAGAAGGCCCTGCTCTGGCAGAAGCTCGAGGGCGTGGCCCAGCCACGGATGCCGCTCGGCGGACCGTATCTGCCGAAGTCGACGATCCAGACGATCGCCAACTGGATTGCGGAAGGGGCTCCGGACAACTGATGACTGCCGCGCAGGATGAACCGGAAGATCGTGGCCATGAGTGTCATGTCCACAGCGGGGTTGCACGTCGTGACAAGCTGGATCTGCAGCAGCGTCTGAACCGCGTCGAGGGACAGGTGCGCGGGATCCGTCGCATGATAGACGAGGACCGCTATTGCCCGGAGGTGCTGACGCAGATCGCCGCAGTGCGGGCCGCGCTGGATCGAGTGGGCCTGATCCTGCTCGAGGATCATACGCGAGGCTGCATTGTCGACGCGGTGCGCGACGGTCATCCGGATGAGGCCATGACGGAACTCATGGGCGTCCTGCGCAAGTTTCTGCCGTAAAGAGGCCGGGCCTGTGCCGCATGAGGCACAGGCCCGAGGGAATCCTAGGGCGCACCCGAGAAAGGTGAGTAGTACATGCGGCGCAAGGCACGACTCTGGATCGCGGCTGGCGTCGTCGTCGCCGCGCTCGCCTTCCTCATGGTCAACGGGCTGAGACACTTCACGGAGTACTATCTGACGGTACCGCAGCTCGCTTCCCAGCGTGCGCTCCTCGGCACATCCGAAGTGCGTGTGGCCGGGACGGTGATCGGCAAGACCGTTGTATACGACCCCCAGCGCAATTACCTTAGCTTTCTGATGCGCGGGGGCGGACAGACGGTGCGCGTGGTCTATCACGGTGTCGAGCCCGATACCTTCGGCGCGCCTGACGTGCAGGCCATCGCCGATGGTCGCCTCGACGCCGGTGGCACCTTTGTGGCGCAAAGTCTTCTCATGAAGTGCCCATCGCATTACCAGCCCGCCACGCCGATTCAGGCGGGCGTCAAGCATGCCAAGCAGAGTTAGGCTTCTTCTGGCAGCTGCCGGACTGGGCCTGACCTTGCTTTATGCTCTGCCGGTTGCGGCGTCCGCTCCGCAGGAACCGTTTGCCATGGCGGTACTCGACCGCGCCGGGAACAACACCATATCGGTGACGGAGACTGTGTCGCAGCCGGGCAAGGGCGTCTTCGCCATCTGGCCGGGGGCCTACAACGCAAGCGTGCCGGCCGGTCTCGCGGCTCTTGTGCAAGGGCGCTTCACGGTGCCGGCGGGTGTCGGGTCGGCGCAGGTCAAGTTCTACGTGCGCATGCCGAAGAGCGGCCTTTCGCTGCACTGGGCGTTCCCGACCAAGGTCGGCGTCCTCTGGATCCTGGTCGGCAAGGGTCTGACCCTGCCCGTCATTCTGAACCAGAAGTTTTCGCCTGCGCCGCCCACCGTGTGGGATGGAAGCGACTACGCTGTCTATAGCGCCAAGGGCATCGGAAGCGACCTGCTGCTGAACCTGCAGTATCAGCAGCAATCGACCGGAAGCCCATGGCAAAGCGCGTTGCCTTGGCTCTGGGTGGTACCCGTCGCGGTCGTGGGCTATGTCATGTTGCGACGGCTGCGCTGGCGCGCCCATGCTTGAGGCGCGGGATCTCAGGCTGCAACTTGGCGACCGCCGCGTACTGCGCGGCGTGTCGTTCACTTTGGGTGCCGGCCGCTGCCTCGCCCTCTTTGGCGCCAATGGCGCCGGCAAGACGTCGCTCCTGAGCCTTCTCTCCCTGCAGCGCACGCCTACCGCTGGCAGCCTCAGTCTCTTCGGTGGCGAGGCAGCGGTGGACGACCTTGCGCTGCGACGCCGCCTGGGCTACCTTGGGCACGACCCGGGTGTATTTCTTGGTCTCACCGGGTACGAGAACCTTCTGCTCCATGCACGCCTCTACAGGCTCCAGGACGTGAAGGAGCGCGCAGTCGAGGAACTGCGCCGAGTGGGGCTCGCACCGTTCCGGCATACCCTTGTACGCAGTTACTCCGCCGGCATGCGACAGCGGCTCGGCCTCGCCAGGACGCTGATGCACCGGCCCGAGCTCCTGCTGCTCGATGAACCGCACCAGAGCCTGGACCGCAGGGGACAGGAGCTTCTTGACCGCCTCGTGAGGGAGCATTGCGCCGCGGGCGGGGCGGCTCTGCTGGCGACGCACGAGACCGAGCGGGCGCTCGGCTTGGCAACGGATGTCATGGTCCTGAGCAGGGGCCGGGTGTCGTACATGGCGCCGATCGCCGACACGCCGCGCGCCACGTTTGAGCAGGTCTTGGGGGAAGCGCTCGGAGGCGGGGGACTTTGCTGAGGGCGGCCGTTTGGCTGTTTTGGAAAGATCTCAGCCTGGAATTGCGCGGACGAGAACTTCTCCTGCCTGCGGCCATCTTCGGCCTTATCATCGCGATGCTCTACGGCTTCGCCTTTGATGGCGGGCAGCAGGTGCTGCGGCCGATGTTTCCTGGGCTTCTCTGGCTCGGCATCTTCTTCTCGAGTTTCCTCGCCGTAGGGAGAGCGTTCGGCGTGGAAGCGGAGGCTGGTCAGCAACTGCTGATGGCCCCCATCGATCGCGGTGCCATCTTCCTCTCGAAGCTGGCGCTCAACATCCTCCTCACCCTCGTGCTCACCGCAGTCCTCACCCCAGCCTTCTCGCTCCTGCTCGGAGTCGCGCTGCCTCATGCCACGTGGCTCTTCCTCTGGACGCTCGTGCTCGGTGTCGTGGGCTTCGCGGCAGCGGGCAGCGCGATGGGCGCCCTTACGGTGCAGACGCGTCTACGCGAGTTGCTGCTCCCGGCGCTCCTGCTACCGTTCACCTCGCCACTCCTGCTGGGCGCTGTGAACGCGACCAACGCCCTCTATGGCAAGAATCCATCACAGCTGGGGAGTTGGCTCTGGCTGATGGCCGCATTCGACGGCATCTTCACTTTGGTTCCGCTGCTTCTTTTCGAGTATCTGACGGAGGTGTAGGACATGCGCTACGTGCGCTGGCTCTCGCTGCCGCTCTGGGTGGTGGGGCTCTATCTTGCGCTGATCTGGGTCCCGGACGTACGCGCGCTCGGTGTTTCCTACCGCATCTTCTACATCCACCTTGGCATGGCGTGGACAGCGCTTCTGGCCATGACCGCGAACTTCGTCCTTTCCCTCCTGGTGCTGATGCGCCGCAAGGGCAAGATGGAGACCGACCGCTTTGCCCAGGCGTCGGCAGAAGTCGGTATTCTCATGACGACGGCCACCCTGGCGTCCGGCATGCTCTGGGCGCGCGTCGCCTGGGGCGCCTTCTGGACGTGGGACCCCCGCCTGACGACGACGGCCATCATGTGGTTCCTCTATATCGGATATCTCCTGCTGCGCCAGGCCATGGATGACGAGACCAAACGCCGGGTGTACAGCGCCGTGTACGCGCTGATCATCTTTGTCGATGTGCCGATCGTCTACCTGAGCGTGCGGTGGTGGCGGAGCATCCATCCAGTCGTTTTCACGGACACAGGCATGAACATTACGCCGCAGATGTTCATTGCCGTCATGGTGTTCTTCTTCGCTACGCTTGTGCTCGCACTTGATCTCATCTATTTGCGTGCCTTCCAGGACAAGGTGCGCCAGGAACTGCAAGAGCGCAGGGCTCGGCGCCTCGGACGCCTGGGCTACTGAACGGGGGGACTTTAGGGTGGCGGTGGAGAAGCAGTTTCTTGAGTACGTCTTCTTTGCGTACTCGGCGGTGTTCATCCTGATCTTCCTGTTCGTGACCAACGTCTGGCGCCGGACCCGGGACCTGCAACAGCAGGTGGACGCCATGCGCGACGACGAGGAGCCAGAAGGAGAGGCCTGAAGGCATGAAGGGCCGGCAGATGTGGGGCATGCTTGGGATGCTGCTCCTCCTGGGCATCCTGCTCGGCGTCCAGTTCCGCGTCGACCGCGGCGTGCCGGCTGTCGGGCCGGAGAACGTGGGCGACATGGCCGTGCTCCTGCTCCGGGCCGAGCAGCAGAATCACCAGTTGGCAAAGGAGCTCGCCGCCCTTAAGGCGCAGATCTTGCGGCGTGACCAAGGCGTCGCGCGCTACAAGGATCTCGTGCAGCAACTTGACCAGGCGAGAGCCGAAGCCGGCTTGACACCTGTGGCGGGACCCGGTGTCGAGGTGGTGATGTCGGAACCGCCGGGCGGCCCCGGCAGCCAGGGGATCTTTGCCATCCACGACACCGACGTGCTCAGCATCCTGAACGAGCTGAGGGCAGCCGGCGCTTACGCCTTGTCCATCAACGGGCAGCGCGTCGTTGCCACCACCGAGGTGCGCGAGGCCGGCTCCATCTTCTCGATCAACAACACACCTTCTGCGCCACCGTTCACGATCCTGGCCCTCGGCAACGCTACCACCCTGCGCCAGGCGCTTCTCTTGCGTGGAGGCGTGGTCGACACGCTGCAGGCCGTCGGCATCGGGATCAAGATCAGGACGTCCAAAGCGCTTTCCGTACCGGCCTATCAGGGCGCCGACCTTCCCTAAAACCGCAGAGCTTAGCACCCGGCTGTCCGTTCGGGCGCGAGCGCGGGGTCCAGTTGGCCCTAATGCCCGCCCCCGCCGGGTGCCTCGTCTTTCTTTCTCCCCTCCCGGTGGTACAATGAACCACGGAGCGGGACCAATCGGCAAAGACCCGTGTTTTCTGGGGAAGGGATGGTCGGAGCATGGCAGAGACTGGCTTCAAGGCAGGCCTCGAAGATGTGGTGGCCGGGACTTCCGATATTTGCTTCATCGATGGGAAAGAGGGCCGGCTCGTTTATTCCGGTTATGACATTCACGATCTCGTAAAGCACGGCAGCTTCGAAGAAACCGTCTATCTCCTCTGGCACAACCGCCTGCCGAGCAAGGCTGAGCTCGAGACCCTTGAGCAGACCTTGACCAGCCAGGCGGCAGTGCCTGAGCCCGTCCTCGCCATGCTGGAGGCCATGCCGAAGGATGCCGAGCCGATGGAAATGCTGCGCACGGCAGTGTCGGCCATGTCAGTCTACGACCCGGACGACCACGACCTGAGCTACGACGCGTCGGTCCGTAAGGCTGAGCGCCTCGTGGCCCGCTTCCCAACGCTGGTCGCGGCGATCGGACGCATCATGCAGGGCGAGAAGCCGATCGCGCCGCAGCACGGACTCAACGTGGCGCAGAACTTCCTGTACATGCTGACCGGCAAGGAAGCCGACGAGCGCAACGCGCACCTCTTCGACCTCTGCCTCATCATGCATGCGGACCACGAGCTCAACGCCTCGACCTTCTCGGCACGCGTCACCGCGGGCACCTTGAGCGACATCTACTCCGCGGCCACCTCCGCCGTCGGCACCCTCAAGGGACCGCTCCACGGCGGCGCCAACGAGCAGGTCATGCGCATGCTGCTGGAGATCGGTGACGTAGCCGGTGCCGAGACCTGGATCAAGGACGCGCTGACGCAGAAGAAGAAGATCATGGGCTTCGGTCACCGCGTCTACCGCACCGAGGACCCCCGCGCTACGCACCTCCGCCAGTTCAGCGAGGAGGTCGGCAAGAAGGCCGGCGACACGCGCTGGTACGAGATGTCCCGCATCGTCGAGGGCGTCGTGCTGCAGGAGAAGGGCCTCTACCCGAACGTCGACTTCTTCTCCGCCTCCACCTACTACATGATGGGCCTGCCAATCCCCCTCTTCACTCCAATCTTCGCTTTGAGCCGGATTTCCGGCTGGACGGCCCATGTTCTTGAACAGTACCGCAACAACCGCCTCATTCGCCCGCGCGCAGAGTACACTGGACCCGAGCGCCGGGAGTACATACCCATCGCAGACCGCTAGCGCCCCGTCGCTCCCCGGTGGGGCTGCCGCCCCACCGGGGGCGTTCTTTGGAAACAGGAGGGTAGCCGTACATTGAAGAACGCCGAAGGTGAGAAGATCCGCTTCGTCGATGGACGCATCGAGGTACCCGACAACCCTGTCTTGCCCTACATCGAAGGCGATGGCACGGGCGTCGACATCTGGCCGCCTTCGCAGGCGGTGATGGACGCCGCGGTACGCCGCGCCTACGGCGGCAAGCGCAAGATAGCATGGCTGCAGGTCTACGCAGGTGAGGCCGCGTTCGAGAAGTTCGGCTCGTGGATGCCCGATGAGACGCTGGACGCCTTCCGTGAATACCGGGTGGGGATCAAGGGACCCTTGACGACCCCGGTGGGGGGCGGCATCCGCTCGCTCAACGTCATGCTGCGGCGCGAACTGGACCTCTACGCCTGCGTGCGCCCTATCCGGTACTTCGAGGGAGTGCCCTCGCCGCTCAAGCACCCGGAGCGCACCAACATGGTGATCTTCCGCGAGAATACCGAGGACGTGTATTCCGGCATCGAATGGCCCGCAGGCACCGACGAGAACCGCCGTCTGGCGGAGCTGCTCAAGGAGCTTGGCCGTCCGGTGCGGGAGGGCTCGGGCATCGGCATCAAACCGATCTCCCCCTTCGGCTCCAAGCGCCTCGTGCGCAAGGCGATCCAGTACGCGATCGATCAGGGTCGCAAGAACGTGACCTTGGTGCACAAGGGAAACATCATGAAGTACACCGAGGGCGCTTTCCGCGAGTGGGGCTACGAGGTGGCCAAGGAGGAGTTCCGCGACAAGATCATCACGTGGCAGGAGATGCAGGAGGCTGGCGGCAAGCAGCCTGACGGCAAGATCCTGATCCAGGATGTCATCGCGGACAACATGTTCCAGCAGATCCTGCTGCGGCCGCAACTCTACGACGTGATCGCAACACCGAACCTCAACGGCGACTACATGTCCGACGCCCTGGCCGCGCAGGTCGGAGGCATCGGCATTGCGCCAGGCGCCAACATGTCCGACGGCTACGCCGTGTTCGAGGCAACCCACGGTACGGCGCCCAAGTACGCCGGACAGGACAAGGTCAACCCTGGCTCGGTCATCCTCTCGGGCGTGATGATGCTCGAGTACCTGGGATGGAACGAGGCCGCTGCCCTGATAGTCAAGGGCGTGGAAGAGACGATCAAGGCGGGCAAGGTCACCTATGACCTCACCGTCGATCGTTCCGAGGGACTCAAGTCATCCGAGTTCGGTGCCGAGATCATCCGCCGGATGGAGGGCTGAAGCATGCGCGACAAGGTCACGATCATCGGCGCCGGCAACGTCGGCGCAACCACGGCCCACTGGCTCATGGCCCGCAACATCTGTGACGTCGTACTCGTAGACGTCGTCGAAGGCATCCCGCAGGGCAAGGCTCTGGACCTCTACGAGGCCACGCCGATCACCGGCGCTTCCATCAAGGTCGTCGGGGACCAGGATTACTCGGCAACCGCCGGGTCCTCCGTGGTCGTCGTGACGGCAGGCTTCGCGCGCAAGCCCGGCATGAGCCGCGACGACCTGCTGACCATGAACAACGACGTGGTGGCGCAAGTGGTCAAGAAGGCGGCCGAGGCATCGCCGGACGCAGTCTTCGTGGTGGTGACGAACCCCGCGGACGTCATGACCTACGTAACGTGGAAGGCCACGGGGCTGCCCGCGGAACGCGTCATGGGCATGGCTGGCGTGCTCGACTCCGCTCGCTTCCGCGTCTTCCTCGCGGCGGAACTCGGCGTCTCGCCGAAGGATGTCGTAGCGTTCGTCATGGGCGGCCACGGCGACCAGATGGTACCGCTCACGCGGTACTCATCGGTCGGTGGCATTCCCATCGAGACCCTGGTTCCGAAGGACCGCCTCGATGCAATCGTCAAGCGTACGCGCACCGGCGGCGGAGAGATCGTCAACCTGCTCAAGAGCGGCAGCGCCTACTTCGCACCGGGTGCATCGGTTGCGGAGATGGTCGAGGCCGTGCTCGGAGACCAGAAGCGTGTCATCCCGGTCATCGCCCACCTGGACGGCCAGTACGGCGAGAAGGACATCTACGTCGGCGTTCCCGCTCTGATCGGGCGAGGCGGCGTGGAGAAGATCTTCGAGATCCAATTCACATCGGAAGAGGCTGAGGCGTTCCGCAACTCTGTGAAGGGAGTGCGTGAGCCTCTTTCGGTACTGGGGTTTTGATAGATGAGACTGCGTGAAGAGGCGCTCGAGTACCACCGCATCCACCACGGCAAGATCGAAGTCACGAGCCGCGTTCCGCTCCGCGACCAGCAGGACCTGTCGCTCGCGTACACGCCGGGCGTGGCGGAACCGTGCAAGCAGATCCAGATCGAGCCGGATTCGATTTTCGACTACACCAACCGCGGCAACCTGGTTGCCATCCTGACCGACGGCTCGGCCGTCCTCGGCCTCGGCGACATCGGCCCGGGCGCAGGCCTTCCCGTCATGGAGGGCAAGGCAGTTCTCTTCAAGGCGTTCGGCGGCGTCGATGCCTTCCCGGTGCTCGTCAACACACAGGACGTCGACAAGATCGTCGAGGTCATGAAGCTGCTTGAGCCGGGCTTCGGCGGCGTCAACGTGGAGGATGTGTCCGCACCGAGGTGCTTCGAGCTGGAGCGTCGCCTCAAGGAAGAACTGGATATTCCGGTTTTCCACGACGACCAGCACGGTACGGCCATCGTGGTCGGCGCCGCCTTCCTGAACGCCTTGCGCGTCGTCAAGAAGAATATCGAGGACGTTCGCATCGTGTTCAACGGCGCCGGTGCGTCTGGCATCATGGTTTCCCGCATGTTGCGCGACCTTGGCGCCAAGGACATCATCCTCTGCGACCGGCAGGGCGCGATCTACAAGGGCCGGCCCGGCCTCAACCCGGAGAAGGAAGTCGTCGCCGAGGAGACGAACCCGCGGGGTATCAAGGGAACCCTTGCCGACGCTCTCGTCGAGGCGGACGCGTTTGTCGGGCTCTCCTCGGCCGGTGCCGTGACGATGGATATGCTGCGGCCGATGCGCAAGGACTCCATCGTGTTCGCTCTCGCGAACCCGGTCCCGGAGATCTGGCCAGTCCAGGCGGTCGAAGTGGGTGCGGCGGTCGTCGGCACCGGGCGTTCCGACTTCGCCAACCAGATCAACAACGTGCTCGGATTCCCGGGCGTTTTCCGTGGCGCGCTGGATGTGCGTGCGCGCAGGATCACAGAGGGCATGAAGCAGGCTGCTGCCCGTGCCATCGCCGCCCTGATCACGGATCAGGAGCTCCGCGCCGACTATGTGATCCCGGCGCCGCTCGACCGGCGCGTGGCACCGGCCGTCGCGAAGGCTGTTGCAGAGCAGGCGATCAAGGAGGGGCTCGCGCGCCGCGTGGTGGACCCTGCCGAGGTCGCGGAGCACTGCATCGAGCTGACGCGCGAGAAGGAAGGCCAAGCGTAGAAAGGACAGTGGCATGAAGCTCTACGAGTATCTCGCGAAGGGGCGCCTCAAGGCGCAAGGTATCCCCGTGCCCCCGGGTGTGCTGTGTCGCACGCCAGATGAGGTCGCCCAGGCTCTCGATGAGATCTGCCCTGCGGCCGTTAAGGCGCAGGTTCTGGTCGGGGGTCGCGGCAAGGCGGGCGGTATCAAGTTCGCCACCAATCCCGAGGAGGGGCGCAAGGTCGCTTCCGAGATCCTCGGCATGAACCTCAAGGGCTACACTGTCGAACAGGTCTACGTCGAAGGCAAGATCGACGTCGAGCGGGAGTTCTACGTCTCCGTCACGGTCGACCGCAACGCGAGGAAGCCACTCATCATGGCTTCCTCGCACGGCGGCGTCGAAATCGAAGACGTGGAAGACAAGTACATCGTCCGTCGCCATGTGGACGAGGCCTTCGGCATGCAGGGCTACCTGGCCCGGGACATCGCCGCCGAGATGGGCCTCGAGGGCGACATCGCGAAGCAGGTCGCCGTGATTCTGCAGAAGCTCTACGAGGTCTTCCGCGCGGAGGACGCCGAGCTTGTGGAGATCAACCCGCTTGTCGTTTCAGGCGGCAAGGTCATCGCTGCGGACGCGCGGCTCAACATTGACGACGCCGCTCTCTTCCGCCACAAGGATCTGCCCACTGTGGCCGAGGGCACCGAACTCGAGCTCAAGGTCAAGGAGATCGGCCTCGCCTTCGTGCAGCTTGACGGCGACATCGCCGTGATGGCCAACGGCGCCGGCATGGCCATGGCCACGCTCGACGCCCTGCAGCACTTCGGCGGCAAGCCTGCGAACTTCCTCGACGCCGGCGGCGGCGCGTCGGTCGAACCCACTGCCCAGGCCATGGGCGTGCTCGTGTCGATGAAGCCCAAGGCGATCTTCGTCAATATCTTCGGCGGCATCACGCGCTGCGATGATGTGGCGAACGCAATCGTCCAGGCCAAGCAGACACAGGGCATCCCGGTGCCGCTCGTCGTCCGGCTCGTCGGCACGAACGAGCAGCAGGGCGTGGAGATCCTGCGCCGAGAAGGCATCGAGGCGTTCCGCGAGATGAGCGAGGCGGCTGCGAAGGCCGTCGAGCTGGCCGGGGAGGTGCGCTAGCATGGCGATCATCATCGATCAGGACACCCGCGTCGTCGTGCAGGGCATGACCGGCAACCAGGGCAGTTTCCACACCGGCCAGATGGTCAAGTACGGCACCAACGTGGTGGCCGGCACCTCGCCGAACAAGTACGGACAGGACCATGACGGAATCCCGGTCTTCGCATCGGTGCGCGAGGCTGTGCTGGAGCGTGGCGCGAACGCGTCGATCGTGTTCGTGCCGGCGGCGTTCGCCAAGGACGCGGCGTTCGAGGCCATCGACGCCGGCTGCAAGGTGGTCGTCATGATCCCCGAGCACATCCCGGTGCAGGACTCGATCCTGATCGTGGAGTACGCGCGCTTCCGCGGTGCGAAGGTCGTGGGCCCGAACACCTACGGTGTCATCTCGCCCGGTAAGGCCAAGATGGGCATCATGCCGAACCACATCTATGCCCCAGGGCCCGTCGGCCTGGTTGCGCGCTCGGGAACGCTGTCCTACGAGATTGCCGCCGCCTTGACCCAAGCCGGTCTTGGCCAGTCAACGGCAATTGGCATGGGCGGCGACCCGGTCGTCGGTCAGGTGTTCAACGACATCCTGCACCAGTTCGAGAAGGACACCGAGACCAAGGCCTGCGTGCTGGTCGGCGAGATCGGCGGCAGTGCGGAGGAAGAGGCTGCGGAGTTCATCAAGACGATGACGAAGCCGGTCGTCGCCTACTTGGCGGGCCGTGCGGCGCCTCCAGGCAAGCGCATGGGGCACGCAGGCGCCATCATCGAGCGGGGCCGCGGCACCCTCGAGAGCAAGCGCAAGGCGCTCGAGGCCGCCGGCGTGACGGTCGTCGAGATGCCGTGGGAAGTGGCGCCGGCAGTCAAGAAGCTGCTCGGCTAGCAAAGAAGCAGGAAAGCGGCCACCTACCGGGTGGCCGCTTTCCTGCTGCCTGAGTTTCCGGTCTTCTCTGGCCGGATTGCCGTTTCAAGCAGGAAGATACCAGGCTATGGGGAGAATAGGTCGCGCAGAAACGTCAGGCATCAGCGTAGCAACCGCTCAGCTTCCTGCAAGGCAGCCGCCACTCCGATGGCGGCTACCGTTGATGTATGCCTCAAGGTCTTGCTCGGGCGGGGAGGAACAGGCTTGTGGCGGATCAAGAAGGTGCTGAGCGCCGGCCGTCTCTATGGCGCAACAGCAATCTCCTCATCCTGCTCAGTGGCCAGTGGGTGTCGCAGGTAGGCAACAATCTTTTCGAGCTCGCCGTGTACTGGTATGTGCTGGCCCAGACGCACCAGGCCGCAGATCTGGGCTGGGTAGGTACCGCCATGGCCTTGCCCGGTGTGCTTGGCCTGATGACGGGCGTGTTTGTCGATCGCATGGACCACCGCTTCACGATGGTCCGCTCCGATATGATCCGAGCGGCGCTGTCGGGCCTGCTCGGTGTACTCGCTCTTTTGCATGTGCTGCCGCTCTGGCTGTTCCTGGTGCTGGTGCTCCTCCTGATGGCGGTCGGCACCTTCTTCGGGCCGGCTGCGACGGCTCTGGTGCCGCAGATCGTCGCCGAGGATCAGCTCGCCGCGGCCAACGGCCTCAATGCGTCGGCATCGAGCTCTGCAGGCCTCATCGGCATGTTCGGCGGTGGCATCGTGATGTCCCTGCTCGGACCAATCCTGCTCTTCTTTCTCAACGCAGGATCCTTTGTGGTGTCCGTGGTGAGCCTGCTGTTCCTCCGCATGCCGCGTCGAGTCCCGGCCAGGCGCGCTCCCGGAGGAGGCATCGCGCAACTCTACAGCGAGTGGGTTGAAGGATTCCGCGTCTACCGTTCCATCCCGCTACTGCGCACTCTGTTGCTTACAGCGCTCTTCGTGAACTTCGCCGGCCAGGGGCTCGGGGTGCTCGCCGCCGCCTGGGTGAAGGGCCCGCTGCACGGAACTGCCTTCGACTACGCCCTCTTCGGCGCCGCCATCACTGTCGGAGCTATAGCGGGGTCGCTGACTGCCGCCGGCATTCTCCGCCGCTTCCGCCTCGAAGAGGTGCTGCCGGCCGGCATCGTTGCGATCGGCGCTGCTGTCGTGGTGCTGTCCCGCATCCCGCTGCTCTGGGTGACGATGGTCTCCATGCTTGTCGCAGGCATGGCGATGGGTGTCATGAATACGGGCCTGACGACGATGATGCAGAGGATTGTTCCACAGGAGAAGATGGGGAGGGTGTTCGGCACCCTGGGTGCCCTCATGACTCTCGCAAACCCGTTCGGCGCCGCGGTAGCAGGGGGTCTGGCCGTGGTATGGTCCGTGCCCTTCATCTACTTCGTGCTGGGTTGTCTCATATTGATCGGGTCGTTGCCGCTCTTCAGGTTGGGCGCACGCCCAGCCGGTAGCCGTGTGGCCTAGAGCCGAGGCATGCAGAGTCGTCGAGCCAATCGCTCATTCCGTCTCGACACGTAGGTTAGTCACGATACCGCTCATCTTGTCCACCATCACCGTGACCTTGCCGGGTATAAACCCACGGTTGAACACGAGCACCCACGAGCCTGACACCTCGTGCGCGTCAAGGAGGTTCATGTAGGAGGTCGGATAGTTCGCCAAACGAAGGTACTCAAGTGCCGCCTTGGTAGCTCCCACTAGGTCGATGCTCGCCGCCAACCGGATCACCCCTTCGCCGATATGGTACCGCGGGTGCATCCTGCCGCTGATAGACAATCTTCGAGGCTACACCCCACACCAGCCCCACAACGTCGAGGATGATGCGCGCCGTCCCGATCATCCCCGCACGCTTCCACACGGCGAACGTGCGACTCGGCACAAAGGTGGCAAGCCCCACGAGAAGCATGAGCATGCCGACGAAGTCGGGCCACCCGAGGAGAAGGCTCAAGAGGAGCAGCCAGAGGGCGGCCAGGAGGCCAAGCGCGGGGTAGATGACAAGCAAGCCAATACGCCCCTTTGGGATCAGCCTGCAACCGCAGCGACAAGGAGGAGTCCAAATGCCACGCGGGACGCCTCCGAGCTGACTGTTTAGTGTCCTTGCTGGACCTGGATGGTGTAGTTTTCGTCGGCGTTGATGCTCAAGTGGAATGTCCCCGCAATGTACTCGTATCCAGTCCCTTTGTCTGTCCCCGTGACGTTGGCCAACATGTCGCTTGGCAGAGGGGAAGAGCCCTTCTCGACGGAGATCTGGAAGTTGCCCGAACCTATCGATCCAGGTGCCGACGTCCAGACGATGCGCCACGGGCTGTGCACCGTGAACGGCGCCGTGTTGCCTATCGACCCACCGCTGGTGCTATAGACCGTCTTCCAGTGATATGCCGGCTGCTTGGGCAGCTTCGCGACTTTTGTCTGCACCGCGACCGAGTATCTCTCGTCGGCATTGATCTGTAGGTAGTAGGTTCCGGCGCCGAACTCGTAGCTGGTAGCGCTCCCTTTCCCGATCACGTTACCGAAGAAGTCGGTCGGCAGCGCTTGGCCGACCCTTGCGACGCTGCCTTGAAAGTTAGCGTTGCCGATCGAGCCAGGCGCCGAAGTCCATGCAATGCGCCATGATCCGCCAACGGTGAACGGCGCTGAGCTGCCCGACGCATCTCCAGAGAGAGTAGTCACGGTCTGCCACTTCGCGGACTGCGCTAAGGCGGGGGCCGCTGCCCCAAAGACCAACACAGATGTTCCTACCATTGTAAGCGCAACCGCAGTCAGAGCTTTCACCCAATCCCCTCCTGAGTTCGAGGACCGCAGCCGACGCATCTGCTTCGCCAGCCCAGCTTCCTCTATGCCACCGCCAGCTTTCACCAGCGGAATTCCGAATCCTGCCAGCCTCTGGCGGACCTGTAGGGAAAATGCGAGCGCCTTGCGAAGGAGTGCGTCTCCAGGCTGGAGTTTGACAACCCTCGCTACAGGATCCGCTCCACGAGCAGTGTAGAGGGGCCTCCCAAAGTCTGTTGGCCATTACATTCCGCCCTGGCGTCAGGCCTTCGGGTCGTCGTCCGGCGTCTCGAGGACCTTGTTCGGCGGCCGCATCCCGAGGGGCCGTGCAGTTCACCGCCGCAGAAATCCTCCTTTGAATTGAAGCGGGAGCCTGCTGGAGTATGCTGGTGATTGGAGGAATGAAGATGAACCGCATTGGCTTCGCCATAGCCATTCTCGCGACTGTATTGGGTGGCTGCGGAGTGAACACTTCGCGGCAGGAAAGCGCCCCTATCTACAACGCTATGACCCACAAGAAGATGTCCAGGTTCCCTGCGTCCTTGGGACTACTGGTACCGAACGTTGCGCACTACACGTGCAGCGGTGATTACCAGCCTGCCGAATGGAAGAAGCTTACCTTTAACGAGATGCAGTCGCATGTCAGCTCGCTGCCCTTCTGGCTACTCACGCTGAGTTGTGTGAACCCGCAGATCAAGTTTCATCTACCCAAAGGCAACCTGCGTCCCGGGGCGGTCCTGCTGTTGGAGTACCCCGTGGGGCTGCATGAACCGATCCGGCAAGCCGTCCAGCACACACCGGGCATCGTAGATCCGCGCTTTAGGTCTCTTGGTGGGCTGTCCGTGGTAGAGGGGAAGCTGAATGCGAGTTTGGGGGACAACGTCCTCGAATTTGTCGAGGGTAGGACACGGTGGATCACGAGCAAGCCGAACACCGGCTCCGTTCTGGTGACGCTGACGGGGCGTGCAGTGCCGATGAGGGTGCTAGTACAGTTCGCGAAGTCTACGCATCCTTTTGACGGCCCCTAGGGAATGCGCTGGCACAACAGCGGCACCGCCTGATTGAGGGCGGTGCCGCTGTTCAGTTTCCCACAAATTCTTTGAACTGATCTACAAGGTATGGGCTGCCTGCGCTAACGGCCGTCCAGGGCCTGCACGAGGCGGCGGACAATTCCGAGATGTTCGATGCGGCCAAAGCGCCAGCCCCGATCATAGAGGGCGAGGGTGACAATCTCGCCGCTGCGGCCGAAGCGCCAGATGCGGAGCTGGGCGATGCGCCCGTCTCCCTTGTAGAGCGTGCGGTGGTTGAGACCGTAGCTGACGCGGCCTTGGGTCAGGCGAGCATCAAAGCCGTAGTGCCCGATATGTCCTGCAATGACGCCATCCTGTTCGAACCTGCGATTGAGCATCTTTCCTGCCTCCCACCCCAAGCGTTGCCACGATGTTGGGCAGGCTAGACACGTGGTACCAGCTGCGAAGTTGGGGCATGGCAGGTAAGGGCCCTTCCCGGAAAGAATGGGAGCATCCGAGGTGATCCGAACGATGTCGGCAGAAATCCTGGCGCCTCTGATCAGCCCCCGCGATGCCAAGGGACGACTGGACCTCGATGGCCTGGCGGCGAACGTCGCGAAGCTAGGTCCCGCGCTCGACGGATTCCTCGTCCTCGGCTCCTCAGGCGAGTACATCTACCTGTCGGGGCAGGAGCGGCTCGAGGCGGTACGGACCGTTCTTTCCGGTGCAGCCGGCCGCACTGTGTTCGTGCAGGTGGGCTCCGAGACGACGGAGTCCAGCGTCGCCCTGGCGGAACGGGCGATGGAGCTCGGTGCGACGGGACTCCTCGCCGTGACCCCGCACTACTACACCCCACAGCTCAAGGGCGCTGCGCTGCGGGAGTATTACAAGACCATCTCGGCCATTGGCCCGACCTACCTCTACCACATCCCGTCCTACACCGGCATGATGCTCGACCTGCAGGACATCCTCGATATAGCCGCCATTCCGGGCGTCGTGGGCATGAAGGACTCCACAGGGAACCTCGCACTGCTTGTCGAGATCCTCGCCAGTCGGCCCGACGGATTCCGCTACTACGTCGGTTCCGGGGGGGCGCTTCTGGCCGCTATGGCGCACGGCGCCCAGGGCACCATTGCAGCCCTTGCGAATCTTGTCCCGGACCGCATGCGCTCCGCCGCAGTCCTCTTCGAGGCGGGCGAGATCAGTGCCGCAGCCGAGGCGCAGCGGTCGCTCGTGCGGCTGAATGCGCTCGTGACGCGGCGCTATGGCATCCCTGGGCTCAAGTACGCCGCCGCGCGCCTTGGGTTTGCGGCTGGTGATCCGGTGCCTCCGCTCCAGCCCGTTTCGGGCACGGCGGCGGGAGAAATCGACGCGGCCATCGCCGATCTTCTCGCGGTGCCGGCGGCGGGATGAACCGGCGTGCCCTCCTGAGCCTCAGCTTCGCGCACTTCACAGCCGACCTGAACTCGGGCGCCGTCCCGGCACTTCTGCCGCTGGCCACGGCGCTCTTCTCCCTTGACTACAGCAGCGCGGCGCTCGTCATCCTGGTCTCGAGCTTGACGTCGTCCGTGATCCAGCCTCTTTTCGGCCTGCTTGCGGACAAGCGTCCGATGCCCTGGCTGATGCCGCTGGCGCTCGCGCTGGCCGCGATCGGAACAGCCGCTTATGCGCTGGCGGGTGGCTATACCGCGTTCATCGCGCTGGTCGCGGTCACCGGCATCGGCGTGGCCGCCTTCCATCCGGTGGGTGCGTCTGCGGCCTACTTCGCCGCCGGAGCGAAACGCGCATCCGGTATGAGCATCTTTTCCGTCGGGGGGAACATCGGCTTCGCCTTTGGTCCGCTTCTGGCGGGGCTCACCACCCACGCCTTCGGGCTCTCGGGCGTGATCTGGTTTCTCATCCCCGGCGCCTTGGCCCTGATCGTCCTGCGCTTCTTCGCCCCACGTCAGGTCGCGGCCCGACCCGTGCACGAGATGAAGACGGCGCCGGTGCCGTGGCTCCTTCTCTCGATCCTCGTGCTGGTCGTCGTCCTACGCAGTGTTGCGCAGTATGGCGTGCTCACCTTCTTCCCGCTCTACCTCTCCCATCTGCACGTGCTGTCACCGAGCCTGTCGGGAGCCGTTCTCTTCTTCTTCCTCATCATGGGCGCCTTCGGCACACTGGTCGGTGGGCCGATCTCCGACCGCTTCGGACGGCGCAGCCTCATGCTCTGGAGCTGGGTGGCCACGACGCCGCTCCTCTATCTCCTGCCGCGTCTTGGCGGACTCTGGCAGTTCGTGGATCTTGGAGTACTGGGCTTTGCCATTGTCGCCACCTTCAGCACTACGGTCGTGCTGGCGCAGGAACTGCTGCCGGGCCGGCAGGCCGTGGCATCATCCTTGACGATCGGCCTCGCGATCGGCTTGGGCGGTGTCGTGATGCTCTGGTTGGGGCAGATGGCGGATGCGGTCGGCGTGCGGGAAGTGCTGGGGCTGCTCTGGATCTTCGGCATCGCGGGATTTCTCGGGTCCCTCCTCCTGCCTCAGCAGGTCCGCATCGCGCAGTGATCAGGAACGCAGGAGTGCCCTTCGCGTCTGTCGTATGAAACCGCCAACGTGTCGGTTGCCCTGATCAGGGCAGTCAAAGGGGGAGTACACGTTGGAGTTCATGCTGCTTGTCGGGACAGCGAAGGGGCTGTTCCGTTTCAGGTCCCACGATCGCCGCGTTTGGAGCGTCGAAGGTCCGGACTTCGCGCAGACACCCTGCTACACCGCGGTGCTGGATCCGCGCAGCGGCGTATTGTTCGCGGGCGTCAACTCGGAATTCTACGGGCCGTCGATACGCCGCTCACGGGACTTCGGCCGGACGTGGGACGCGGGGATCGTCCCCTCCTACGGGAGCGACGACGAGGAGAAGGTCACGCGCATCTGGGCGATCACGCCGGCGGGAGACGATGAGCCCGGCACGCTCTATGCAGGTGTGGAGGCGAGCGGCCTCTTCCGGTCGGTCGATGGGGGCGACAGTTGGAGCGAGGTGGCCTCCCTGCGGCGCCACCCGACGCACGAGCTTTGGGGCCCAGGCAACGGCGGCAAGTGCCTGCACACGGTGCTGGCGGCAGATGACGGCACCATCTATACGGCATGCTCGGCCGGCGGCGCCTACCGGACGAAGGATGCCGGCGAGAGTTTCCTGCCGATCAACGCGGGGATCGAGGCGCGTTTCCTGCCAGAGGGGCAGCGCTATCCCGAGGCGGGGCAATGCGTGCACAAGATCGACGTGTGCCGTGCCGATCCCGCGCGGCTCTGGATGCAGAACCATGGCGGGGTGTACCGCTCGGACGACGGTGGCGATACCTGGCACGAGGTGGGCAGGAGTCTGCCCGGGGACTTCGGCTTCCCCATCGTCGCCCACCCCGGCGACCCGGACGCCGCCTATGTCATCCCGCTGCAGTCCGACGAGAAGCGCTGGGCGCAAGGAACACTCGGTGTATGGGGCACGAAGGACGCTGGCGCCACGTGGCAGCCGCTCGCCGCGGGCCTGCCGCCGACCTCTTACGCCACTGTGCTGCGTGATGCCATGGACGATGACGGCCAGGATGCTTTGGGCCTCTATTTCGGTACGACATCGGGCAGCGTCTACGCCTCTGCCGATGGGGGACGCCACTGGCAGGAGATCGCAGCCCACCTGCCGCGCGTCTTCTCGGTGAAAGCCGCCGCCATCCGATGATCACCCTGCATCTGCCGGATGATCTGGCGCGGGAGGTGGGCATGGCCCCGCACACCCGGCAGCCTGCCCGCCAGAGTCTAGGGGAGCTGTTGCAGGACGTCGCCGTCTCGAGCCCTTCCCTCCTGCCCAGGATCGTGGAGGCGGACGGCCAGATCAGGCCCCATCTCAACCTGTTCGTTGGTGAGACCAAGGTCGAGCGTCATAAGCTCTGGACAACCCAGCTGAAGGACGGCGACGAGGTCTGGCTTCTGCGCGCCATCTCAGGCGGTTGATCAGGTAAGGTCCTGCACCTTGTCGGGCAAGTGCCGCCTGCCGCAACGGCAGGCGGCACGGTCGTGCACGGGACCAGACACGCCCCGGGTAGGTTCCGAATTTCAGTGGGGAATGCGGGTGGCGCCCTCCTCCCCGGGATTGTCAGACTCGGGGTGCACGAGAAAGGAGTTGACCGCGAGGCGCTCGCCAAGGAGGTGGACGTCAAGTACCCCGGCGCCGCCGGCAGCCTGCGCGAGGGGCTCGAGCAGACCCTCGCCGTGCTAAAGCTGGGCCTTCCTGCCCAGCTACGCCGTGGCCTGCGCACCACCGACGCGATCGAGGCTCTGAGCTCGCAACTGCGCGCCACCGTCCGCCGCGTCTCGCGCTTCACCATCGGCGACCAGGCGCTGCGCCGGGCCGCCGGTGGTGCCCGCCTCGACGAAGCTACAGCCCGTGCGAGCTAGATAATCCGCGAAATCGGGCGTCTCGAAGTCCACTACGTTCTGGACACCACCGGCACAGCCAATGGTCAGCCGGTGGTCGTGTAGCGCGAGCGGAAGTAGACAAGCGGCGATGCGTCGGTTGGACCGTCGAGGTGCAGGACTCGTCCAAGGAAAAGCGTGTGGTCCTGCGCGGTGAAGATCCCTTCCACGGCACACTCGAGGTGTCCGACCGCCCCGTCGATCCACGGTAGGCCTGAAGGGCTCAAAGACCAGGCGACAGCTGCGAGCGCCTGCCCAGAGTCCTTGAAGCGCTGCGCGAAGTGAACCGAGAGATGCTGCTGCGACGCGGCGAGGATCGAGACCGCGAAGCGCTGCGATGCGCTGATGATCGCGTGCGAGTCGTTCTCTTGGCCGATCGACACGAGGACAAGAGGCGGCTCGAGCGATACCGAGAGAAAAGCGTTCGCCGTCATGCCGTGCGGTCCGTGCGGACCCAGGCATGTGACGACGGTGACACCGGTCGCCCAGCTGCCCATCAGGCGATGGAACTCCTCCGGCAACGTCGTAGGCGGCGCCCGGCAAGACCCGGGCTTCTTCCCTTCATGGAAATGGCGCTTGGGACAACTGGAGCACGATCGCCGCCAAGTGGCCCTCGCTATAGTCTTATGCTAACACCAATGTGCTGGCCGTGTGGACCATGCGACCCATCGCCTGTCCCTGGTGAGACGAGTGGGCCCCGCCGCCGCGGCTGGGCGGCGGGGCCTTGTCATACGCCTACTTGGAAGGGAGGCGCCAGGTGTTCGCGTTCCACAATGTGCCACTATAGGCGCTCAGCGAGACGCGCGCGATCCTCCGAGGGCTATAGACCGTCTCGGTCGAGGCGTAGAAGAGCGGCACCATGGGAAGGTCCTCGTAGAGCTGCATCTGTACCCGCCGGTAATCCTGCGCCCGCAGCGACGGGTTCATCTGGTTGAGGGCATCGAGCGTCCACTGGTTGACATTCGGATTCTGGTAGCCGGAGAAGTCGTCTCCCTGCTGGTAGGGGCTGCCGAGGTTCGAATTCCAGATCGCAGCGTCGTCGGGGTCGACGTTGTTCATGAGACCGAACTCACCCACCTGGAAGGTGCCCTGCGCAAACATGCCGTTGGGTCCGAACAGGGCCTGGGTCGTGAAGTAGACGGGCAGGACGCGGATGCCCGCCTTGGCTTCCTCGCGCGTCACATAATGCATGATCGCAGCATGGAGCGGCGTATGGGTCAGGGAGACGTCCAGCACGAGTTCCTGTCCGTTCTTCTGGAAGAACCCGTCCTTGCCGATCTGCCAGCCGTCCTGTGCGAGGATGCTGCGGGCCTGGACAACGTTCTGATGCACCACCGGCACCTTCGGGTTGAACGCCCAGCTCCAGGGCGGCTGGTCCGATGTCGCGACCTGCCAGCGGCCGCCTGAGATGCTGGCGGCCATCTTCTGGCGATTCAATGCCAGATAGAAGGCCCTCCGTACGTTCAGGTCGCCGGCGATCGGATCGCGCAGGTTGAAGGTGAACTGCTCGAATACTGTGCTCGGCACGCTGTCGATGGCGAAGCGCTGGTTGCGCAGCGTCTGGACGGTGCCTGTGTTGAGCGCCATGAGATCGCCCAGATCGACCTGATGCTTCTCGAGCGCCGCGACGAGATAGGACTGTCGGCTGTAGGACGACACCACGATCTCCTTGAATGCCGGCCGCGGCCCGTCCTGGCCCGAGTAATACGGGTTCGCCACGAGCACCACGCTTGGGTTCCTATACTGATGCACAGCGTACGGCCCGGTCGACAGCGGATGATCGCTGTAGGCCTTGTCGGTCGCGATGGTTTGAAGGCGGCTATGCAGCGCATGCCAGGGCAGCAGGGCAGAGAAGAGGGTCTGCCAGGCCGCGAAAGTGCCATGCATGTGGACGATGGCGGTGAGGCGGTCGGGCGTAGCGATCGCTGTGATCTGGTTGTATCCGGCTTGGTAGGCTCCGTTGCCGGGCGCCATGATAGCCTGCCATGTGAAGCGGATGTCCCGCGACGTCAGAGGCTTGCCGTCGGACCAGCGCAGGCCCCGGCGCAGGCGATAGACGATGGTCACGTCGGCTGTGGGGCCCGGTGTGCCCGTTATCGTGATGCGAGGCGTCGACGCAAGGAGATCGGGCCGCCACACGTAGTGGAGGCTACCGTCTGCGCTGGCGGGACGGTAGCTCATGAGACCGTCCGAGGTCGCGCCAAGGACGTCTGCGGCAGCCTGGGTGCTATAGAGCAGGGGATTGAGGGTGCCGAACGTGCCCACGACGCCCACCCTCAAAACGGGGGACGCTGCCGGCGCCGTGCCTCCTGCCTGCGCGGTGCCGCCGAACGTCAGCAGGAGGCTGGCGACGGCTGCGATGATGGCTAGGCGCTGCAACGGCACACCTCCAGTTTCGTGCGATGCCCGCATCTACTAAGACGTAGCAGAACTTTCTTCCTCAACAGGGGCGGCCTGTCCGCCGACAGCCCAGAGCAGGAAGCGGCGCACTTCGGCGTCGGCGGGGGCAGACTGCCCGGACTGAGCCAAGCCATAAACCAGGGCCTCGCGCATGGCGCCCAGGACGAGTCGCGCTCTCAACGCCGCGTCACCCGGGGGGATGAGTCCAGCTTGCACTGCTTCGGCTAGATCCGTGGCAAGGAGATGGAGAAGGTCCGACTCGATCGCGGTGAGGCGTTCCTGCAGCGGTTTCGTCGCGCCGGAGGCCTGCAACAGCACGATCGACGCCAGGTCCTGGCGCTGCCTGAAGCATTGCAGCACGGCCTGCACAGATCGATCCAGCTTGACGAGCACGCTCCCGGCGCCGCGTCTGCGCCGTCGGACTTCTCTCAGCACCTCGTCGTACAGAGTGGCGATGAGCTGGCCGAAACACTGCTCCTTCGACGGGAAGTAGAGATAGAAGGTCCCAGTGGCCACATGGGCCCGTCGTGCGATTTCCGCGATGGTCGCCGCGTGGTAGCCCTGCTGCGCGAAGACGGCGGCCGCCGCGGCGAGAAGCGCCTCCTGGCGACCCGTCTGGCCCTCTTTCGCCGGTCGTGTCATCTAGCTGCGCATCGCCCAGTGCGCATGGGCCATCGATCGCACCATGTCTTCGCGCACCTTGTGTCCCAGACCTGGCGCATCCGGCACCTGTATGGTACCCCTCGGCGAGACGATCACCTCGGGTTCGATGATGTCCTCCTGCCAGTACCGGCTGCTGGCTGCCGTATCGCCGGGCAGCGTGAAGCCGGGCAGCGTGGTGATGGCCACATTGTGGAGTCGGCCGACGCCAGACTCCAGCATGCCGCCGCACCAGACGGGCCAGCCGGCATCCTGGCACAGATTGTGGCTCTGCACGGACTCGGAAAGTCCGCCCAGCCGTCCGATCTTGACGTTCAGGATGCGTCCGGAGCCAAGGGCGATGGCCTTCCTGAGGTCTCCCGGGCCATGGATGCTCTCGTCGAGGCAGATCGGTGTCCTGAGCTGCTTCTGCAGCGTGGCATGGTCGATGATGTCGTCATAGGCCAAGGGCTGTTCGATCATCATCAGGTCGAGATCATCCAGCCGCTGCAGCAGGGGCAGGTCATCGAGCGTGTAGGCCGAGTTCGCGTCGGCCATCATGGGGATCGCTCCGAACTCCTTGCGCACCGCCTTGAGCCGGTCGTAGTCGACGCCCGGCTTGATCTTGATCTTGAAGCGCCGGTAACCCTCGCCGAGGAATCGTTCCACCTGCTTCAGCAATAGCTCCGCGGTCGGCTCGATGCCGATCGAGATGCCTACCTCGATCTCCTGCCGCGTCCCGCCCAGTGCCGTGCTGAGGGGCAGACCGAGCTCCTGGGCGTAGATGTCCCATACCGCCCCTTCCAGGCCGGACTTGGCCATCTGGTGGCCTCGCACCTGTGCGAAACGTGGGCCGAGTTCGTCCGGATGGCCGATCGGCCTAGCGAGGACCCACGGCACGAGGTAATCGTGCAGCACCGACTGCGCCGTCGCTACGGTCTCGTAGGAGTAGAAGGGGTCTCTGGATACCGTCACTTCGCCCCAGCCCACGAAGTCCTCGGTCTCGGCGCGCACCAGGAGGAACTCCCGGTCGTCCTCGCGGCCGAAGCTGGTTTCGAACGGGTGTCTCAGGCGCATCCGCAAAGCGAAGATCTCCACCTGACGAAGCTGCACGCGTGAAGGCTCCCTTCGGGGCACGATGCAGGAGATCTTCCACTAGTGCCTACAGGTCTCCTGTAGGTGTCACCGGCTGGTTGGCCCCATCGACGTGGACGATGCGCGGTAAGCTGCGCAGGCGTTCCTCGGCGGTCGCGTAGGCGAACGCGAGGATGATCACTTCGTCGCCGGGCGCGAAGTGGCGTGCGGCCGCACCGTTCGCGCGGACGGTGCCGCTGCCCTTGGGCGCGGTCAGGACATAGGTCTGCCAACGGGCACCGTTGGCCATCGACGTGATTTGCACCCAGTCGAACTCCCTGAGGTCGGCCGCAGCCATCAGATCCGCGTCGAGCGAAAGGCTGCCCTGGTAGTCGAGGACCGCCTCCGTCACGCGCGCCCGGTGGATCTTCGAGCGAAGAACTGCATAGAGCACCCTGAGTCCCCCTTGACCGAAATCGAACCGCAGACAGCATATGCGCTCTTACCCGGGCCTGGTCTTCCCTGTCGCGACGAGCCATAGAAACAGGGCAGGGGGTAGCTCGATGCTGAACGCCGTGTGGGCGCTCCTGATGCTGATCGCCCTGGGCGTCGGCGGTGCGCACGGTACGATCGACAGCCTGGGGTCTGGGCTCTTCACGCAGGCGATGCAGGCAGCCAAGCTGGCCATGGACCTCGCGGCGGTGACTGCGTTCTGGTTCGGGCTGAGCCGCATCGCGGAAAAGAGCGGTTTGCTCGAGTTGCTCGCGCGGCCGTTGCTACCGCTCCTGCGCCTGCTCTTCCGCAAGCTTCCGGACGGGCATCCGGCCTTTGCCCTGATGGCGATGAACCTTGTAGCCAACGCGCTTGGCCTTGGATCGGCGGCAACGCCGTTCGGTCTCAAGGCCATGCAGGAGCTCGCGCACGCGATGCCGGAGAAGGAAACGGCGTCGGACGAGATGATCCTCTTCCTGGTGCTCAACTCGGCCGCACTGAATCTGCTGCCGGCCGGAACCATCGCCATGCGCGCGGCGGCCGGTTCGCTCGACCCGGCCGGCACCGCGGTGGCTTCCATCATCGTCACGGGCGTGGCATTCATCTCCGCGCTGGTGCTGCACGGAGTATTCCGCCGGGCCGCCCGCTCGAGCGCATGATCCAGGCAGTGGGAAGCCTGGCGGGCTGGCTTGTGCCGATCTTCATCGCTGCCGTTCTGCTGCACGGCCTCTGGCGGCGCGTGGACCTGCTCGCCGAGTTCGTGCAAGGGGCCCGCGAGGGGCTGCAGCTGTCCTTGAGCCTGTTTCCCTATCTCCTGGCCATCTATGTCGCAGTGGCCGCGTTCCGCATGAGCGGTGCTCTCGAAATGCTGAGCACCGCCTTGGCACCCGTCCTGCGGCCACTCGGTGTCCCGGCCGCTCTTCTGCCCCTGCTGCTGGTGCGACCTCTCTCCGGTTCGGCGTCGGCGGGTCTCGTTCTCTCTCTCCTGCACCAGCATGGTCCGGACAGCTTTCTCGGCCACCTGGTCTCCACCATCCAAGGCTCCTCGGAGACCACGCTCTACGTGCTGACCGTCTATCTCGGATCGGTCGGGGTGCGACGCTCGCGCTATGCGCTGCCACTCTGCCTGAGCGTCGATGCCATCGGCTACGCGACCGCCATCATCGTGGCGGGCTGGCTTTGGCACTGATCACGGCAAGCTGGAGATCGGCTACAATGGTGGAGACACTAGCCACCACCAAAGTCTCAGGAGGACTTCATGCGTGTTGCAAAGGCCGTAGTGCCGGCGGCAGGTCTCGGCACCCGCTTTCTTCCTGCAACAAAGGCCCAGCCGAAAGAGATGCTTCCGGTCGTCGATCGGCCGGCTATTCACTACATTGCCGAAGAGGTGGACGCCTGCGGCATTCGTGACCTCCTCATCGTCACGGGCCGCGGCAAGCGGGCGATCGAGGATCACTTCGACCGTGCGATCGAACTCGAACGCCTGCTCGAGGCGACAGGCAACCCGCGGCTGGGCGAGCTGCAGGCGCTCCTGGACCGCCTTCAGGTCTTCTACGTGCGGCAGGGAACCCCGCGCGGACTCGGCCATGCGATTGCCTGTGCCGAACGCCACATTGACGGGGAGGATTTCGCTGTTCTGTTGCCCGACGATCTCTATCTCAGTCCTGAACCTGCCCTGTCGCAGCTCATCTCCGTCGCTGAGCGGCTCGATGCGCCCGTGGTCGCCGTCGTCCCCGTGCCGCCGCAGGATATCAGCCGGTATGGGGTCGTGACGGTTGGAGAAGAGGTGGAGCCCGGCGTGTTCCGGGTTCTCGACATGGTGGAGAAGCCAAGGCAGGAGGAGGCTCCGTCGCATCTTGGCGTCGTCGGTCGGTACGTGTTGCCGCCGGGGATCTTCTCCCATCTCGCGCGAGTCGAGCCTGGAGCAGGCGGCGAGATCCAGCTCACGGACGCCTTGCGCGCGCTCTGCCAGTCCCGGCCCGTATACGCCGTCACCGTGGTCGGTGAGCGCTACGACATCGGGGAGCCGCTGGGCCTGCTGCGGGCCCAGATCAGCTTCGCACTCCAGCGCCCGGAACTTCGCCAGGGCGTGAGGGCCTTTTTGGCCGAGGTGGCGAAGGCGAACGGTCTGCTATGATCGCCGTGTCATAATTCCAGGAGAGCGAGGCCGACTCCCTTGCGCCGGATGACGCGTCGAGAGCTTCTGACCGCAGGTCTCGGAGGCTTCCTCCTGGCAACGGGCGGCTTCTTCCTGACCGATCCCGTTTTCACGCCCTCGGGCACGGCGTCTTCGGGCCGGCTGCCCGTGGGCAAGACATCGCCGATTCTGATCCTGGCGCCGCATCCCGATGATGAGGTGCTGGGCAGCGGCGGCTTCTGGCATGAGATGCTTGCGGCCGGGAGCGATGTGCACGTCCTGGTGGCGACGAGCGGCGACGGGTTTCCCGCGGACGCCGACCGCGTCTATTTCACCACCGACCCGACGCCGGAAGACTATCTGCGCCTTGGACGCATGCGCATGGCCGAGTCCAGGGCGGCCGTCCGCAGCCTCGGGCTGCAGGACAGCCGGATCAGGTTCCTCGGCTTTCCGGACAGCGGCACCGACCACCTCTTCCTCTACAACTGGCGGACGGCGTACCGGTCGCGTTTCACCCAGCGCGATCGGGATCCGTACGAGGACACCGTGCAGCCTGGCGTAGCCTACACGGGTGAAGACGAGTTCGAGGCCGTATATGAAGCGATTCGCACCATCCGGCCGGCGATCCTCGTGCTGCCGCACCCGAACGACGTGCACCCCGACCACTGGGCCATGGCGGCCTTCGCCGACGCCGCGATCGAGCGGCTGCGCCAGGAAGGACATGCCTTCGTGACGGGGATGGCATGTCTCAGGTATCTCGTGCACTGGGGCGACTGGCCGCTGCCGTTCGGGTTCCATCCCGATAGGGCGCTCCTGCCGCCGTGGGAATTCGCCCACGTGGGGACGACCTGGTACCGCCAGGTTCTGACGAGCGCCACGGTGACGGCAAAGGCGGATGCGATCCGGCTTTACCATTCGCAGATGGAAGTCATGTCGGACCGTTTGATCGCGTTCGCTCGCCGCAACGAGCTCTTCGGTCTCTTTCCCGCGCGTCTGGTCGCCGCCTGGGAAGGCTCCTGGTCGCGGGTGACCAACGATATCGAGGATCCGGAGGGCACGCTCTTCGCCGACCTCCTGGGGGCGCGCAGCCTGGTGCAGGATGTGCGGATGGCCCAGGACGGGGGGCGCCTCCTGGTGCGCATCGCCCTGCGCCAGGAGCCCGGACGCGACCTCGTGCTGCGCAATTTCCTCATGGCCTTCGGCCAAGGTCTGCCGCAGCATTACCTGCGGCGGCGCATCGACATCGGTCCTGGTATGCGCCCGGTGTTCTGGGATGGCGAGCAGCCAGGGTTGGACCCCGGCATCCGCGCGCGCTTCGCGGGCCGGATCGTGGAACTCTCGCTGCCGCTCGGTGTCCTCCACGGCGCCAGGGATCTTCTCTACGGCATCGTGCTGCAGCGCGGGGCGCGACGCGCGGGCAAGACCTCGTTCCGCGTCGTGCGCCTCGTCTGAACCGCAAGCCTATCAGCTCCGCAGATGCCGAGAGTCCGCCCGCATAGGCGGCGGCCACTCGGCTCTGCCTTCAGTTGCTCGCGTCCGGGAAGGGCAGCGTCTCAATCGTCTGCAGTTCGCTCGCGGTCGCGGTCGGCAGCCTGTAGAAGGAGATGCCGATAGCGCCTGCATCGCTCGCAGCCTGGAAGGCCGCCTCGATTTCCAGCTGTGTCGGGCTGAAGACGCCTTGTGCGCCGCTCGAGAACATGTCGTAGGACTGTCCGATGACGGTGACCGGCACCTGAGGCAGGCCGGAGAGCTGCCGTATCAGCCCGACGGTCTGGTTCACGTACTGATAGGCCTGGGTGAAATCTTCGCTCGTGGCCTGATAGTGCCAGTAGTCCATGGGCGCGTAGAGCGTGACGTAAGGTGCCAGGGCGGCGTAGGGATAGTTCTCGTGGTAGATGGGCGGGTAGGTCACAGCGATCAGGACGCCGGCAGGGCCGAGCGCCTGACGCACCGCCGCGGCATAACTCGAGACGGCCGAGGCGCTCAGGTTCTCCTCGATGTCCGCCGCGATGCCGTCCGGCTTGTCGCCGGTTGGGGCTACGTAGTCCGCCACCTGCTGTGTCAGGCTTTCGTCGAGGGCTACGTTGTTGAGGTACGGGTAGACCCAGGCGATCACCGCGATGCCTGCATCGTGCGCCTGAAAGAGGAATGTGCGCAGCTGGTCGCTGCCGTAGAAGCCGTAGCTGGTCTCCACCTCGAGGTAGACGTGGGTCGCGCCCAGGCTTTTCAGCTGGGCGATGAGCTGCGGCGCGGGTATCTTGGCCAGGTCGCTGCTGAGCAGCCAGAATCCCTTTCCCGCAACGACGTCCGCGCTCTGGGCGATGACGCGGAAGGTAACCGCTTGAGTGCCGAACTGAGGTGCCGCGGGATCGCTGACGTCGACGGTCTCGGTGCCGGGAGTCGTGGCGTCGAACACCGCCGCCGGGCCTGGACCGGGCAGGGCCGTTGCGACTCCGGTCAGGGTCCCGGCGTTGCCCTGCGTCGTCAGGGCAACGCTGAGCGGCGACGCCACGGGATTGTCGTAGCTGTCGGCCAGCATGACCTGCAGGTTCGCGCTCTGGCCAGCCACGACGATGGTGGACGGAGCGCCGGTGGCGATCAGCTGCGTCGCGGGACCCGGATTGATTACCCAGCTGGTCGTCGCCGGGGTATAGCCAGGTGCCGACGCCTTGAGCTGCCACGTGCCGGCCTCGTCCTCCTGAAGATTGAACGATGCGGCGCTACCCTGGGCTGTGGCCGTCATGGTGGCGACGGAGACGCCTTGCGGATTCACGAGCGTGAGGGCGACGCTGGGAGGTGGTGCCGGCAGGCTGGGCATGACCGTGACGATGGCCGTCGCCTGCTGACCCGCCGTGACCGCGGCTGGCGCGGGAAGGGCCAACTGGCCGAGCGCCGGCACCGTAACCGCCAGCGTGGCGCTCTCGAAGGCGCCCGCGCCGTTGCTCAGGGTGAGCGTGGCGCTGCCAGGTGCAAGGGCCTGCACCTGGAAGGAGAGGCCCGCTGGCGTCAAGGAGTCCGTGCCGGATCCCCCTACCGACACCACGGCCGGGTTGCTCGATGTCAGGGTGACGGGCGACGACTCGCTCGCCCCTGTCGGCAGGCTGGCCGTCACGGCAGCGGATTGCCCCGGCAGGATCTGGGCCGGGCCGGTCAGCTGCAACGGACTGGGGAAAGGTGTGGCGAGGACATCGAAGGCCGCCGTGCCGCTCGCGAGGCCCGGCGCGCTGGCTGTGAGGGACCACGGTCCCGCGGCTGGCGGCGCGAAATTGAAGGTCGTCTGGCCTGCCTGGGCAGTCTGGGTCAGGGTGACCGGCTGCGAGCTCGCGTTGGTCGCCGTCAGCGTGATGGCGCGGGACCCGTCGGCGACGTCGCGCTTGCCGCCCTGGTCGAGGACCGTTACCTGCACCGGCACCGTGGCACCCGGTCCGGCCACTTCCAGCAGGCCGTAGATGGCGAGCGAAGTGGCCTGCTCGACGTGGATGGTCATGGCCTTCCTCGCTGAAGAACCCTGCACGGTCGCCATCAGCTGATAGCTGCCCGGCGACTGGGCGCTGAAGGTCGTGCCGTTGAGCGTGCCACCGCTTGCGCTCCACGTCACCGTGGCAGGTACCGGGAGACCCGAGGCGTCGCGGGCGACAGACCAGAGTGTGGTGGACTGTCCGACCGCGATCGAGGTGGCGGAACTTCCGCCGTTGACCTGGCTGACCACCGACGCGGCCAGCGACGAGATGCTTTGCGGCGGGAGACCGAGCATGCGGTAGATGACGGCTGCGGCCTGTGCGCGGTCGAGGGAGCCCGCCGGGTCGAAGACGTTGCCCGCCATGCCCTGCATCAGGCCAAGGCGCTTGGCCGCCACCACGTAGCCGAGCGCATAGCTCGGGATGCGGGCACTGTCGGCGTAGCCTGCCGGCTGGCTTTGGAGGTCGTTGCCCAGAGGTCCGAGCCCGATGGCCCGCACCGCGATGGTGGCCGCCATGGCCCGGTTGATCGTGGCTCCTGGCGCGAACTTTGTCAGGCTTTCACCGAGCATCAGGCCGTCGGCTGCAGCCGTCTCGATGTCGGCGTAGAGCGTATTGGCAGGGGTGACGTCGTTGAAATTCGGCCCGACGCTGACCTTCGGCAGGTGTTCGGCGCGCACGATCATGGCGGCGAACTGGGCCCGCGTCACGGGCGCGAGCGGATGGAAGAGTCCGTCCGGTTCGCCGCGGATGACGCCCTGTGCCGCGAGCGCGTCGATGGCACTTGCGGCCCAATAGGTCGAGGGCACATCGGAAAACGGCGCCTGAGCGGCGGCCGGCGTCGCGGCAGCGACAAAGGGCGCAAGCAGCACCACCGCTGCCAAGGCGCCAAGATATCTGCGCATGGTCCCACCTCCGCAACTGGTAGCCTTTTAGCCTTCGCTGCCAGCGGGACCCTTCCTGCGGAACGCATGTCCAGTTCACGCAGGGGAATGCTGGCTGCAGGGAGGCGGTTCCGTGCAATGGTTTCGTGGTACCCTGCCTGCTCTCACGACGATGGCGGTTCTTGCGGTCGCACTCATGGCTCTGACGCCACGCACAGGACGCGCAGCGGAAGTGAAGGCCAACGATACGACGCTGACGGTTACGGAGGAAGAACCTGTCGCAGCGCCTACGGAGGGCGCCACGCTCTACCTCGGCATCGAGACGCACGCACAGGACAGCCGCTCGGCGCAGTCCGACGCGCAAGCCGCCCTTGAGCGTCTGCGGCAGGGACTCCGCTCGGCCGGTGTCCCCACGACCGATGTCAAGGTGCAAGGCTACCGCATCGGGGCGTTGCAGCGCAGCCAGCAGGGCGACGGCTATGTCGTGGTGCAGAACGTGGTGGCGCGCATCGCCAAGGCCGGTCAACTCGGCGCGGCCATCGACGCTGCCGTGGCGAGTGGCGCCACCATGGTCCAGGGCACCGCGGACCAGTATCAAGCCCCGAGCGCGAGTGAACGGGCGAGTGCGGTGGCCGCAGCCGTCCGGGCCGCGAGAGGTGACGCGCAGGCGATTGCCTCCGCTCTCCAGGAACAGCTCGGGCGGCCGCAGGTGGTCAGCGTCCACATGCGGAGGCTGACGACGCCTGGACCGAGCTATGCCATGCTCGTGCAGGTCACGTTCGCACGGTGACGAGAAGAGAGCCCGCCGCGCTTGCGGTGGGCCCTCTTCCTGAGCGCGACTAGGGCCTTTGGCGCGCGGGGGTGCGGCGACCGCCTTTCGCCACCCACGGCTCCACGACGATGTTGCCGTCCTCGAGGTGGGCGTATTCGGCACCGCCGGGCGCTGAGGGCGCGCCCTGGGCGATGGCGCTGGCGATGCGCACCTGCGTCGGCGACAGCTCCTGGGCGTAGATGATGGCGCTCTCGTTGCCTTCGGCACCTGCCCAGGCGAAGCCGCGCAGTGCACCGACGACGATCACGTCGCCGGTGGCCACGAGCCGACCTCCGACGTGCACATCGCCCAGCACTACGAGATCGCCCTGGTGCGTCACTTCCTGACCCGAACGTACGGTTCTGCGCACCACCTTGGGCTCGTCGCCTCGCGAGGGCTGCGCGTGGGGCTTGGGGCCGATGCTGGCGAGACCGAGCCCGGGAAAGCGCCGTAGGGCCTCACTGACGGCCGCGGTGAGCTCGGGCGAAATCGTGTCGTCGGCGATCTCCACCGCGATGCGGGCATTTCCGAGAAAACCGGCGGCGCCCTCAAGGCTCTGGATGATCTCTCCGACCAACGCCTGAGGGTCCGGCCGGGGACCGATGACGAGGCGCACGCCACCCCGTCCGCCCTTCAACTGGACCAGAACGCAGCACCTCCGGCGCCGTATTCCGTGCGAACGAGCTCGAATCCTGCGAAGGCGCCGAGGATGGCCATGTCGAAAGGGCTTCGATATGGTGAAGATCCCTCGTGCCATCTTGGCTGTGATCGTCCTGCCGCTTTCCCTGGCTGGCCTCTACCTCTATGCACGCGGGCAGTGGCCCTGGTTCGCCGTGATGCTCACGGGGGTCCTCTACGCATACGCGATCCAGAGCCTGCCGTGGGTCGTGCGGCGGCGTCCGCTCTTTACCATTTCGCTCGTATACCTTGTGGTGGCGCTCTGGCTGGTGCCTCTCGGACACGCCCTCGGCTTTTCGGCCCAACCAGCATTCTGGCTCGTCATCTCGTTCCTGGCCGAGATCGGACTCGCACTCTGGATCTGGGTGTGGCTGCGGCCGCGCTTCATCAAGAGCGATACCGTCAGGCTGGGCGTGACCGGGACCCTGCGACGGCCTGTCGACATTGCCATCGACGACCGGTTCCTGCACATGCATGTGCTCGGGCCGACAGGTTCAGGCAAGACGATGGGCGTGCTTTGGCCTTTGGTGCGTCAGGATATCGCGGTGGGACACGGCCTTTTGGTCCTGGACCCCAAGGGCGACCTCCATGACCTGGCCGTCGCCGAAGGGAAGGCGCGAGGTCGCCGCGTGATCGCGCTGCGGCCGCAGGAAGAGCCCGCTGTCGGCCTTGATCCCTTTGCGGGGGAGCCCGAGGTGGCGGCGGAGACGGTGGCCTACGCGCTGTTCGGCGCCTTTGGCAGCCAGCACGAGTTCTACCGCAGCGTGGGTCAGGCGATGCTGCGCCACGCCGCGCTCGCGCTCAAGGAGGCCATGCCCGAGCCCACGCTGCCAGACCTCGCCGAATTCCTGCGCAGCGAGGAGATGCGGCGCGAGGTGCTGCTCGAGGCGAAGTCTGCCCACGTTCGCAGGTACTTCCGCGACGAGGTGGGGGGATGGAGTCCGCGTTTCCGGCAGGACGCGTTCATTGGAGTGCAATCGGCGCTTTCCGAGGTGCTTGCGCATCCCTGGGCGCGTCGGCTGTTCACGCAGACGCCACGGATGGATTTCGACCGCCTGCTCGCGGATGGGGAGATGCTCTCCCTGGCGCTGCCGGAAGGTGAGATTGGCCTTGGCGCGCGTGCCGTGGGCTCCTTCGCGCTGCTCCTCTTCCAGTCGGCGGCCCTGCGTCGCAGCAAGGGGCCCGCCGCCTTCATCTACGCCGATGAATTCCAGACCTTCGCCCAGGCGGATTTTGGCAGCTTCCTCGCCCAGGCGCGCTCCCACCGCGTGGGCGCCGTCCTTGCCCACCAGCATCTCGGGCAGTTGCCGGAGGAGCTTCGTCAGGCGGTGTTGGCGAACGCGCGCAATCGCGTGCTGCTGGGGGGCCTGGGACGCGAGGATCTCGAGCAGTTGCGCGAGTCCCTCGGCCGACGCTTCGTCACGAGCCCAGGCGGCGGACTGCGCGAGGCGCCACGCTTCGATCAGGAGACCCTGCGCCGCCTGCCGCGCGGCCAGGCGGTGGCGGAGGTGGCGGCGGGGGGCCGCCTCTTGCCGCCCGTTCTGGTCCGGCTGCCAAGGCCGTGACGCGCCCGGATCTCACCGAACGTCTCCTGCGTCTGGGCCCGGCCGATCGGGAACTGCTCGAGGACCTCTACCAGGCCCGCTTTGTGACGCGTCAGCAGGCGGAGACCCTCGCAGCGCTCTCGGGCGGTTCCATCAAGCTGCTCGAGGACGGGGCCCTCTTGCGCGAGGTGGCGACAGCGAGCGGGACGATCGTCTACCTTGCCCAGACAGGCGTGCGGGCGGCGCGGACTCTCCTCGGGCAGGAGCGGGCGGACGGGCTCAGGGCCTACGCAGCCCTGCGTCTGGGGCACGAACAAAGGCGCGCAGAGCTCTACCTCGCCTTGCGCCGGAGCGGCATGCCCCAAGGCGCCTATCTGGCGGAACCCAGGCTCGACTATCGCAGCGCAGCAGGCCTTGGCGAACGTACCCTGGTGCCGGACGCCCTGGTGCGTCGTCCCCCATACGGTGACGCATTGATCGAGGTGGATTGCGGCACGGAGGGGACCCGGCAGCTCCGGCACAAGTGGCTCCGCTACCGCGAGTGGCAGGAGGACGGACCGCGGCGCGAGCTCTTCGTCCTGGCGGAGGATCCCGTCCGCGTCGAAAGGACGCTCGAGGCGGCATCCTTCCTTGCGACCGTCGCCGGTGACCCGGATGCGCTTGCCCTGGCGATCTGGCAAGGGCCTCGAGTCCGGCGCTAGACGAGGTCCTTGATGCCGATGAGGATGAGCAGGACGCCGGCGGCGAGCGTCGCCTTGGGGCCGAGCCAGCTCCCGAGCGCCCTGCGGCCGAGATGCTCCCCGGCGTAGAGTGTCGCGAAGCTGAAGACACCGGTGCTCAGCGCCAGCAGCCACGGCGGCAGGCCGACCATGCCGCCGCCGAACCCGCCGGCCCAGGCGTTGATGCCCAGCCCGACCGAGAGCGCCAGCGACTCTGCGACCGAAATGTCTCCCGACTGGTCGATGTCCGCGTGCTCAGGATGGTACACGAGTCCGATGGCGTCCGTGGAATGCGCCTCCTGAGCTTTCGGCCTGCGCGGCCAGAGCACCCAGACGCCCACGGCGATGATGACGCCGGCCCCGAACATGTTGGCGATCGCAGGGGCGAGTTCGTGGCCGATGCCCAGCCCTGCGTAGGCGACGACAAACGTGCCGAGGGCTGCCATCAGCGCGATGAAGAGGTTGCTGCGGAACGGGATGCCGATCTTGCGCACGCCGTAGGCCACGCCGACCCCCAGGTTGTCGAGGTTGCCGGCGATGCCGATCAGGACGGCAAGAATGAGCGCGTGCATGAGCCTTCCCTCCGGGCGCCTGCCGCTGCATGCTATGGCTCGGCGGAGGAAGGCGTGTTGCCGGACAGCCTCCGCTGCACGGATTCGGCAGCGGGCGAACCGGAGGGTCTCATTGCACAGGGAGGGCGACAGGGCCAGGGTTGTCTTGTTGTGCAGCATGACAAGACAGGTGTATAGTCACCTAGAGCCTGGAGGTGGTCCCATTGCGGATCGAGTCCCGCGGCATCGAACCTGTCCCCGCCGCGGAGCGTCATGGCAAAAGTTCGAGTCTCTTCACGCTCTGGTTTGCAGCCAACCTCGGTATCCCGCCCTGGTTCCTCGGCGTCCTGCTCTATTCGTTCGGACTCGGACTCTGGTGGTCCCTGGCGACGGTCGTCATCGGTAACCTGATCGGTGCCGCGCTCGTCGGCATCGCCTCGACCATGGGACCGGAAAGCGGGCTGCCGCAGCTGGCGCTGTCACGCGCGGGGTTCGGCAGCCTGGGCGTCTACCTGCCTGCAGCACTCAACTGGCTGTCGTGTCTCGGATGGTTTGCGGTCAACTCGCTCCTGGGCGGGCAGCTCCTCGCGAGCCTCCTGCATCTGCCGGAGGCCTGGGGCATCGTCCTGATCGGTGCGCTGCAGGTCGCGATCGCGGCCGTCGGATATGACATGGTCCACACGGTGGAGAGGTGGGTGAGCATCCTGCTCGTCCTGACCTTCGCCTTCTTCACCTGGCGCGCCGCCGCCCTCGGCTTCGGCTCTGCCTCATCCGGCGGGTTCAGCTGGCCCCTCTTCGCCCTCGGCATCGCCATGATCGCTTCCTACGTCTTCTCCTGGGCGCCGTACGCCTCGGACTATTCCCGTTACCTCCCGACGAAGACCCGCAAATGGCCCGTCTTTGGCTGGACCTTCCTCGGATCGCTCGCCTCCTGTCTCTGGGTGGAGGTCATCGGCGTCGCCCTTGCGTCGCACTTCAGGCTCTTCGACGCCGTGCCCCTGTTGCAGGCGGCAGCCGACAGGCTCGCCCTGTTCGTGTTCGCCGCGGGCATCCTCGGCACACTGACCGCGAACCTCCTCAACATCTACACCGGTGCGACATCGCTTCTGGCTCTCGGCATACGCATGCCGCGTGCCCTGGCGGCGGTGCTCGTCGGGGTGCTGGGCACCGTGCTGGCGCTCTTGGGCATGCGCGGATTCAGCGCGGATTACGAGTCCTTCCTGTTGCTGCTCTCCTACTGGATCGCGCCATGGCTCGGCGTCGTGCTGTCCGAAAGGGCGATGACCAAGGCGCCCGGCACAGTCGGGGTCGGATTCTGGGCGTTCGTGATCGGCCTCGCCGCGTCGGTGCCTTTCATGTCGCAGTCGCTCTTCACCGGGCCGGCGGCCCGGGCGATGGGCGGCGCTGATATCGCCTACTATGTCGGCGGCGCGGTGGCCGCTAGCCTCTATCTTCTGCTTCGTCGAGGATCCCGAGCTCTGCGAGAGCCTGCCGCCCCGCAGCAAGCGTAGGGGCGTCCGGCGCCTCGACGGTGTGGACGTGGGCTCCGCCCGTGAGCACGCTGAGGAGCAGGCCGCCGTGCTCGCGCAACCGGTCCAGGAACAGGTCGACATCGCGGCGCGAGTGGAGCTCGAGGCCGCCGCGCAGTTCGCCGTAGACCGGGTGGTCGACGACGACCTCCTTGACGACGATTCCGAGATCGACGAGCGTCATCAGCTCGATCTGGGTCTCAGATGGCGTGTGGCGCACGGCGAACACGTCGCGCACGCCGATGGGGCCACTCGTCATGCGGTAGCCGCGGGTTGTCGCGTCGATCGCGTGGCCCTCGGCCCGCAAGAGGGCGATATCGTGTACGATCACCTGCCGGGAGACATCGAACATCTCCGCGAACTGACTGCCGGAGATCGGTTCCTTGGACTCCTTCAGCACCTGCAAAAGCTGTCGTCTGCGCATGTCGCCCTCCTGGCCTGAGCATAGCGGCAAGGCGGCGGCCCGGCAATCTCGCCCTCCGCTTGTCCACGGGCCTGCTCCTGGCACCTCGCACATAGGATGTCGTGTTCTACGGCGTCCCTTGTCGAGGAGGGAGACCCGTGCCGCGGCACGGCTCACGGATCCGCGTCCTGTCTTTCGCGTTCTCCGGGTGGCGCCCTTGGCTCGGCCTGATGGCGATCCTTCTCCTGATAGGCGGCGGCTTTGCCATGTTGCGTGCCGCGGCACCCTCGCTGCGATGGCACCTCGATCGAGGCAGCGACCGCCTGCGTATCTGGCTGACGCCGGCCCAGAGCCTCCTCGCGGGCTATGTGATGGGCCGGACCACCTTTACGGCCTTCGACGAGACGGAGCCGGCCACGAGGGCCATGACGCTTGTGCTCAAGCCGGGCGAGGTCTTCTCGGCCCAGGTGGCGGTGCGGGGGCCAGACCCCTCGACCTGCCACATCGTGACCATGGCCCCAGTGCCGCCTGCGCTGATCTCGGAGGACGAGACGAGTCTTGCGCTCATCCTGCGCGCGTCGGAACCCCTCACATCGGTCCGTGGCGCGCCCTCAGGCAGCTGGCAGAAGGCGCAGCCAAGGACCGTGACACTCAAGCGCGGCGCTGAACCCGCTGACTACCGGCTTCTGGTCACAGGGCCAGGCGGTGGCCGCAGCGTCTGGCGTGTGAAGGTGCCAGCCCTGCCCGAGGCACCGCTGATCTGGTTCGGTGCCAAGATGGGCGGCCAGGTCTACCTGACGATCGATGACGGCTGGTTTCCCAGCGCGAGCGTGCTTGCGCTGATGCAGAGGGACCACATACCGGTGACAGCGTTCCTGATCGCCAAGGCTGCGGTCGAACACCCTGACTACTGGCGCGCCTTCGCCGCGGCGGGAGGCGAGATCGAGGATCACACCGTGAACCATCCCAACCTGACGCTGCTCACGCTGACGGAAGCCGAAGCGCAGTGGCAGGGCCCTGTCAGTGACTATCCCGCCTGGTTCGGCGTACCAGCGCCCACGTTGGGGCGTCCGCCCTACGGCGCAGTCAGCCCTGGGGTACGAGCTGCGGCGTGGGCCGCGGGACTGCGTTACGTCGTGATGTGGAGCGCCGAGTGGGTACCGGGTCAGGGCGTCAAGACGTGGAACGGTGGACCGATTCAGGCGGGGGAGATCATTCTGCTGCACTGGGTGCCTGGCGTGGGCAAGGAACTGTCGCAACTGCTCAAGACCCTGGCGCAGGAGGGGCTGCACCCCGCCCCCCTCAACGCGGGCGACATCTGAAGGGAAACGGTGCCAAACAAAGGCGCGCCCTTGCGGGCGCGCCTCGTTGGTGCGTTTGGGTCTACTCCTCGGTCGCCTCGACCGTGGCGGCTTCGGCGGCGAGTTGCGGCGTCACGTCGACATTGGCCGGCGTAATCGCCTGCAAGAGCTTGGACTTGAGCTCCGAGTACTCGGAAAGGCGCGTCTCGATCGAGCGGTCGAGGTCGCGGCGCCTGCGGCCGAGATCGTCGAGCTCGCGGGCAAGTGCCGCAAGTCGCTGTGTCAGGACCATCATGTCGCGACCGCGTCCGATGGCGCGGATCTTGCGCTGCCTTGGACGCCGCGGATTCTGACGCGCAAGCTCACGGCCGATGGTCAGGGCAAGGCCGCGTGCAGAGCGGTTGAGTTCCACAGCAAGCTCTTGTGCTAGATCACGGATCTGGGCGCCTTCGCGCACCTTGGCCGTCATCTTGCGGATCTCTGCGATCTCTTCATCCGTATAGGGGCCAGTGCGGACGGACACGATGTAGCCTCCTTCAGGTTTACACAGCACAGTATGCGCTAGCGATACGATACTCCATACATTGATCTGTGTCCATTATCTTGTCTTCCGCATTAATCTGATTTGGCCACAGCAAATGGACTGGGTAACCATCGTTAGGACACAGAACATGGCGATTTTTGTCGACATGACATTTCGCAAAGCCTATAAAAGGGCGACTGACGTCACGGGGTCTCTTAAAAAGGCGAAGGTAGACGAGCGGAAGGAACGTGGCCGAAACCTGTCGAACGCGCAGAACCATGGCAAAACCTTTCCGGGGCCTGAGGGCCCTTTTGGTCTGTGCGGCCCTGCTTTTACCATCTGCCTGGCAGGCGACTGCAGTGGCCCAGACGGCGCCGAACATCCGCGTCGGACTGTACGTCGGCTCATCGGCGCTGGTGGCGGCGACCCTGGCACCGGCCGGACCCAGCCAGAATGTCGTCTACGCGTCAGGCCCAAACCAGACGGAACTGCCTGGTCAGAGCTATGTGCGCATGCTCGGCTACCGTGACCTCGTCAGCCAGACACCAGACCTGGCGACCGGTCAGGAGGCCGTGGCGGCGCTTCTGGCGGGGGGGCACCCCGCCTACCTCGAATTGACGCCGCTCGGTGTGTACGACGTATTCTCAGGCCCCTATGCGACCGTCGGCGCGGCCGCCGCGGCCGAGAGCGCCACGGTGGCGTCGGCGGTCTACGGGCCTTACGGCGTGCTCATTCCCGGCCTGCCGACGCTGGCCGCGGCACAGGCGATGGTGACGCCTTACTGGCAGGCCGGTGTCCCCGCGTATCCGATCCTGCTGCCGCAGGGGTGGGGCGTGCTGGTGGGCCAGTATGCGAGCGCCGCGGCAGCCCAGGCCGAGCTGGCCGCGGTGCAGGCGCAGATGCCGGCGGCAACGGCCTATCAGCCGAGCGGAAGCGAACTCATGGTGCAGGTTCCGAGCGGGGCTGTGTCGTTCCTGGTCGGGACGGAGAGCCTGTTCTCCGCCTCAGGGGATGGCGGTGTCCTGTCCGTGCAGGGCACGGCCTATCGCGGCAGTCTCTCGTTCACCTTGTCGGGAACGCGCCTTGAGGTCGTCAATACACTTCCGCTCGAGCAGTACCTCTATGGCGTCGTTCCGTCCGAGATGCCCGCCAGCTGGTCCCAGGCGGCACTCGAGTCCCAGGCCGTCGCGTCGCGCACCTATGCGCTCTACCAGATGGAGAACGCGACCCCGGGCAGCATCTTCGACGTCTACGGATCGACACTGAGCCAGGCCTACGGGGGCTATGCCGCCGAGCAGCCCAGCTCGAGCGCTGCGGTCGACGCCACGGCAAATATCATCATGACGTACCAGGGACAGCCCATCGACGCCGTATTCTCAGCCGACTCGGGCGGCGCCACCGAGAACTCCGAAAATGTCTGGTCGACAGCGCTGCCGTATCTGCGCGGTGTCGACGAGCTGCCGGGCTATCAGCCGACGACCTGGACCATCACGCTCACCGCGGCGCAGATCGCGAATCTCGTCCTCAACTGGAGCGGCGTCGCGGTTGGCGACCTCGAGCAGATGGTGCTGCAGGGAACGTCCCAGACGTTCTCGGGCAGGCCGCTGTCGGTCCTGTTTCAGGGGACGGAGGGCCAGTACACCGTATACAAGGACAACATCCGGGGGCTCTTGCGTCTGCCTTCGACACTCTTCACCGTGACGACCAATGCCGCGGTGACCGTCGAGGGCGCCAGCGGTACGGTAACCCTGCCCAGTCTGGCGGGTGCTGCCGCCGAGGGCGCGGCAGGCGTGGGCCAGCTGCCAGCGACCGTCTCGGTCGAGGGGGCCAGCGGCGCACAGGCGACCTACCCGCTGGCCGCATCCACCTATGTGCTGGACGGGCGCGGCAACGGGCACGGCGTCGGCATGAGCCAGGACGGGGCGCAGTACATGGCCGAGCAGGGCATGACCTATCAGGAGATCTTGAGCCACTATTACACAGGGGTTTCGTTCGCGCCCGACAACTGATCGTCGGTGGCGCGTCGGACACCCGTCAGCACGCGGCTGAGCCACGTCTCGACGGTGTTGCGCGACACGGCCCCCCGCAAGGATTGCATGCGTTCCCGCCGCTCCTCCGGCGAGGCGAAGATCGCCCTGGCCATGCCCTCCGCCACGCGCTCGGGGCTGAGGGGTGACAGGGGGAAAGCCGAGCGGAGCTCGTGGTAGGCACCGGCCGTCTCGCTCAGGCAGAGGCTGCCGCTGCCGTCGACGCGCGCCGCGACATACTCCTTTGCGACCAGGTTTAGCCCATCGTACAGGGAGGAGACGACAGCGACGTCGGCTAGGCGGTAGAGCACGACGAGCCGCTCGAGGCGGACGTTGTGCTCGATGAGCCGCACGGGCAGCCAGCCAGGTTCGCCGAAGCGGCGGTTGATCGCGGCCACCCTGCGACGCACCGACAACGCGAGCCTACGATAGTCCGCAATCTCGGTGCGGGTCGGGACGGCGATCTGGAGAAAGTGGGCCTTGCCTCGCAGCGAAGGGTAGCGCGACAGCAGGCGGGAGAAACCGTCGAGGCGCTCCGGGATGCCCTTCGTGTAGTCGAGGCGGTCGACGCCGAGGAGGAGGATGCTCTCGGCGCCGAGCTGCCAACGGCGGCGCAGGTCCACGAGGAGTCGTTCCGCATACTCGGTCCGTGCCAGCTGCTCGACCTTCTGCACGTCGATCGAGATCGGCACCGACGCGACGTGGGTCTGGTGGCCCTGGTAAAGCAGCGTGATGCCGTGGGCGAAGCGCTGGCTGCGCACGCCGAGTTCCCGCCTCGCGGCAGAAACGAACGCGTCGACCGACTCCTCCGTCTGAAAGCCGATCCAATCGGCTTCGAGAAGACCCTGCAGCAGCACTTTGCGTTCGGGCACGAGACGGAGCACCACGGTCGGGGGCCAGGGAATGTGCCAGAAGAACGCGATCGGACCGCTCACGCCAAACTGGCGGAGATAGCCGGGCACGAGCGCCAGCTGGTAGTCGTGCACCCAGATGAGGTCCTGCGCGCGGGCTTCCTTGGCGATGCGCGCGGCGAACAGCCGGTTGACCTGGCGATAGGCCACCCAGTCGCTCGAACGGAAGTGGGCTCGCTCGACGAGATTGTGGCAGAGCGGCCAGAGACCCGAGTTGGAGTAGCCGGTGTAATAGCCGCGGTAGACGTCGGCAGGGACTCCGAGCACCGCCACGTCGTAGCTCGGGTCCTCCGGCGGCACGCGGAGTTCCTGGGGCGCTCCCGGTTCGGCGGCCACCCAGAGGCCGCCTGTCTGGCGCAGGAGCGGATCGAGCGCGGCCGTGACACCCCCGGCGGGCCGCTCCCAGCGCACCTCACCATGCACGCCCAAGGTGCGTCGGAAGGGAGAGCGGTTGGCGGCGACGATCAGCCGCGCCCCCGGAAAGAGGTCGTCCAGGAGGGTGCGGCTTTGCGAGCCGTCTCGCGGCGTGTGGGTCACGATACTCCCTCCCCGCTTCAAGGAGCGCATGAGCCGCCCCGGTGACCCGGGGCGGCTCCAAAGAGCGTTCTGGACGCAAAAGCGCCGGGTACACCCATTCGCACTTCAACGGCTTGCGAGGTTAGCTGACGGGCTGGGGTCGAAGTGCGACCCTGCGCCGCAAGGCGCTTAGCCCCAAGTGGTGGGTCCCCCGCTCTCCACGTGGGAGATTCAGCAATAGAGAGTGTCTTCCCGTACTGGTTCTATGCTACCAGAGCCAGCTGCGACGGTCAAAAAGGCTTGTCGAGGGCATCAAGGACGTCTGGGGCGACGGCGGGAACTCCGCCGACCGTTGCGCTGCCCGGCTCGCGTGCAAGTTCCGCAACGGCGGACACGAAGCCGGCGTGCGGAAAAAGCTGCGGGAAATTGCCGCGCTGCTCGCCGAGCGCTGGATCCACATGCTCGCCCCAGAGTCCCAGTGGTGTCGCGACCAACTCGAGCTGTGCGAGCGTCGTGAGGGCGTCGCGCGTCCTGCCCGATCGCAGGTACGCCCGCGCGAGCCAGGTGCTGCCGAGCGTGAAGGGGTGGTGCGCCGGCCCCATGCCGTCATGGCGGTAGCGGTAGACGAGGCCGCCCTGCACCAGATCCGACTCGATGCGGCGCAGCGTCCCCAGCCACCCAGGGTCTGCGGGTGGGACAAAACCGTATAGCGGCAGGCAGAGGAGGGCCGCGTCGACCTCCGAGACACCGACACCTTGCGTGAAGCTCTGGAGGTCCGGGCGGAAGCACTCCTGCCAAACGAAGCGGCGCACACTCTCGGCCTCACGCCGCCAGTAGAGCGCCTTCGCGTCCTGCGCCAAGGTGGCCCCGAGGCTCGCCGCCGTCGAGAGCGCCACCCAGCAGAGCACGAGGGAATGGGTATACTGGCGCGGCGCGTCCCGGAACTCCCAGAGACTCGCGTCCGGGTCGCGCCAGTGCATGGCTGTCCAGTCGGCCATCCGCTCGATCGCCCACCAGTGACCTCGGGGCAGATTCCAGTCGCCCGTCTCCTGCACATAGCGCCAGAGCGCCCAGAGCAGGTCGCCTTCGATATCGAGCTGCAACTGGGCCGATGCGGCGTTGCCGACGCGCACCGGCACACTCTGCCGGTGGCCGGCCAGCCATCCCAGTTCGCGTTCGCCGAGACTGAAGCTTCCGTCGCCACGCAGAAACGGGCTGAGGAACGGCTTGCCTGTCATCTGGACAGCGCTCAGCAGGAACTCTATCAGCCGACGGGCCGCGAGGACGTCGCCCGAAAGCAGGAAGGCCTCCGCCGCGTAGGACGCGTCGCGCACCCAGACGAAGCGGTAGTCCCAGTTGCGCTCTTGGCCGATCTGCTCCGGCAGACTCGTCGTAGGAGCGGCCAATACGGCCCCCGTGGTGCGCACGGTAAGTGCCCGCATGGTCAGCACCGAGCGCGCGAACGTCCCTTGCAGATCCGGCACGCCTCGCGACATCGGAGCCTGGCGCCAATAGCGCAGCGCGTCTGCGAGATGTTCGACCGGGTCTCCGTCCGGGTCCGCGAATTCGCCCTGCTCCTTGGCGAAGTCCGGCGTATAGAGCAGGTCCGCCGTGTGGTCGCCCGGCGGCAGCAGCCACTGCTCGCGGCCGACACGCCGGGGTTGCGGGCCGTGCAGCGCCAGGAGAAGCGCCTCGGTCCCGTGCGGATTGCGCCAGAGGAGTCCATCTCTCGCCTCGCTCAACGCTCCGAGAGACTGTCCGTAGCCGAAGCGCGGCTGGCAGTCGAGGATGAGTGGCACCTCGCTGCGCACGAAGCGGCGCAGCGAGGTGCGGCCGATCACAAGATAATCGTCGATTGTGGCGACGCCCGAGGGCGTGCGAAGACGCGTCTCCAGCACCATGCTGCCATCGAGATAGGCTTGGTCCGCCCGGAAGTGGGACTCGGGTCGGAGGGTCATGAAACCGCCGGCCGTCGGGTCGAGGAGGCGGCAGAAGACGGCGTCGCTATCGAAGTTGGGTAGGGCGAGCCAGTCGATCGAGGCGTCGGGCGAGACGAGTGCGGCGGTCTGGCCGTTCGACAGGAGGCCGTAGAACTGTTTCACCGCGCGCCTCCTCCAACGGGGCTCCTATATACTATCCACTTCTACCTGTCGTCCGGTACGGCGCGGTCGCCCACGCCGCGTGGAATCCACTTGGCGGTGTCCTGGTTCAGCCGGTGCTCCTGACCGCCGCGGCGATGCACGGCGTCAAAGTCCTGCGGCAGGATGGCGAGCGCCTCTCCGGCCAAAAGACCCGCGACGCCGCGCTGGCCCGGCTCTGGCCACATCCACTCCAGGGGCACGGCCATATCGGGCCCTCGGTAGTCATCGGGCTCTGTGTAGGTGCCGATGTAGCCCTCGAAGTTGCGCAGGATCACCCGGTTCGATCCCTGGGCGAGCAGATAGTTCGGTCCGACCGGAACCTTGCCGCCGCCGCCGGGCAGGTCGACCACATAGGTCGGGACGGCGTAGCCCGACATGTGGCCCCGCAGCGACTCCATGATCTCGATGCCCTTGGCGACCG
>DAIBJA010000069.1 GCA_027420455.1 Clostridia bacterium | reverse complement strand
GGCCGAGCAGCGCCAAGGTGATGCGCGCACGTCTGGGCGAAGGCGGCTTGAACAGCGGTACGCCGTTCGAAATCGCCTCGATCCCCGTGAGCGCCGCCGACCCGGAACTGAAGGCCCGCAGCAGGATGAGCAGGCCAAGGCCCTGGACATACGGCGGCGCGACGTAGGCATGCACAGCCGTAGGGGCATGAGTGGGCGTGATCAGACCGGCCACCGCCACCAGCAAGACCAGGCCGACGAAGAGATAGAACGGCAGGGCAAAGACGCGCGCCGCCTCGTGGACGCCGCGCAGGTTGACGAAGGTCATCACGAGAATCGCCGCGATCGACACCTCGACGCGTTCTCCCGCAAGTGAGGAGAACGCGGCGACCAACGCCGCCACACCCGCGGTGACGCTGACCGACACCGTCACCGTATAGTCCACCAGAAGAGCGGCTCCCGCCAGGAGACTCGGTACCGTGCCGAGGTTCTCCTTGCCTACGACGTAGGCGCCGCCGCCGTTCGGGTAATCGCGCACGACCTGCCGGTAGCTGACGACCAGGAAGACCAGAAGCACGACGATGATGGCGGAAATCGGCAGGGAATACCACAGCGCCGCGTATCCCAGCGGGGCGAGAACCAGCAGGATCTCCTCGGTGCCGTAGGCGACGGATGAGATGGCGTTCGGCGCCAGCAGCGCCAGCCCGGCCCACTCGTTGACCTGTTCGTGCTGCCACTCGTCGCTTCTCAGAGGTCGGCCGAAAAGAATCGTCTTCCAAGGCATGACGGCGACGTTCCTCCGCGATGGGCGCAGGCGCCCCGCTCCTCCGTGGATTGTATGTCATGGCGCGCTGCGAGGCCGACGTACTTGCCGCCCATCTCTGGACCCACCGACCAGCGTCCGGGCTGTGGCCGTTCGCCCACCCGCGTCGCCGACCGCCCCCGCCTGACCGGCCACCGGTCCTTCTCTCTCGGGCTGCGACGCCGATCTTCCACCGGGGTTGCGCGTGTCCCGACCAGCACAACACGGCGCACGGACGTCACGACCGCTCCCACAAGCCAGTGGACCGCCAGCCGATCCGGCTCATTTGGTTCCCGTCTTGATCACGGTGCCGGTACTCCCGCTTGTGTCGCCACCGATCGGGATCGTGATCGGCGCCATGCTGCCCCCTGTCACCACCGTGGAGGGCACCTGGCCGGCCAGCCACTCCTGCGCCACCGGCACCTGCACCTTGAGATGCACCTCGTCTGACACGAGAGGCACGATGATCTGCACCATCGTGTCGGTGTCCAGGTACACGGTCAGCATGGTCTGGTTGTAGCCGGCCTGCTGGAAGGTCTCGTGAAAGTTGATGGTCAGGGCGCCGTAGGGAATAAGGGTCACCGGGATCATCGGGCCATAAGACGAGAAGAGCTTCGAACCGAGCGCCTGGCCCAACGGAATCGTGATCGGGTCGCGCGGCAGATGGTGCAGCGCCGACTGGATCGCGACCGCCGCCTTCCCGACCTCGTCGTTGATCCGGGGCAGGTCCGGCTGCACGAAAGCGATGCCTCCCTGTACGTGCACCTGGAAGAGGTTCGAGTTGTCCTGACCGAGATCGCGTTCCAGCGCCGTGGAGAGCACCCGCACCGCAAGCTGCTGGGCCTCGATCTTCGAGAGGTCGAGGACCGTCTGGTCGAGGTTGAGCTCGAGCAGCACGACGCTACCCACCGCCAGCAGCACGAGGGCGCCCACCAGCCACGAGCCGAAGTGGATCGGCTGCAGGACATAGCGTCGCAGCGTTCGATCGATCTGCCGACGTAGATCCCCGAGGCGTGGCATGGCTCCACCTTCCCCTCGAGCCTATGCCGGAGGCTTTGTACGCCTTTCCCACCTCACGCCGATGGTTCGCTGGAAGACCACACCGGTCGCCTTCGCGTCCATCCTGCGGCAGGCGATGGGCCCGCGAGGGGACGTCCTACCTCTCTCGCACCACCCGGCAGATGAGGTGGGTCACGCCAGGCGCTTGCCGCGCCCACACCCGCCGGAAGGCGATGGCGCCCCCCAACCAGCCCGGCGGCTGACCGTCGCGGGTGCCCCTGGTGGCCGCGGCGGAGGAGGGTCCGCGCCACTGAAGGACCACTCGCCCGCCCGTTCCCGCCTTGCAGGGACTGCCGTGGAGAATGACGCGCGAGTTTCCGCGGGACAGTTGAGAGTTGCGCAGGTGCGTGGCCTGGTGGGGTAGAAAATGACAATGTGCTGCGCAGCCATGCGCCTGTGCCGAAGAGCGGGAGGTAATGGGCGTGATCCCTCAGTTCCTACCTGGACGCGGCAGCGACCTCAGGGAATTGAACCAGGCCCTGAGCGACCTGCTCGGCGTACCCGTCCGCACCCGTGAAATGCGTCGCGGCATCGCCGCGATCGCGGAGGCATCCAGCCTCGCTGAGTCTCCGGAAGAGCCGGAAGTCGGCGTGCACATCGCGGTGCGCGGCCAGTTCACAGGCCGCCTGCTGCTGCTGATGCGCCCAGGGGACGCTCGCCGCATCGGCAGCCTCCTCGGCGAAGGGGACGCTCCATCGGAAGAGGTCCTGGACGCCTGCCGCGAAGTGGGCATGATCATCGCCGGCCACTACCTTTCCGCGGTCGAGAAGTTTGCCGGAGAAATGGGCACGCCGACCCCGCCCGCCTCCGGCGTCGACATGATGGCCGCCATCGTCCAGTCCGTGGTCGCGAATGCTGGCGAGGGCGCCATCGCGAGCCTCTTCGCGATCGAGCTTGAGGATCCGTCCGGACCGATGCAGTTGACGCTTCTCGTCCTGCGCGACTCGCCGATTGGCAACTAGGGCCTGTAGAGAGAGAAGCGGGCGGGGCATCGCTGCCCCGCCCGCTCCCTTGTCATGTGCGATAGCGCTCGATCAGCCTGCCAAGCCGTCGATGCTCCTCCTCGAGCTGAGGCACCCAACTCTTCAGCATCTCCTCGCCGGCGGGGGTGATCTCGTAAACGCGCCGACCCCCGCCGTCTCCGGCCTCCCAGCGGGATGCCACGGCCCCCACCTCCTCCAGCTCCCCGAGCGCCCGGTAGACGCTGGAGACATCGGGCATCGCGCCCGGCCTGGGCAGCACGTCGCTGAGCTCGCCGAGCAGCGCGTAGCCATGCTGGGGACCCTTGCGCAGCAGGATCAGCAGCGTCGGGATCAGGTGGTGGTGCCCGCGGCGTGCTTGCGCGAACGGGCCACCCCGGCGGCCAGCCCGGTCGTGCCCCGGGCCATGCGGCCCTGCGAAACGGCCGAAGCCCATCCCGCGCGTCATGTCCAGGTCGTCGCCGGTGCGTCTCATGCCGTACCCATGCATACCAATCGCCTCCGATCCAAGTATATGCACTGTGCACATACTTGTCGAGCGCGAGTTTCTGCGATCTGACTATTCTTCGATGCGCAGGAAGCGGTGCTTGCCGACCCGCAGCGTCGCGCCGGCGTGCCGCCGGAGGTCCTCGTCCCAGCCGAGGCGGGACTCTCCCGAGCGGACCGCGCCCTGGTCGGCCAGACGTCTCGCCTCCGTGATCGACTGCACGAGCCCCGCCCGCACCAACACGGCGGCGACGTCCGTGCGCTCGGCGTCGCCCAGGCGGATCGAGGGCGCGTCCGCCGGCACCTCACGGCGCGAGAACGTGGCGGCGAACCGGTCGCGCGCGGCGGCGGCGGTCGGCCGCCCGTTGTAGATCGCGACGGTGCGTTCGGCCATTTCCGCCTTCACGTCCCTTGGGTTCGCCGCACCGGACTCGAGGTTCCAGAGCCGCTCGGTCACCTCGCCTGGGGTCATGTCGGCGGCAAGCAGCAGGTATTCTCCGATCAGGCGGTCGGGAATGGACATGAGCTTGCCGAACATCTCGTCTGGATTCTCGTTGATCGCTACATAATTACCAAGCGACTTCGACATCTTCTGGCTGCCATCGAGGCCCGTAAGGATCGGCATGAGCACAAGTACCTGAGGTTCCATGCCGTAATCGCGCTGAAGCTGGCGACCCATCAGCAGATTGAACTTCTGCTCGGTCGCGCCGAGCTCCACGTCGGCCTTGAGCGCCACGGAGTCGTAGCCCTGCATCAGCGGGTAGATGAGTTCGTGCAGGTAGATCGGCTGATTGTCCCTGAAACGCTTCAGGAAGTCCTCGCGTTCTAACATGCGGGCAACCGTCGACCGGCTGGCCAGTTGCAGGGCGCCACTGAAGCCCAGGGCCCTTAGCCACTCGGAGTTGCGCCGCACCTCGACCTGCGAGAGGTCGAGGATGGCCCCCACCTGCTCGAGGAAGGCCGCGGCCGCCGCCTCTACCGCCGCCTCGTCGAGCGCTGGGCGGGTGTCGGAGCGGCCACTCGGATCCCCCACTCTGCTTGTCTCGTCGCCGATCAAAAAGACGGCCCGGTGGCCGAGGCGCTGAAATGCGGCCAGCCGCCTCAAGACCACCGCATGGCCAAGGGTGATGACGGGTGCGGTGGTGTCCACGCCCAGCTTGGCGACCAGCGGCTTGCCGCGCTCGAGCTTCCTTCTAAGTTCCTCGGTCTCGATGACTTCGGCCGCGCCATGGGTCAGAATGCCGATCTGCTCTTCGACAGACTTTATCGGGTCCACCTCCGGCTTGAAGAAGGATTATACCACGGGCGGCCTCTCTTGGCGCCTTCCCCACCTCGTACCGTACAAGGTATACTCACGGGGAGTCGCCCCGGCCAAAGGGGGTACACGATGTCCCGCCAGCAAGGTCCGACACGCCCAAAGCGCCGAGTGATCTGGTGGCGCCTCATCCTGGTAGTCGTGGCAAGCTTCGTCGTCCTGCTCATCCTCGCAGGTGCCGGGCTGTTGTTCTACGAGTCCCGCAGCCTCCCGAGCGTGGCGAACTTCACGTCCCAGACCGCGACCTCGTCCCGCATCTACGACCGCAACGGTCATTACGTGACCTCGATCGGGCTACACAACTCGATCCCCGTCTCGCTGAACCGGGTACCCCACGACCTTGTCAGGGCCCTGATCGATACCGAGGACCGCACCTTCTACACCAACTGGGGCATCTCGTTCCGCGGCATCGCCCGTTCGCTCATCGCCGACATCCTGCACCACAGCTTCGTCGAGGGCGCCTCGACGATCACGCAGCAGGTGGCGCGCGACCGTTATCTGACGGACACCAAGTCGATCACCCGCAAGATCAAAGAGGCGCTCCTGTCGCTCGAGCTCACGCGGGACTACACCAAGAACGAGATCCTGAACGTCTACCTGAACGAAGTGTACCTGGGCAATGGCGCCTACGGCTTCGGCCAGGCCGCGCGGGCCTATTTCGGCGTGCCTATCCAGAAGTTGGACCTCGCCCAGTCGGCGATGCTCGCCGGCCTGCCCCAGGCCCCGTCGTACTACGACCCCTACTACAACCTGAAGGCCGCCAAGGCGCGCCAGGATGTCGTGCTCGAGAACATGGTGGCGCAGGGCGACATCACGCAGAAGCAGGCGACCGCGGCCTACAAGGAGCCGCTGCACCTGCAGTCCAACCTGGGTACGCAGTCCTACCCCTACCCCTGGTTCGTCGAGGCGGTCATCAACAGCCTGCAGGGGCACATCCCCCTGCAGAAGATCTTGAACGGCGGCCTGAACATCTACACGACGCTCGATCCCAAGATCCAGACGATCGCGCAGAACTCCGTCTCGTCCGTGATGCAGAAGGCGTTCCCGTCCAGCGCTTCGACGCCGGAGCCGGAAGCGGCCGCCGTCGTCATGGACCCGAGGAACGGGGATGTCCTGGCGATCGTGGGCGGGCGCACGCATCCCGTGGCGTTCGCTCTGGACCGGGCGTTTGCGAGCCGCCAGTCCGGGTCGTCGATCAAACCCTTGTCCGAGTACCCCGCAGCCCTGGAACAGGGTATGACCGAGGCCACCGTCATCGACGACGGCCCCTGGATGAAGGTCGGTGGCAAGTGGTGGCCCAACAACGACAACTTCGTCTACAACGGTCGCATCACGATGCGGCACTCGCTCGCCATCTCCGACAACAACAACTCGGTGCACCTGCTCAACATGGTGGGCGTGCAGGCCGGCTTCGACATGGCCACGCAGCGCTTCGGGCTGCCGCTGATCGCACCCCCCGCCCAGCCGAACGACATGAACCTCGCCATGGGCATCGGCGGCCTCACGAAGGGCGTCACCCCGATGCAGATGGCGGACGCCTACGCCACCTACGCCAACGAGGGATTGAGGCCGAAGACGATCCTCGTCCGCAAGGTGGTCGCGCCCAGCGGCCAGATCCTCTACCAGCAGAAGCCGCATCTCATGTATGAGCTCTCGCCGCAGATCAGCTACATCATGATCAACATGATGGAGGCAGTGTTCAACGAGCCCGGCGCCACCGCGTACGGCGCGTCGATCGGGCGCCCCGCCGCTGGCAAGACCGGTACCTCGAACCAGGGTCGCGACGGCTGGTTCCTCGGCTTCACGCCGCAGCTCGTCACGGCGGTCTGGGAGGGCTACGACAACGAGCAGCCACAGCCCAACACGTTCGGCGCGACCTACGCCTTGCCGATCTGGGAACAGATCATGTCGCAGGCGTCGTCCGGCATGCCCGTCGAGAACTTCGCCCGCCCGCCGGGCATCGTCAGCGTCAAGGTGGACATGAAGAGCGGCCTTCTGCCCTCGCCCTTGACGCCGTCCCAGTACATCCGCTCGTACCTCTTCGTCCAGGGCACCCAGCCGACGCAGATCTCGAACGTCTGGGTCCAGCAGCAGGTCGACGCCCTCCATCCAAAAGAGCTCTGGTCGCCTGCATGCCTGCCTGACCCGCCCGAGACGAAGCTCTTCCTGACCGTACCGACCGACATCAAGATCGGTCCAGGCATTCCGCTGCCGACCGACAGCAGCCTCTGGGTGCCGAGCACGTACTGCAACGGCTCCTCCTCCGGCGGCGGCAACGGCGGTACAGGCGGCTCCGGGAGTGGCTCCGGCAACGGTTCCGGGAACGGTGGCGGCGGCGGTAGCCCAGGTCAGGAGACGCTCAGCATCACGATCCAGCAGAACCAGATGAGCCCGACGCAGCTCTCCGCCACGGTCGGGACGCCCGTAACCCTCACGGTGCAGAACCTCGACACGGCGCCGCACCAGTTCCAGCTGCAGACCTTCATGCCGAGCGCTGAAGTGGTACCGCCGCAGGGCAGCATCTCGATCAACTTCACGCCGACGCAGCCCGGCAACTTCACCTACACCCTGCAGGACCAGCCGCAGGCGGTCGGAACGCTCCAGGTCTCGCCCGCGGCAAGTCCAACAGGTCCGACGCAGCCAACAGGTCCGACGCAGCCGACCGGCCCAACGCAGCCGACCGGTCCCACACAGCCCACCCAGCCGACCAGTCCCACGGGACCCACATCGCCCTGACCCGGCAATCATGGGCCCGCAGTGCAGACTGCGGGCCCCTTTTCTAGCCGTGAGCGCGGCACAGCCGATCCCGGCGTCGCGTCTGGGGTGGTGCCTTCCTGACGCCCGCAGGCGCGGAGCCACCGCCATGGAAGCATGCATCGTCCAGGCCCCATGTTGTGGCGATCCTAGATCCGCGCGTCGACTGGCCACCGCATGGCGAACACCTTGGTCCCGGCACCTTCATCCCGGACGCTTCGTCCCGCGGGGCCAAGACACCACACGTACGCAAGGCGGGGATCGGCACGACGTGGCCGATCCCCGCCAACGGATCCTGGGCTACTCCCCGCCCATCGGCATCATGCCGCCGCCCTCGCCGTGCGTCTTGTGGAGGAACATCACCGGGATGAACGCCACGATGAGGATCAACGTCGTCAGCAGGAAGACGTCGTCGATGCCGCTGACGAACGACTGCTGCGAAACCATGCCCGACAGGAACAGGTTGCCGAGCACGGTCGGCTGCAGTCCCGGGAACCAGGCTCCGAACTGGTGGCCGATGGCGGCCAGCAGCTGGATCACCGCCGGGTGGTTCGGTGCGATCGCGGCCGTCAGGTCGTTCGTGTGCGAGGCCATCCTGCTGTCGAGGTACGACGTGAGGTAGGCGATACCGAACGAACCGGCGACGCGCTGGATGATGTTCGAGAACGCGGACGCCTGCCCGACCATGCGCGTCGGGATGGCGTTCAGTCCCGCGGCCTGCACGGGCATCATCATGAAGCCCATGCCGAGACCTCGCACCACGAGCCACCAGACGATCGTCGACGTCGGCGTGTAGACGTTGAGGTTGTGCATCAGGAACGTCGCGAACGCCACGATCACGAGACCGACGAAGGCGAGCGGCCGCGGGCCGAGGCGGTCGAAGAGGCGACCGGAGATCGGCATCATGACGCCGCTCATCAAGGCCGACGGCATCAGGATGAGACCGGTTTCGAGCGCACCCATGCCGGCGATGTTCTGCAGGAACAGCGGGATGTAGAAGACGCCCGAGAAGAGCGCCACCGTGGTGGCGATCACGAGGAGGTTCGACCAGGTGAAGATGCCGTAGCGGAACACGCGCACGTCCAGGAGAGGATGCTCGACGAGCATCTCCCACCACACGAAGAAGATCAGCAGCGCCCCCGCTCCGACCAGCATCAGCACGATGGTCTCGCTCGTCCAGCCGAGCGTCTGGCCCTGCGACAGGGCGTAGAGCAGGGTGAATAGGCCCCCCGCCGACGCAAGGAAGCCGACCGTATCGAAGCGACCCACCGGATGGCGCTGGAAGTTCGGCAGCACCCGCTGCGCGGCCAGGATGCCGAAGATGCCGATCGGCACGTTGATGTAGAAGATCAGCCGCCAGTCCACGTACTGCACGAGGTAGCCGCCGACCGTCGGGCCGAGGGCGGGCGCGACGATGATCGCCACACCGAGGATGCCCATGGCGCTGCCGATCCGATTGCGCGGCACCATGCGGTAGACCATCGAGGTCATCACGGGCATGATCATGCCGCCACCGAGAGCCTGCAGCACGCGGAAGCCGATCAGGGCGCTGCCGCTCCAGCTGAGGCCGCTCAGGGCCGAGCCGATCGTGAAGACCGCAAGGGACAGGACGTAGAGGCGCTTGTAGCCGATGCGGTCGCCAATCCACGCGCTGGTCGGCACGACGACGCCAAGGGTGAGCATGTAGATCGTGACGATCCACTGCACCTGGCTTGTGCTCATGCCGAACACCGACATGATCTTCGGAATGGCCACGTTGACGATCGACGAGTCGAGGATGGCCATGAACCCGCCGATCACCGTGACCAGAAGGGCCACGACCCAGTTGTTGACCTGTACTTCCGGGCCGTGCTCGCCGCCGACCTCGTAGGCGGGACCCGCCACGGTCGACTCGGCGGCCGCCAGACGCTCCTCGCCGCTCAGCTCTTCCGCCGGTTCACCCACCTCCAGGCCGACCTCGCCCGGACCTTTCTCCGACGATGCGAGATGCCGCGGCACGTGGTGCTCCCGGCGGTCCTTCTCCTCGGCGGGCGTGGGCTCGTTCCGCGTCGTGTCGTTCCCGTCCACCTTGTCGCTCAAGACCCGCCACCTCCGATCGCGATGCGCACCGAGGCCGACATGCCGAGGTAGCGCCCGACATTGCTGCTCGCCGGCATCGAGATCTTTACCGGCACCCACTGCGCCGACTTCGAGAACGCCTGCCCGGTGCTCAGGGTGGGCACCGGCCAGACAACCGACGCCACCGCGGGATAGATCCGCTCCACGTGTCCGACCACGAGGCTGCCCGGAGCGCTGGCGAAGCGCATGTCGGCCGTCTGGCCGACCCGGATCCCGCCGGCGCTGTTCTCATCCACGTAGGCGAGCACATACGCCTGGCCCAGATCGGCGATCATCGCAACCTCCTGCCCTTGGCTGACGAGGTCGCCGGAATAGGCGTAGTCTCCCACGAACCGGCCGACGTGCGGCGCGCGGAGCACGACGCTGCCCGTGGCCCCCTGCAGGGTCCCGAGCTCCGTGCCCGCCTGCACCCTGCTGCCGGGATCGCGCGACGTCCAGCGGCTGATGCGGCCCGATTGGGGCGCCATCACCGTGTAGGTCGGCGCGACGAGCTCCGCGTTGTCCGTGCTCGCCCAATCCTGGCGGTTGATGCTGAAGTTGAAGGCGATGGCCGCCATGCCGAGCGCCGCGAGCACCAGGAAGGCGATCGGCATCCAAAGCCGCTTCATGACCCTGTGTGGATCCGCACTTCGACCGAGAGGCCCATGTACAGGTCGGCGTTGTCAGGGTTCTCGAACTTGACGTATACCGGCACGCGCTGAGTCACCTTCGTGAACGTGCCACTGCTCTGTGTCGTGGGCAAGATGGACAGCGCCGCCTGCGTCGCTGGCACGATCGCCTGGACGTGGCCCGGGAACGTGTCGTTGGGATACGCGTCGATCGTGACGTCGACCGCCTGCCCGACCTTCACGGAGCCGATCTGCGTCTCCGGCACATAGGCGACGACCGTGTTGCCTTCCCATCCCACCATCTGCGCCAGGGGTGTGCCGGGCTGGACGTACTGGCCGGCAAGCACCTCCACGGAGGCGATGCGGCCCGACACCGGGGCGGTCACGTCCACGGTCGCGCTCGTGGCTGGGTGCGTGCCCTGCGCAGGCACCGAAACCTTCTCTTTCATCAGGGTCGAGCCCGACTTGTAGTACTTGCCCGCCGTCGGCAGCGAGCCGACGATCTGCCCGGGCGCAAGTGCCACCGACGTCACGAGGCCAGCCGTCAGCTGGGCGTCGTCGGTGGATACGTAGTGCTGACCCTGGTAGTAGAAGTAGTACCCGCCGAGGGCCAGGATCGCTACAACGAGGACGATCACGACTTCGATCAGGATCAATCTGCCAAGTTTCATAAACCGCGCCGAAGGACGGCGCCTTCCCCCCCTACCCTACTCCGCGTCCTGCACGAGCTTCGCGATGAGCCGCGTGATGGTCTCCAGATCCTCGTCGCTCAGCGGCGCGAAGAGCCGTTCCACTTCCCGCACGATCTGCGCGTTGGCTTCCTCGAGCATGCCGCGCGCCCTCTCGGTGAGCACGACGCTCACCTCGCGGCGATCCTCCCGGCTGCGCCGGCGCTCGATGTAGCCTTCCGCTTCCAGCCGGTCGAAGAGGCCGGTGACACTGCTCGCGGACAGTCCCACTTCGCGGGCGACATCGCTCATGCGCAGCGGTCCGTGCTCCGCCATCAGGCGCAGGACGGTAAGCTGCGCGACCGAGACGTCCAGGTGCATCGGCTTCAGGCGGCCGTGCATCATGCGGTTCAGGCGGCGCACCTGGCTCATCAGGTTGCGTACCTGCGACTGGCGATCCGCGGCGGTTCACTCCTTCGCAGACAAGCAATACGGGCCTGAATATTTCGGTGCCGAACGACATCCTAGCACCGTCTTACCAGTCGTGCAAGCCTGGAAATGACAACTCCTGCCTCCCCCTGAACGCACGAAAGCGGGGTGCTCGCGGCACCCCGCTGCCGATCTCCTGCTCAGTGACAGCCCGCCAGATTGCCTTGCAGGACCACCGGCCCGTACGGCCCGCTCGGCGAGCCGGTCGGCGTGGGCAGAACCTGCACGAGCCCCTTGGGGATGTCCGACACGCCAGGCGAGTAGGCCCCTGCCCAGTCGCCGGTCGCCGCGGCCGTCGGCAGGGCCGACATCAGGCCCTGCGCCACCACGGTGCCGGACGGCGCCATGATCTGGAACGCGTACGCCCCGTACGACGATCCGAACGTCGAGGGCTCCGGCAGGAAGTTGCCGACCACATTGACGCTCTCGAATCCCTCCGCCTCGTTGATCACGAGGCTGGCGGAGCCGTACGGGTGCAGGTCCATCGTCTGGCTCACGAGCCCGATCGAGCAGACGCTGACTTGCGCCACCGGAGCGGTCGGCCACGCGAGGCCGAGGGGCTGCGGCGCGTCGAACGGGTTGACGATGCCGAACTGGTGGAACGTGGCGGGGCCCACCTCGCCGTCGACGCCGATGCCGCGCGCGGCCTGGAAGGCCCGGACGGCGCTGATCGTCGCGCCGTCGTAGTAGCCCGTGATGCGGCCGGTGTAGTAGCCGAGCCGCTGCAGGAGCACCTGGATCATCACCACGTCGAAACCGTTGCGTCCCGTGAGGATGCCGCGCCCACCGGCGCCGGTGTAGAGCCAGAGGGCGTCGAACGTGCCGTCGCCGACGACGCCGTTCGCCGTGAGGCCCGTCTGGCCGTTCGCGATCGCGTCCTGCTTGAAGGCGAAGGCCGCGCTCGAGGTGCGGCTGTCGAACGTGCCCGTCGCGGGGCCGCCGAGGATGGAGGCGTAGCGGTAGAGGTTCAGGCGGTTCTGCAGCACGGTGACGTCGCCGCCCGACATGCCCTGCTGCAGGGTGCGGCTGCCGAACGGAGGTCCGCCGTACGTGTTGCCCTGTCCGAACACGAAGAACGTGTTCGGCCCGACGATGCCGTCGGCGCTGAGCCCGAAGTAGGACTGGATGTTGATGGCCGCCTGGCGCGACGAGGAACCGAAGACGCCATCCACCGTGATCGGGCTGCCCATCGGGCCGGACGGCGGATTCATCGTCCTCAGCATCAGGTTGTAGACCGCCTGGAACACCGCGACGTCGGTTCCCCGCTTCGGCGGGCTCGTAAGGCTCAGGTTGCGCGAGCCGAACGGCACGTATGGCGGGAATGTCGTCTCGAACAGTGCCATGGTGCGACCCCCCTCGCCGCACGTTATGCGGCGGGGGGTTAGATTGCGAAACGTCGGAACCATAATTTCCGGTCTACGCGACCTCGGGCCCGCCAGGGGCCAGTTCCTCGGCGCGCCGCAAGACATCACCCTCGCCCAGGACCACGATCTCGAGCTTGCCAGGAGCCATCGGCGGATTGAGGGACTTCGGCAGGTCCGTGCCGCGCAGAGCGATCAGCATCAGCCGGTCCGCCCCGGCCAGCACCGCACGTCCCACCGCCCGGCCGAGTTCCTCGGCGTCGAGCGTCACGTCCCGGAGCACCCGCACCACCACCCTGCCGCCCTCATGGCTGGAGCCCGTCACGCCGAAGAAGGCGTCCTCCGCCTCGAACGGCGTCGGCAGCCAGTCGACGCGGATGCCGTCGTACCGCAGCAGAAGCGCGATGGCGTCGTAGACCTCCCACTGGGACAGCCGCTGCCAGGTCTCACGCCACCGCAGCTGGGCGATCTGCCCCGCCCGCAGGTGCAGGGCCTGGCGCTGCAGCCGTCCCTCGACCAGGGCCAACGCCGCGAACGGCACGGCCACCATGGCGGCAAGCCCGATCGCGACGGCGATCCGGCCGGTCCCGTGTCCTTCGACGATCGCCGCGATGCCGACGGCACCGCTCAGTAGCGCTGCCGGCCACGCTCGTCTGCGGGCGTCGGGCACGGTCGGCCAGGCCAGTGGCGACCTTTCCTGCATGCACATCCCTCCACGCCTAGCATGCCGTCGGTGCAGGCAGGAATGCGCAGGGACCGCGGCCTGCGCCGCGGTCCCTGAAAACGGCCAACGTCGTGACGAACTAGGCGGCAAGCCGCCTGACCTTTAGGCCTGGAAGACCGGCGACGGCCTGAGCGGCTCGAAGCGGGCCGTGAAGAAGCGGAGCCGCTTGGGCTCGTGGACGAACCTGAGGCCTGGAATCTCGCTGCGGTGCTGGTACAGCTCCGAGACGCTCTCCGCGACGACGTCCATGTGGCTTTCCGTGTAGACGCGGCGGGGAACGGTCAGGCGCACCAGTTCGAGCTTCGGGTGGTGGTTCTCGCCCGTCACGGGGTCGCGGCCGGACGACACGACGCCGCGCTCCATGGCGCGCACGCCGCCCTGCACGTAAAGCGCCGCAGCGAGCGCCTGCGCCGGCAGCTGCTCCTGCTCGAGGTGCGGCAGGAAGCGACGCGCGTCCAGGAAGACACCGTGTCCGCCCACAGGCAGAACGATCGGCACGCCCGCCGCCTGGAGGCGCTCTCCGAGCCCCCGCACCTGCAGGACACGGTGCTTGATATACTCGTCGTCGACCATCTCCCGGATACCGACGGAGATGGCCTCCATGTCGCGTCCTGCGAGACCGCCGTAGTGGGGAAAGCCTTCGAAGACCACGAGGAGTTCGCGAGCGGCCTCGAACACCTCGGGGTCCCGGGTGGCGAGGAATCCGCCGATGTTGACGAGGTTGTCCTTCTTGCCGGACATGGTGCAGCCGTCCACGTAGGAAAGCTGCTCCTTGAAGATTTCGCGGATCGGCCGGTCCGACTGCCCCGGCTCGCGCTCCTGAACGAAGAAAGCGTTCTCGACGGCCCGCGTCGCGTCCATGTAGAGGCGCACGTGGTAGCGGTCGCAGAGGGCGCGCACCGCCCGCAGGTTCTCGAGTGAGACCGGCTGGCCTCCGGCCATGTTGACCGTCAGGGCGATCGACACGTAAGGTACGTGCTCCGGCCCGACCTCCTTGAAGACCTGCTCCAGTTTGCCGAGGTCGACGTTGCCCTTGAAGGGGCTCAGGTCCTGGGGGTCGTGGGCGGCGTCGCAGATGATGTCCACGAACTGTCCGCCGGCCAACTCCTGGTGCTCGCGGGTGGTGGTGAAGTACATGTTGCCCGGGATGACATCGCCGGGCTTGATCAGGACCTGCGACAGGATGTGCTCCGCGCCGCGCCCCTGGTGCGTCGGCACCACGTACGGCATGCCATAGACGTCCTGGACCGCCTTCTCGAAGTGGAAGAAGCTCTCGGAGCCCGAGTAGGCCTCGTCGCCCACCATCAGCGCAGCCCACTGGCGATCGCTCATCGCATTGGTGCCCGAGTCGGTCAGAAGGTCGATGTAGACCATGCGCGAGCGGATGAGGAAGGTATTGTAGCCCGCCGCTTCAATCTCTTCTACGCGCTCCTTGCGCGTTGTCATATGCAGAGGTTCCACAGCCTTGATGCGATAGGGTTCCGCGCGTTTCACCAAGCGTCACGATCTCCCTTCCAGGCTTTTCATTCCACGGCCCATGCTACTCCTTTGCCCAGACGTCGCAAAGGGCCGCCCTGACGTGCCGTCAGACGTCCAGTTCGACCACCGTCGCGCCCACGCCGCCCTCGCCCTGCGCCCCGAGCCGGTGCCCCTTGACGCGCCGGTCGCCCTGCAAAAAGCCATGGACAGCCGTACGCAGAGCCCCGGTGCCCTTGCCGTGAATCACGCGCACGGTTTGAAGCCCAGCCACCTGCGCGTCGTCGAGGTAGCGGTCGAGCACCATGAGCGCCTCCTCAGCGCGCATGCCGATCAGCGTGATCTCGCTCTGCACCGTCTCCGCCTTCTGCTGGGCCAGAGCGGACCAGCCCGCTGCGCTCTTCGTCGCCTGCTGCTTCTTCTTGCCCTTGGCAACGCGCAGGTCCGAGACCGCGGACTGCAGGCGCAGGCTACCCACGGCGACCCAGACCCGGCCGCCGTCGTCGGGCGCCGAGAGAACGTTCCCCTCCTGGCCGACCTGCGGCACGAAGACGCGATCGCCAGGCACTACACCTTCCGGCGCCGGTCCCGGCGGCGGTGCCGGGGGCTGCTCGTCGCTCCAACGGGCCTCGACGCCCTCGATGCGCCGCCGCGCCTCCATGAGCGCGTCCTCGCGCCTGCGTTCGAGCTCCTGCTGGCGCAGGGCGTCCCTGGCGGCACGCAGGCTCTGCCTTGCCGCCTGGACTTCCTCGTCCAGGCGCTGGCGCAGCTGCTGCCGCGCCGTCCTCCGCTCCTCCTCGGCTTCCCGCCGCAGCTGCTCGCTCCGCCCCTGTTCGGCCTGCGCGACCCGTGCGGCGGTCTCGGCCGCGGCCAGTTCCTGCTCCAGGCGACGCCTCAGGCTGTCGACCCTCTGCAGCACCTCGGTGAGCCGCAGCTGCTCCTCGCCCAGGAGATCCTTGGCGCGGGCCACGATGCCGGGATCGAGCCCCAGCCGGCCGGCGATGACAAAGGCGTACGAACTTCCCGGAGCTCCCTGCTGCAGGCGGTAGCTCGGCTGCAAGGTCTCGGGGTCGAAGGCCATGGACGCGTTCTCGACGCCTTCGGCCGCATAGGCGAACGCCTTCAGCTCGCCGTAGTGCGTCGTGACGAGGCCGAGAGCACCGCTCCCGGCGATGCGCTCCAGGATGGCCTGCGCGAGCGCCGCCCCTTCCTGCGGGTCGGTGCCCGCCCCCACCTCGTCGAGCAGCACCAGCACGTCCGGTCCCAGGCGCCTGCAGATGTCGACAATGGCCGTCATGTGCGACGAGAACGTGGAAAGCGATTGCTCGATGGACTGCTCGTCGCCGATGTCGCAGAGGATGTCGCGCAAGACCGGCACACTGGTGCCGGCCTCGGCTGGCAGGTGCATGCCGGATTGCGCCATGGCCTGAAGGAGACCGGCCGTCTTGAGGCTCACCGTCTTGCCGCCCGTGTTCGGTCCCGTCACGACGAGGAGCCGCCTGCCGGGGCCCATCTCGAGGTGGATCGGCACGGGGTCCTGCAGCAGCGGGTGACGCGCCGCACGCAGCCTCAGGCGGCCGCCCGGGTTGATCTCCGGCTCCACCGCGTTCATGTCGCTCGCGAGCCTCGCGAGACCCAGCGCAAGATCGAGCGCGGCGGTCGCCGCCAGTCCCGCCTCGATCGGCAGCGCCTCGGCCGCCACCTGCCGGCTGAAGGCCGCGAGGATGCGCTCCTCCTCCTGTTCCGCCTGGCGCGCGAGGGCATGCGCCTCGTTGCCCATCTCGAGGGCGAAGAGCGGTTCGACGAAAAGGGTTTGTCCTGTCTGCGAAGCGTCGTGTACCACGCCCGGAATGCGCTGCTGGTGCTCGCGCAGCACCGGCACGCAGAGGCGGCTGCCTCGCAGCGTGATCAGCGGTTCCTGCAGATATCTGCTGAGATCCGGGTTGCGCAGCAGGGCCTCGAGCCTCTGGCGCAGGGCCTGCTCCTTCTCCCGCTTGGCGCGGCGCAGGCGGCCGAGTTCCGGGCTGGCCTCGTCGCGCAGGCCCTCCGGTCCCAGGGAGCGCCCGAGGGCCTGCTCCAGCGCCGGAAGTTCGGTCAGCAGCTGGCCGTCCTCCCAGAGCGCCGGCCAGTCCTCGCGGCCCGCGAGCAGTTGCTGGCGGCTGCGCCGCATGGCCGATAGGCTCTGCTCGACCTGTGAGAGGTCCTCGACCGTGAGCGTCCCGCCCAGGGCGGCGCGCCTGAGGTGCGGGCCGATGTCCCGGACGCCGCCGAGCGGAAGGCCGCCGGCACGGTCGAGAAGGCGGCGGGCCTCCGCCGTGCGCGCGAGACGCCAGCGCACCCGGCCCTGGTCGTCCTCCGGATGCAGATCGAGGGCCGCGGCCTGGCCGAGCGTCGTATCACATCGCGACGCGAGTCTATCCTGCACGGCCCGAAACTCGAGCAGGCGCAGGCTGCGTTCGTCCAAAAACCAGCACACCTCCGGGGATCAGCCGCCACCGCGCCGCATCTCCTCGAACTTGCGATCGAGGTAGTGCACGAGCGTCTCGCCGCCCGGCAGGCCGATCTCGCCCGCGGTCACCGGCAGGGCGGTAGTCTTGGGCAGCACCGAGACCTTGCCCGTCGGCTCGAGGCGCGCCGTCTCGACGTCCTCGATGCGGTCGATTCCCTGCTCGCGCAGGCTGATCATGAGGTCCGACTGCGACAGGTGCTCCCGCTGCATATTCTGGTGCTTGATCTTGCCCTTGTCGATCAGAACCGTGGCCACACCCTGCGACACCTGCTCGAGCGTGCGCCACTTGATGTTGACCCAGGTCAGGACGAACTGCAAAAGGCCCAGGGTGACGATCGAGACGATGGGCAGGAAGATCGATTTCGTGGTTTCCTCGATGCCGATGGCCACGGCTTCGCCGATGATGATCACGACCGCGATGTCAAATGGGGCCATGTGGCTGACCGATCGCTTGCCCATGAGGCGGAATACGACAAAGGCCAGCACGTAGAGGAGTCCCGTCCGCCAAAGCTCTGCAAAGATATCGTGCCACTGAAACTCCAAGCCGCTCCCCCCCGGCGTAGTTTGCCCTGAGAGGCAGCGTGCTTCACCTGTGCCTAGATCTACATAAACGCACGCCCCGCGGGGCGGGTCCCGCGAGGCGTGCGCTGACTACCAAGATCTCGGATCAGTCGCCGGCGCCGCGCAGAAGGGCCTGCGGCACCTCGTGGTGGAAGTTGACGCGCAGCCAGCCGCGGGCGTTGGCCGCCTCGGCCACGCGGTGCACCGCGACCAGGTAGGCCGCCTCGCGCATCGTCACCTTGTGCTCGTTGCGCATCGCGTAGATGGTGTCGAACGCGTCGTTCATCATACGCAGGAGCTTCTCGTTGACCTCTTCCTCCGGCCAGTAGTAGCCCATGGTGTTCTGGACCCACTCGAAGTAGGACACCGTCACGCCACCGGCGTTGCAGAGGATGTCCGGGATCACGAAGATGCCCCGCTCGCGCAGGAGCTGGTCGCCTTCCGGCGTCGTCGGGCCATTCGCGGCCTCGGCGATGATGCGCGCGCGCACCTTCTCGGCGCGCTTGCCGTCGATCTGGTTCTCGAGGGCTGCCGGCACGACGACGTCCACGTCGAGCGCGAAGAGCTCGTCGTTCGAGATCTCGCTGCTGCCCGGGAAGCCCTTGGTGGTTTGGTGCTCCTCGACGTACTTGAGGAGTTCCGGGATGTCGAGGCCGCTCGGGTTGTAGGCGCTACCGCGCACATCGGACACCGCGACGATGGTCACGCCGGCCTCGTGCAGGAGCCTGGCGGTGTGCGAGCCGACGTTGCCGAAGCCCTGGACCGCGGCGGTGGCGTGCTTCGGGTCGATGCCGAGGCGGTCCATGGCGCGCAGCACGACGAAGAGCACGCCGCGGCCGGTGGCCGCGTCACGCCCGAGCGAACCGCCCAGGACGAGCGGCTTGCCGGTGATGAAGCCCGGGGTGTGGTGGCCGCGCACCTTGTCGAACTCGTCGAGCATCCAGCCCATGATCTTGGGGTTCGTGTTGACGTCCGGCGCCGGGATGTCGATCTCCGGGCCCATCACGGGCGCGAGGTAGCGGATGTAGCCGCGCGAGAGTTCCTCGAGTTCGCGCTCGGAGAGCTTGCCCGGGTCACAAATGACGCCGCCCTTGGCGCCGCCGTACGGCAGGCCCATGACGGCCGTCTTGAACGTCATCCACATCGAGAGGCCCTTGACCTCGTCCTCGCTGACGTCCTGGTGGAAGCGGATGCCGCCCTTGGTCGGGCCGGTCACGTCGGTGTGCTGCGCCCTGAAGCCGATGAAAGTCTGGATGGTACCGTCGTCCATGTGCACCGGCACCGAAACCCGCGTGATGCGGAACGGCTCCTTGAACATCTCGTAGACGTCTTCCGACAGACCCAGATTCTTGACTGCGCGATGAAGCTGCCCCTGCACGATAAGGAAGGGGTTCGTCAGGTCCGACACGGTATCTCCTCCTGGTCGCGACATATCCGCCGGCCATTCCCTTTCGACCTAGCGCAGCTGCGCGCCGCAATGTTCCCCGAGTGCCTGGAGCGCCCGCGCGATCGCCGCCTCAGCATCCGCGTCGGTCAGTGTACGCTCCGGGCTCTGCAGCGTGAGACGCAGGGCCAGACTCTTCTTGCCGTCCGGCACCGGCGATCCCGTGAACACGTCAAACAGCGTTTCGGCAACCAGCAGCTCGCCGAGCGCCGCGCGCAACACCTGCCGCAACCGCCCATAGGTTACTGCTTGATCGACAACAACTGCAAGATCCCGGATCAAGGCAGGGAACCGCGGCGTCGACTTCGCCCTCGCCGCCACCTGCGCAAGGTTGATCTCCGCGAGGCGGAACTCCCCCACCATGACCGGCAGGTCGAGGCCCAGGTGCCGCTGCACGCTGGGGTGCAGTTCACCCAGCCGGCCGAGGTGGCGCCCTCCGCTGAAGACGTCGGCCTGGCGTCCGGGATGGAGCGCCGGATCCTGGCTCGGGGCAAAGTCGAGGGCGCCGACGCGCAGGAGCCTGAGGGCCGCCTCGATGTCGCCCTTGAGCGAGAAGAAGTCGACGCGCTCCGCCTCGTAGCGCCCGAAGGGCAGCCGTGTGCCCGCGAGCACCGCTGCGAGCATCTCAGTCTCGACGACAGCGTCGCCGTCGCGCGCGAAGACGCGGCCCGCTTCGCAGAGCGCGATCTCCTGCCGCCCGTAGGCGAGGTTGTGGCGGACCGCCTTGAGGAGTCCTTGGAGAAGCGTCGTGCGCAGGGCCTGCATGTCGACGGACAGCGGGTTTGCCGTCTCCACCTCGGCAGGGCGCCCCAGGCTCTCGAGCTCCTTCGGGTCGCAGAGCGAGTAGCTCAGGGCGTCGCGATAGCCCAGCGCCTCCAGTGCCGCCAAGGCCTCGAGCCGCAGGGCATAGCTCGGCGGCTCGGCGATGCGGGGCGCGGGCGGCGGCAGCTCCTCCGGCAGGCGATCGACGCCCACCGACCGGAGCACCTCCTCCGCGACGTCCCACGGCTCCATGACGTCGATGCGCCAATAGGGCGGCGTGACCGCCAACTCCCGGTCGCCACCCGCCTCGAAGCCGAGGCGCCTAAGGGCGTCGCACTGCTCCTCCTGCGACAGGTCGATGCCGAGAAGTCGCCGCACGTAGTGTGGATCCACGTTGATGGCGGGTGGCGCCGCAGGCTCTTCCCCCGCCACCGCGATGCCGGGAAGCATGCGCCAGCCGACCTCGGGCAGGAGCTCGGACATGCGCTGCAGGGCACGCCAGGGAAGGCTCCCCGGCAGGCCATGGGCGAAGCGCTGCGCGGCCTCGCTGCGCAGCCCCAGCCGGCGCATGGCCGCGCCGATCGACGCCGGCTTGAAGAGCGCCGCCTCGAGGAATACCTCCGCCGTCTCCTCCGTTACCTCCGCCCGCTGTGAGCCCATCATGCCGGCGAGCGCCACGGGCCCCGCCTCGTCGCAGATTACGATGTCGCCGCTTTCGAGGACGCGCGTCAAGCCGTCCAGTGTCTCGATCTGCTCGCCAGGGCGGGCGGAGCGCACCTGGATCGCTCCGACGAGGCGATCGTCGGCGAACGGGTGGAGCGGCTGGCCGATCTCGAGCATGACGTAGTTTGTGAGATCGACGATCGGCAGCACCGGCCGCATGCCGGCGGCCCAGAGCCTGCGCTGGATGTAAAGCGGCGTCGGACGCTCATCCTCGCGCACGAGTCGGGCACCGAGGTAGAGGGGGCAGAGCGCGGGGTCGGTGCGGACCGCAAGGGAAGCGTCGCCATCCCCCGACCGCAAGCGTCCAGGTCCCGCGGGCAAGATCATGCCGAGCGCGGCGGCAAGCTCGCGGGCCACCCCGAGCATGTTCTGGCAGTGCTGCGCGAAGCTCGGCGTCAGCGAAACGTCGAACACGGCATCGGGCAGGCCGAGATAGGTCGCGAGATCCTGTCCGAGCGGCGCGTCCTGCGGCAGGATCAGGATGCCGTCGTGATCCGCGCCGATGCCGATCTCGTCGGCGGAGAGGAGCATGCCCTCCGACACCTGTCCATGGAACTCGGCGGGTTCCAGAGTGCGTCCGTCGGGCAGCCGCGTGCCGGGCTGCGCGTAGGGCACCACGGCGCCCCGTCCGACGTTCGACGCGCCGGTGACGCAGACGGCCCGGCCGCTGCCGGTGTCGAGCTCGACGCGCCAGAGGCGCGCCGTAAGCGGTGAGACGTCGGCCGCTTTCGCAACGATGGCCCCCCTGAGGCCCTCGCCCTGCCGGTGCAGTCCTTCCACCTCGAGTCCCAGCCCGGTAAGGATGTTCGCGACCTCCTCGGCCAGAGGCAGCTCGCCGAGGATCTCCCTAAGCCAGCTGTAGAGCACCTGCATCCCCTACGCCTCCGATCCCTGGAACTGTGTGAGGAAGCGCAGGTCGCCCAGGTACAGGAGCCGCACGTCGTCGATGCCGTAGCGGAGCATGGCCGTGCGCTCGATGCCGAGGCCGAAGGCGAAGCCCGTGAAGCGCTCCGGGTCGTATCCGCCTTCGCGCAAGACGTGCGGGTGCACCATGCCGCTGCCCAGCACCTCGATCCAGCCGCTGCCCTTGCAGACCCGGCAGCCCTGGCCGTGGCAGAAGGGACAGCCGACATCGAGCTCGGTCGACGGCTCCGTGAAGGGGAAGTAGCTCGGCCTGAGACGCAAGGGCACATCCGCGCCGAACAGCTGGCGCGCGAACTCGTACAGGGTTGCCTTGAGATGGTGCATGCCGATGCCCTCGCCCACCGCGAGGCCCTCGATCTGGTGGAAGACAGGTGAATGGGTCACGTCGTCGTCGCGGCGGTAGACGCGCCCTGGGCAGATGACGCGCAGCGGGTTCGGCGCGCTTGCGCGCATCGCGCGCACCTGCACGGGTGAGGTGTGCGTGCGCAGCAGAAGCCCCGGCAGGTCCCGCAAATAGAAGGTGTCCTGCATTTCCCGCGCCGGGTGGTCCTCGGGAATGTTCAGCGCCTCGAAGTTCAGGTATTCGCTCTCGACCTCGGGCCCCTCGACGATCGAGAAGCCGATCTTCCGCAGCACGCGCACGAGCTCCGCCTCGGCCATGCGCAGGGGGTGCGGGCCGCCGATCGCGCGAGGCCGACCTGGCAGGGTCACGTCGACCCGCTCGTCCACGAGGCGACGCCGCAGGTTCTCCTCCTCGAGGCTGCCCTCGCGTTCCGACAGGATCGCCTCCAGCTCGTCCCGCAGCCGGTTGAGCTCAAGCCCAAGATCGCGCCGCTCCTCGGGAGGCCTGTCCTTGATCGAGCGCAAGGCGTCGACGATCGGCCCCTTGCGCCCGAGCCAAGTGGTGCGCGCCGCCTGCACGGCCTCGAGGTCCATCGCCGCGTCGATCGCCTCGAGCGCCTGCCGCCGCAGTTCCCCCACGCTGCCTGCCGCCATCTTTCTCCCTCCACGTCAGCAAACAAAAAGGGCCTCGTCCTCTGGGGACGAAGTCCGAAGACTCCGCGGTACCACCCGCATTGGACCGAACGGTCCCGCTCCTACCGGGCAGACACCCGGCCGCCCCGCTCACGGTGGGCTTCCGCCGCCCCTACTGCTGCTTCAGGGCGGGACTCTGGAGTGAACTTCACGTCCCCGCCGCGCCGGGGCGCTCTCAATCGTGGCGCCCTTCCCTGTCGCGTGGCCCTCGGGCCGCTACTCTCTCCGTCATCGCCTACTTGAGGCCAGTATAAATAGGCCCGAGGGGCCTGTCAAAGCCTGCCGGGGTAGGTTCGGCTGAGGAAGATCGCGGCCGCCTGCGCCACGTTCAGCGACTCGCTGCCGGGCCGCATCGGGATCGCGATGCGCCGGCCGAGCGAAAGCCCCGTGCCCTGTCCCTCGCTGCCCAAGACCAGCACGCCAGGACCCTCCTCGGGCCAACCGGCCGTGAGTGGGGAAGCGTCCGCCGCCGCGACCCAGATTGGCCGCGGCTGCGCCCTGAGCGCCGGCCCGAGATCGTCCACGGCCGCCACCGGGAGGTCGAGGAACGCGCCGGCGGAAGCCCGGTAGGCCCTCGTCGAACAGGGCCCCGCACCGCCGCTGCGGTACCAGATCCCGCTGGCCCCGAAGGCGCGCGCGGAGCGCGCGATGGCGCCGAAGTTGAGCGGATCCTGCACGCCGTCGAGCGCCACGAGCCAGCCGTCGCCCCGAAGACAGTCCTCCGGCCGGAAGGCCGGCAGCGTCAGCACCGCCAGCACCCCCTGATGTGACGGTCCGCTCTGCAGCCGCTCCATCTCCGCGTCGGAGATCTCCCGCGCCAGGGCGTGCTCCGTCACGGCCTGCAGGCGCCCTGGTGGCAAGGGCCGACCTAGGAGGCGCGGCGACCAGATCAGGATCTCCACCGCCGCCCCCGCGGCGACGGCTTCCGCGACCAGCCGGGCCCCCTCGACGACAACGCGGCCGGTGACCCGGCCGCGCCTTACGTCGCGCAGGTGCGAGCGGACTGCCGCGCTCAGCACGGCCCTAGCGTACGAGACTCGACTTCGCCGTCTCCACGAGCGCCGCGAACGCCTGCTGGTCCCGCACGGCGAGATCCGCGAGGAGCTTGCGGTTGATCTCGACGCCAGCGCGCCGAAGACCGTTCATGAACCGGCTGTAGCTGAGGCCCTGCGCGCGCGAGGCCGCGTTGATGCGGGCGATCCAGAGGCGCCGGAAGTCGCCCTTGCGCTCGCGCCGGTGCTGATAGGAGTACCAGAGCGCGTGCATGACGGCCTCGTTGGCCGGGCGGAACAGACGGTGCCGGGCACCCCAGTAGCCTCGTGCGAGCTTGAGGATCTTCTTGTGGCGGCGGTGTGCCGTCACGCCCTTCTTGATGCGTGCCATGGCGAGAGGACCCCCTTAGTTGTACGGAATCAGACGCTCGATGCGCTTCTGGTCGGAAGCGGAGACGTAGGCATAGCGGTGCAGGTCCGACATGCGCTTCGACGGCTTCTTCGTCAGGATGTGGCGCGCATGGCTCTTCTGGCGCTTGAACTTGCCGCTGCCCGTGCGGTGGAACCGCTTGGCCGCGGCGCGGTTCGTCTTCATCTTCGGCATCGTCACGCACCCTTTGTGTGATCTGTCTTTGGAACGAAAAACATGATCATATTGCGTCCTTCGACGCGAGCCGGCCGCTCGACCGTTGCAATGTCCTGCAGGAACGCCACCAGCCTGTCCAGCACCTCGCGGCCCAGGTCCGTGTGGACGATCTCGCGTCCACGGAACATGATCGTGGCCTTGACGCGATCGCCTTCCTTGAGGAAGCGCTCGGCGTTGCGCGCCTTGACCTCGAAGTCGTGGTCGTCGATGCGAGGCCTCAGCTTGACCTCTTTGATCGTCACCTGGTGCTGCCGCTTGCGCGCCTCGCGGTCCTTCTTGGCCTGCTCGTACCGGAAGCGGCCGTAGTCCATGATGCGACAGACAGGCGGTTTCGCGGACGGGGCCACTTCGACGAGATCGAGATTCCTCTCGGCGGCGAGGCGCAGCGCGTCACGGATGGGGAAGACCCCGAGCTGCTCGCCCTCCTGCGTGACCACACGCACTTCGCGCACGCGGATCTCCTCGTTGACCCTCAAGTCCTTGCTGATTCGACGTCACCTCCGAAGGAGAATACAAAAATCGGGACGGGCATATGCCCCTCCCGGTCGGGATCTCTCCCTGCGACCCGGGAAGCGGCCACATGGCGCGCCCGGGTGAGAAGCGGCGGGGCTTCTGCTTTATCTGGAGCCTAACACATGCGGCATGGACCGGTCAACGCGTGCTCGGCCGTCGACCCGCCCTCCGTACCCTTTCAGGAGTATGCGGGCGCGCGGGCGCGTGCTACCATCATTCTGCCAGAAGGCTGCATCGGCGAGGAGGGCTCATATTGGCGATCCGCCAGGTTATCTCGACGCTCAGCGACGACGGCAAGGAGATCATGGGGACCGACATCCTCTTGTTCCACTACCCCGACGCGAACATTCTCAACGGCTCATTGCTGACGGTGGAGTCGAACCACTTCGCCGTGCTCAAGTCGCGCGGCGCGATCCTGAACGTCTACGAGACCGGGCAGTACCCGATCACGACACCCGACCGACCGATTGTCGGTTCGGTGCAGCAGGCCTTCTTCGGCGGCCAGTCGCCGTGGCAGTACGAGGTCCTGTACATCAGCCGCGCCAAGCTCGTGCTGAAGGCGTCGGGCACAGCGCTCTCGCGCGAGATGGCGGAGCTCGCCTACGACGTCGACTACTACATCCACATCGAAAACAAGGACGATGCCCTCAAGCTCGTGCAGCACATGCCGTACAACGGCCATTTCCTCCACGCCGAGGACGTCAACCGCTACGCCGGTCCGGTCGTCGAGCAGGCGATCAACCAGCTCGTCCAGGTGACTCCGCTCGAGCAGGTGAACGAGCACATTCACGACCTCACGGCGCTCGTCAAGGAGCACCTGCAGGCCTTCCTGACCGTCTACGGCATCACCCTGAACGACGTCAAGGTGCTCGTGTTTCCCAAGGACGAGCGCATGAAGTCGCTCATTTCCCTCAAGGCGTTCGGTCTCTCCGAAATGGACGCTGTTCGCTACTACGTCGCCATGATGATGGCGGAGCACAACCTCATCTCCGCCCCGAACGTCGCCGTGGGCGAGGCGTTCCACGTCGGCGCGGGAGCGTTCGGCATGCCGTTTGGCGCTCCGCCCGGACCCCAGCGCTGAGCATGTCGTCCGACATCGCGCGCAGGCTGGGCCAGGTCATCGGCATCAGCCCGATCCACCTCTTCGACAGCGCCACGCAGGTGCGCGACCACGATCTCCTCGTGCGCGCCCGGGCCGCTGAAGGGCTCAGCCAGGCGGCCACGCTGTTGCGCGACCTCGCCGCACGCTACCGGGTGGAGCGCATTCCTCCGTCTACGCGTGAGGCGCCGTTCCCGCCGGCGGATCGCATGGCGGCCCTGCGCAGGCTTGAGGAGCGGACGTCGACCCTGCAGGACCTCGCGGCGCGAGTGCGCAGCGCGGAGCTGCCCCCGCAGGACGTCGTGTGGGAAAGGCTCAGGAGCTCGAGCCTGCAGTACGAGCTGATGCTCGAGGCCGACCTCGCGCTCGTCGAGCCTTGTCAGCGTTGCGCCGAGGCCGCCCGGGACCTCGTCCTGCTGCAGGCTGAGGAGCCAGACGGCCTGGGGATGATCGACAACGCGGCCAAAGCCGCGGGACGGGCCCTCGCGGCCCGCCAGGCTCTACTTTCCGCCTCCTAGTCCCTAGGCTTCCGCCTCGACGAGGTGCGCGCCGAGCTCGAGCGCTCTGGTGCGCGCTTCGTGCGCCAGGGCCTGAGCGAACACGGCCTGCGGCATGGTGCGGCTCGCCTGTTCGCCGCGAGCGCGTACGGAGACGGTTCCCTCCTGCGCCTCGCGGTCACCTACCACGAGCAGGTACGGCACCTTGTCGGTCTGCGCCTGGCGGATCTTGTAGCCGAGCTTCTCGTCGCGCAGGTCCGAGGCGACGCGCAACCCGATGGCCCGGAGTCCTGCCGTGACCTCCTGCGCGTACGCCGCGTGGCGGTCGGCCACCGGCAGGACGCGCGCCTGCTGCGGCGCGAGCCAGGTCGGGAAGGCGCCGGCGAAGTGCTCGACCAGGATGCCGAGGAAGCGCTCGATGCTGCCGAAGATGGCGCGGTGCACCATCACCGGCCGCTTCGCCTTGCCCTCCTGGTCCCGGTACTCGAGTTCGAAACGAAGCGGAAACTGGAAGTCGAGCTGCACCGTGGCGCACTGCCAGTTGCGGCCGAGCGCGTCGATCACGTGCACATCGATCTTCGGCCCGTAGAAGGCGCCGTCGCCCTCGTTGACGCGATACGGCAGGCCCGCGCGGTCGAGCGCCGAGCCAAGCTCCGCCTCCGCGCGGTTCCAGAGCTCGATCTCGCCCAGGAATTCCTCGGGTCTCGTGGAGAGCTCCAGGCGGTACTGGAGGCCGAAGGTGCCGTAGATGACACTGATGATCTCGAGAACTTCCGCGATGCCCTCGCCGATCTGGTCCTCGCGCAGGAAGATGTGGGCGTCGTCCTGGTGGAAGCCCCGCACGCGCAAGAGTCCGTGCAAGGTGCCGGAGCGCTCGAAGCGCGACAGCGGCCCGTACTCAGCGAACTTGATGGGCAGGTCGCGGTAGGAGCGTACGGTCTCGGAGAACATGAGGCAGTGTCCGGGGCAGTTCATCGGCTTCAGGGCGACGACCTCGTCCTCAGACTCCACCACGAACATGTTCTGCTTGTAGTGACCCCAGTGGCCGCTGGTCTGCCAGAGGTCCGGCCGGAAGATCCAGGGGGTCATCACTTCCTGGTAGCCGTAGCGGCGCTGCACTTCGCGAGAGAACTCCTCGAGCTCGTGGTAGACGATGGTGCCGTTCGGTTGCCAGAAGGCGAAGCCCGGCGCGACGTCGTGGAAGGTGAAGAGTTCGAGTTCGCGCCCAAGTCGCCGGTGGTCGCGGCGCTTCGCCTCCTCGAGGAGACGCAGATGGGCCTCGAGCCCCGCGACACTCGGGAACGAGGTGCCGTAGACGCGCTGCAGCATGGGCCTGGTCTCGTCGCCCGCCCAGTAGGCGCCAGCCACCGAAAGCAGCTTGACCGCCTGCACGGGTCCGGTGCTCGCAAGGTGCGGGCCGCGGCAGAGGTCGACGAACTCGCCTTGGCGGTAGATCGAGATCTGCGCGTCTTCCGGCAGGCGCTGGATGATCTCGAGCTTGTACGTCTCGCCGAGCGACGAGAAGAGCTCGATCGCCGCCTGGCGGGAGATCACCTCGCGCACCACCGGGTAGTTCTCCGCCGCGATCTTCCCCATCTCCGCCTCGATCGCCGCGAAGTCCTCCGGCACCAGCTGGTGCGGGAGCTCCATGTCGTAGAAGAAGCCGTCCGCGTCCGCCGGGCCGATCGCCAGGCGCACGTCCGGGTAGAGGCGCCGAACCGCCTGCGCCATGATGTGGGTCGAGGTGTGGTGGAACACCATGCGCCCGTCGGGGTCCGCGAAGGTCAGCACCTCGATGTCGCCCGCGCCCGCGACTGGCATCGGCAGTTCCCTGATCTCGCCGTCGCTGCGCGCCGCGAGCGGATCCTGGACGCGCGCCGCCCGCGCGGCGTCGCCGTAGCTGGCGTTGCCCGGGAGCTCGATCTCCTGGCCGTCGATGCGCACCTGCATGTCTGGGCCCTCCTTTCGAATTCGGGGCCGCAGACGCAAAAAGCCCGCCCCTGATCGGGGCGGGCTCTGGGCCCGCGGTTCCACCCCACTTAACTCGTCGGTGCGGTATCGTGCACCATGCGCCGGCTTCTTCACCGGACCTCGGGAGTGGTCTTCGCTGGCCTGCCGCGGCGCCTCGCACCTTCCGGCGCCTCTCTTGGCGGGCTGGGCCAGGTACTCGTCTCCGTCCTCGGCTTCGTTGCAGGGTAGTTTACGCCGTGCCTGCGCACCCGTCAAGACAAACCGCTCCGCACGCGGAGGACACCAAGGACCGCTGGGCGAAGAGATCCCCACTGCGCCAGCGAAGGGGGAGCTAGCATGGCCGGCGAGAAAGCGCGCCTCAACGAGTCGGAGATCGACTGGTCCGTGGATCTGTCGCCGAAAGGCAAGTTCGAGTCGCACAACAAGAGTCTCTCTTTCGAGCTCTCCGCGGCCGCGCGCGTGCCGGACAGGCATGCGCCAGTACGGCGCCGGCCCTTCGAAGTGGAGCTCGTCAAGCTGAGCCCCGGCAAGTGGAACTGCCCGCGCCACTACCACAGCGAGCAGTGGGAGTACTACATCGTCGTCGCGGGCCATGGCGAGATGCTGCAGGAGAACGGCAAGCCGTCGCTCCCGATGACGCCCGGCGATCACATCGTGCAGCCGCCTGGCTGGATCCATACCGTCGCCAACACGGGCCAGGAGGACCTTATCTATTACGTGATCGCCGACAATCCCGTCGACGAGCACTGCTACTACCCCGACTCCGACAAGTGGGCGGCGGCCGGCGCCATCTTCCGCATGCAGGAGGCGGACTACTTCGAGGGCGAGGAGTAGCGGCAGGAGGCCAGACGGCGTCTGACCTTGGCGACCAGGCTTTCTTCCTTGCATTTTAGAACTTTTGTTCTATCTTTAAGCCATGGACTACCGCAGCCACAGCACGAAGTCCGCACTGCAACGCGTCCGGGGTATGCCGTTCGCCTGGAGCCTCAATCCGTATCGCGGCTGCCGCCACGCGTGCCTATACTGCTACGCGCGCATCTACCACAGTTACCTGGGTTTCGCGGACCCTGCCGACTTCGACCGCGTCATCCTGCACAAGTCGGATCTGCCTACGACGCTCCGGCGCGAACTGAAGTCCCGGTCTTCGCCGCTCGGCGGCGAGGTGGCGATCGGCACCGCGACCGACCCCTACCAGCCGCTCGAGGCGAAGGAGCGTTTGACGCGCCGGTGCATCGCCGCCCTTCTCGAAGCCGGGGCGGCCGTGAGCATCACGACGAAGTCCGTTCCGTCGGACCTATCCAAAACTACGCCAAGGTAGCTTTGGCGCCGACTTCCTGCTTCGCCGGGGCTGGTTTCACAACGGTCATGTGACGGTTGCCAGAGCCTTCCCCTCCGCAGGCAGACACCGTAGAACTTACGGCGTATCGGGCCAAGTTGGTGGCCGCGTTTTGGTCACGGTCGTGCGTCGTGCGGCAGGCCGGGCAGGTCCAGACGCGCACCGTGAGAGGCAGCTTGTCTTGGATGCGCCCGCACGCTGAGCAGAGCTTGCTGCTCGGGAAGAAGCGGCTGGCCACCACCACGAGGGCGCCGCGCCGTGCGGCCTTGTACTCCACCTGCCGGCGGAACTCCCGGAAGCCCATGTCGGCGATGGAACGGGCCAGACGGTGGTTGCGGACCATACCGCCCACGTTCAGATCCTCGATGCCGATCACGTCAAAGCGGCGTGCAAGCTCCGAGGTGAGCTGGTGCAGGGAGTCCTGCCGCACATTCGCGATCCGGGCGTGCAGCCGCGCGAGTTTGGTTTTTGCCTTGGCGCGGTTCTTCGACCCCTTCTTTTTGCGTGCAAGACTCCGGCTCAAACGGCGCAGGCGCCTCTGGTCCCGCCGCAGCGCCTTGGGACCCGGGATGCGCTCGCCGGTCGAGAGCGTGGCCAGGGAAAGGACGCCGAGATCCACCCCGACAACCCCCTGGTGCTCGACCGGACGCTTGGGCAAATCCTCGGTGTCGACCGTGATCGACGCGAACCAGCGATCTGCCTGCCGTGAGATCGTGGCCGACACGATCTTGCCGCGAAAGCGCAGTTCTTCGCGCATCTTCACCCATCCCAGGTGGGGGATGCGAATGCGGCGGCCCGTCACCTAGAACTGGTCGTTGGTCAGGCTGAAGCGGTCGTCGACGCCCTTCCTGCGATAGGTCGGGTACTTGGCGCGACCAGCGAAGAAGTTGCGAAACGCCTGTCCGAGCTGCATGATCGCCATCTGGGGCGCGTTCTTCGTCACCTCCAGCATCCAGGGAAACTCTTTGCGCTTGATCGCATTGAGCTCGCGGCGCAGGGCGGTCTCCGATGGCGCTGGCCGCGAGGGATCCTCCCGATGTGCTGCGTACTGGCGCCTCCACTCGGCAAGCGCCCAGTTGTAGCTGAAGCGTGCAGTCCCCGCCGCCCTGGCGAAGTACGTCGCCTGCCGATCGTTCGGGTCCAGGGCGATCCGGTGGGCCATCAGCATCGCTTCGCCTCCTCGGCCAACCTCTTCACGCCACAAAGCAGCTTCTGCTTGCGCGAGCGGCTGCCGTAGACCTTGGCCTTTCAGACCGCAAAGACCAGCTCCGCCCCAAGACGCAGGAGCCTGCCCTTGTGCGTGACTACCAACCGGCCGACGTGCCCGTCGAGGATTTCGCCGAGCAGGTGCCTGAGTCCCTTCTTTTGGCAATTCGTCCCCGACCCTAGATCCGACACCATCTCGCATCTCCGGCCCTGCTGTGCGCAGGACATCTCCAGGACCTGTTTCTTCCGGTGGTGGGTAGAGGTCGGCCTCGGCCTTCCGTTCCATGTCGTTGGGCGTCGTTACCCGGCTAACCCGCTCGTCGCCACGGCAGGTGGACTGCCTTGTGCACGGCCTCCCCCGCAGAACCCGGCGTGCCGATTTCCGGCACC
>DAIBJA010000038.1 GCA_027420455.1 Clostridia bacterium | reverse complement strand
GCGAGAGCCGACGCAGCCTCTTGAGGTTCTTCGCAAGACTCTTGGGCGCGTCGTAGCGCTTGCCGGTGGACAGTGTGGCGGCGTGCAGGATGCCCAGATCGACCCCCACCGGCGCTTGGTTTTCGCGCCGGACGGGTTCAGCCTTGACATCAACCTGTATGGCCACAAACCACCGATCCGCCTCGCGAGAGACGGTCGCGCCCCAGATCCTGCCCTGGACCCTCAGTTCTTCCCTCATCGCCACGAAGCCGATATGCGGGAGCCGGAAGCGTTTCCCCTCGACCACGAACTGGTCATTCGAGACGTAGAAGCTGTCCCGGCATCTATCCTTCTTCTTGAACGACGGGCGCCTGGCTCGCCTGCCACCTGTTCGGTGCAGGTCGCGGAAGTAGTTGGCGAACGCCGTCCCGAGGTCGGCTAAGGCCGCCTCGGGGGCGCACTTGGTGACCTCGTACATCCAGGGGAACTGCTCGCCCTTGATGGCGTTCAGTGCTTTCTTGAGCACGAAGACAGTCGGCTTCTCGCCAGCGGCGTGCAGCTCGTTCCAGCGCTGGAGGCCCCAGTTGTAGGCGAACCGGGCAGTGCCGCACGCCCTGCGAAAGTAGGTCTCCTGCTCTGGTGTCGGAACAAGCTCGATTCGGTGAGACCTGATCACACCAAAGCCCCCTTCCGCAAAGTGGCGTTCCTGCCTACGTCTTGACTCGTTTAGCTATGTTTTAGGGGATCTGATAGCTACTCTCCGCTACCGGATTCCCGGCGGGAGCGGCGGTGCGATGCTCGCCAGGAACGGCACCAGGATGGACCGCATCTCCGGCAGGTAAGGCGTGAAGAGATGCCCCATGCCGGGCACGACGTGCAGTTCCGCCCCAAGACGCCGCGCGACCTCAGGCGCCGCGACCGCGGGGGCGAGCGGATCGCGCTCTCCGTAGACGAGGCAGATGCGCATGCCCGAAGGTTCCGGCGGCATGTCGAGCAGGCGCCGCTCAAGCCACGGCACCGCAAGCCGCGTCGGTCGAGGCGGCACTTCCCCCACCCGCAGCAGCCCCGGCGTGATCAGGACGAGCGCCCGCACGCGCTCCGGTTCGTGCAGAGCGTACCGCAAGGCCAGGTGCGCACCGTAGGAATGCCCGACGAGCACCACGGGACGGTCACCGATCTCCCCCGCGAGCCACGCGATCTGCGCTTCGACATCCAGCCGCCGCGCCGGCCGCGGCGTCGTGTCAAACCCCGGCAGTGCCAGCGCCTTGACGGGACCCAACCGGCGCAGGAGAGGAAGTAGTCCATTCCAGACGGCGGCCGAACCCCGCATGCCCGCGATGCAGACCAGGGCGGGGTCCCTTATGCGGCGACGCAGCGCCACTTCCGTGTGCCGGCGGATCAGGCTCCCGAGCCAAGGCAGCGCCACCGCCAGGACCAGCGGCGCGAACTTCCCGAGCACGGCCTCTTCCTCACGCGGCAGGCGGCTCTGCCATGCGCCACTAAGCCAGACGCCGGCGTTCAGACCGATCAGGCCGAGATAGACGTACCAGACCCAGGGCGACGTGGGCCTTCGGCCAGAGGCGATCAGGATGATCGGCACCAGGGCGGCGGCAGAGCCGAGGAGCCAGAGCGGCAGCACGTGTAGGCCATGCGCCGTCGGCACGAGGGATGGCCAGAGCAGGCTCGCGGCCGTTCCAAGCGCGAACGGCGCCACCACGAGCGGCATGAGGATCCACAGCAAGAAGTCCGAGCTTCGATCCAAGAAGGCGCGCAAACTGCCTCACTCCACCCGCGGCCGATGCCCTGATCTGGCATTTCTGTCATCTTAGAGGATCTGTCCGAGGCGGTCCAGGATCATCTGGTCCGTGAGGGTTTCCACCGGCGCCAGGTTGTCGGTGAGCACGATGCCCGGCCCGGGCCTCGGCCGGTGCCAGGTGGCGGCGAGACCGGATTCCACTGGCCGCAGATAGTTCGGCAAGTCCCCGGCCGCGGGCAACTCGAGCGGAGCGTCGCTCGCCACGAGCAACCGGTTGTAGAGTCCCGGCGCCCTCGCCACGTAGACGTGCGGGAAGACGGTCAGCGCGGTGCGCTCGATCGCCTGGAGCAGCGCGGCATGGTTCGAGACGGCGTTCACGTTGAGCGCGAGCACGCCGCCTTGGCTGAGATGAGCCTGGCAGAGGGCGAAGAACTCCCTGGTCGTCAGGTAGAAGGGGATGTAGATCTCCTGGCTGTAGGCGTCGACGATCATCAGGCGGTAGCGCTGCCGGCTCGTCTCGAGGTAGACCCGGCCATCCTCGTTCACCACCTGGGCCGCGGCGGGCTGGAGGTGGAAGTAGCGCCGGCCCAGGGCGACGAGCGTCGGATCGATCTCGACCGCCGTCAAATCCACCTTGCGGTAGGACGTCACATCGCGCCGCAGCATGGTCGGGATGGTGCCCGCCGCCATGCCGATGAGCAGCGTCGAGACGTCCGTGCGCTTCGGGAAGAGGAACGGCAGCGTCAGGTAGGCGTCGTAGTAGAGGCCCGTCAGGCGTGCGGGGGTATAGACCGACTGGATGCCTGCTGCGTCGTTGACGGACAGAGCCGTCTCACCGCTCGGCAGGCGGTACACTTCCGCGAACTGGTATGGCGTCTCCCACTCGCCGATGAGGCCAGGCATCGGCTTCAATAGCGGCGACTGGGCAAACGGCAGGAGAGCCGGCAGGACCACCAGGATCGCGAGCCACCGCGACCTCGCCATGAGGGCGCCGAGCGCGATCAGTAGCGCCGCCGCGAGCCAGAACGTAGCCCGCACGCCGAACGTCGGGATGATCCAGAAGGCGGGCAGGAACGTTCCGAGCAGGCTCCCGAGCGTCGAGAAGGCGTAGAGGGACCCCGCGCGCCTGCCCGAGGTCTCGTCCCCCGCCGCGGCCAGGCGGATGGCGAAGGGGCTCGCGACCCCGAGCGCCGCGACGGGCGGCATGAAGAGCAGCACGGTGCCGAAGAGCGACGCCAGCACGACGCCGGCCGGCGTGCCCAGGAGACCGCCGACCATCGCGCGCAAGAGGGGCTCCGCCATGAGCGGCAAGAAGCCGACGAAGATGCCGGACCCGAGCGTGACATAGCCCAGCGCAGCCCGGTGCGGCCAGCGGTCTGCAAGTCGCCCGCCCGCCTCGTAGCCGATCGCGAGCGCCAGCAGAATGAGCCCTATGAGGCTGGCCCAGACGAGCTGGGACGAGCCAAAGAAGGGCTCCATCAGCCGCTCCGCGCCGAACTCGACCGCCATCACGGCCGCACCGGTGCCAAATACGAAGAGGCGCAGGAATCCTGTCGAAACCCCGCTCACGCCTCGCGCCGTCCGAGGCATCGTCCGTCCCGAGGAAAGATCATGCCCACGTCTGTCTAGCGCGTCCGGTCGATGGCGCGCATGGCCCCTTCCGGATAGCGCTCGCCGGACACGTCGCCCGGCGAGAAGGCATCACCGATCCGCCCGGCCTCCTGCGGCGTGAGCTCGACATCGATCGCACCGAGGTTCTCCTCAAGGTAGGCACGGCGCTTGGTTCCGGGAATCGGCACGATGTCGTCGCCCTGGCGGAGGACCCACGCGAGCGCCAGCTGCGCCGGGGTGACGCCCCGTTCCCTGGCGATCTCCTCGATGCGGGCGACGAGGGCCAGGTTCTGCGCCAGGTTCTGCTCGAGGAACCGCGGCGAGACGCGGCGGTAGTCGTTCTCCAGAAGGTCCTGCTGGGAGCGGATGCGGCCGGTGAGGAAGCCGCGGCCGAGGGGGCTGTAGGGAACGAACCCGACGCCGAGCTCGCGGCAGGTGGGCAGGATCTCCTCCTCGACATGCCGGGTCCAGAGCGAGTACTCGGTCTGCAGCGCCGCGATCGGGTGCACCCGCACGGCGCGCCGGATCGTCTCAGGCGCCGCCTCCGAGAGCCCGAGATAGCGCACCTTGCCCTGGCGGACAAGATCCGACATGGCGCCGACGGTGTCCTCGATCGGCACCTCCGGATCCACGCGATGCTGGTAGTAGAGATCGATGTGGTCCACAGAGAGGCGCCTGAGGCTCGTGTCGCACGCCTCGCGAACGTACTCCGGACGCCCGTTGACGCCCAGGTGCTCGCCCTTGGGGCCTCGCACGTTGCCGAACTTGGTCGCCAGGAAGACGTCGTGGCGGTGACCGCGAATCGCCCGGCCGACCAGTTCCTCGTTGCGGCCGACGCCGTACATGTCGGCCGTGTCGAGGAAGGTGACGCCGAGTTCGAGTGCCCGCTCGATCGTGCGGATCGACTCCTCGTCGTCCTGACCGGCGTAGAAGTCCGACATGCCCATGCAGCCAAGACCGAGTGCCGAAACCTCAGGGCCGTCCTTGCCCAGCCTGCGCATCCTCACGCTGCCACGCTCCCTCTCGGAGCCTGTCCGATCCGCCGCCAGCGGCCGGTGGCCGGACGGGCCCAATTGCCTGGTACCTCCCATTCTCCCCCTCGGACCGCGCCTGATCAACCTGGATGGCGCTAGGCGCTGAGGGCCGGGGAAGGTACACTGCGAACAGCGGGGCTTTGCCGGAACATTCCTTCCTGCCCCTTCTCCCCAGCGGAGGTCCACCTCATGCTCACTTGGCTGCAGTTCCTCCTCGTCCTCCTGGCCGCCGTCGCAGGCGGCATTGTGAACGCCCTCGCGGGCGGAGGCACCCTCATCACCTTCCCAGTCCTCACCGCCGTCGGGGTTCCCGTCGTCGCAGCCAACATGACCAATACCGTGGCGCTCTGCCCCGGCTATCTCGGCGGCACGCTGGCGCAGCGCAAGGACCTCGAGGGTCAGGTCGGCCGCCTTCGGACACTCCTGCCCGCCGGCGTCATCGGCGGGCTCATCGGCGCCTGGCTCCTGCAGGTGACCTCCGAGCACGTCTTCCGTTTTCTCGTACCGTACCTCATCCTGGTGGGCACCTTGCTGCTGGCCGCCCAGCCGCGTCTGAAGGCGTGGCTCGACGCGCGGGCCGAGCGCCGCGGCGGCTCGGTTTCGGAGCGCTGGAGCCTACCCACCGTCGGTCTCGCGACCGTCTATGGCGGATACTTCGGGGCGGGCCTTGGCGTGATCACGCTCGGGATGCTCGGCCTGACCGTGGACGAGTCCCTGACGCGCCTCAATGCCGTCAAACAGGCGATCTCCCTCGCCACCAACGTCGCCGCCGCCGTCTTCTTCGTCTTCTCGGGCAAGATCGTCTGGCCGGCCGCCATCGTCATGTTCCTGGGCTCGCTCCTGGGCGGATCGCTCGGCGGCCGCCTCGCCGGAAGGGTCAAGCCAGGGCTGCTGCGGCAGATCGTCGTCAGCATCGGCCTCGTGGTCGCCGTCGCGTACTTCCTGACCTGACGCCGTTCGCCGCCGCTTACTCCTGGGGCGGCGCCGCGACCGGAGGGTTCTGCGTCGCGCCGCCGCCCATGACACCTTGCGCAGGCGACGGGGCCGCGGGATCCACGTACGCCTGTCCGTCGCCCCAGATCCGGGTGACAGCGCTCATGCCGGCGAGACCGAGGATGGTCGGCATGGCGACGTACTCGCCAAGGTCGCGCAGCACCGTGACGACGCCCGCCGGCAGCCCGGCTAGGGTGAGCGCGGCCCACAAGGCGAGCGTGGTGGCCACCAGGACATAGAGAGTCACGAGCGTGTAGGCGATCCAGTCCAGGGCGCGGGTGCGCATCAGGGCCGCCCTGTCCGGCGCCTGCCTGCGCCTTGGCGCGGCCATCAGAACTTGCCCGTCAGGCCGGCTTCGGCCACGAGCTGCAGCGTGCGCCAGAGATTCGCGCCCGCGAGCGGCTCGTGCCATGCGCCGCCGGCCGCCGCCTTGGCCCGGGCGATGAAGTCCGGCGTGCCGCCGACGCAGACGACCGCGGCCGCCCCTTGGATCCGATCGAGGGTAGAGGCCGCCTGCCAGCCGTACTGCTCGGCGAGTTGCTGCGCGATGGGCTGCAGGGTGGGCGATTGCGCCACGACCAGCTTGGGGCCCGCGGGGGCCGGCGCGGGCGCCGTGAAGCCGACCGCCTGCGCCAGGTCCCGCACCGGCAGGCACCATTCGTCGCGGTCCACCGCGCCTGAGATGCCAGGCACCTGGCCGTGGAAGGTGTACTGGATGCACGACCAGTTCGCCCAGTTGGGCAGATCCCGCGGTACCGCCGCGGTGTCGGGGAACGCGAGCCAGAGCTCGCGCTCGGCCAGCGCTCCGCGCGGCAGGGACGAGAGGAAGGACCATGGTCCGTAGAGCATCGCGCGGCTGCCCAGCGCCTCGTCCACGGCGGCGAGCCACGTGAGCGCCCAGTTGGCGAGCGGTCCGGGCCCTAGCTTCTGCGGATTGGACTCGAGGTCGAGGACCGGCGGCAGGTCGCCCGGCCCGGCGCCACCCGCGTCTTTGACGGCCGCAGCGAACCACGCCGCCTGCTGGCGTGCGTCGTCGAGCGTCGTGCCGGGAACAGCGAAATGGTAGGCGCCGCGCATCAGTCCGTGGGAGCGGATGTTGGGCCAGTTGCGGGAGAACTCCGTGTCGTGGATGGCGAGGCCCTGCGTTGCCCGCGCGTAGGCGAAGGCGATACCCGCAGCCTGCACCTTCGCCCAGGTGACCGTTCCCTGCGCGTAGGAGACATCGATGCCCTGTGCGCTGGTCGGTGTGCGCCCTTGCATCGTCCTGATCCTCCTTGGGCACTGCCATGACACTCGATCACGATGGCCAGGTCCCGCCCCAGATCCCTGGGCGCTCTTGGTCGTCCCCGCGTCGCCGCTCCATCGCTGGCAGTGTCCACTGGGTTATATGATCAAAGGCGCCAAGGCGCCTCTCCCGCGCCTGGACGCAAGGCGGCGGGGACCCGGCCAAGCCGGTCCCCGCCGCGCTCCTGCACTCTGTTAGCCCTTGAGGAGCCCCTTCGAGACCAGGAACTCCTTCGCCACCTGGGGGATGGACTTCTTCGAGATGTCCACCTCGTAGTTGAGGTGCTCCATCTCGGCATCGCTGATCTGGCCCGCCAGCTTGTTCAGCACCCCGGCCACCTCCGGGTGCTGCTTGAGGAAGTCCTGGCGGATGACCGCCGCCGCGTAGTAGGCGGGGAAGAAGCCCTTGTTGTCCTTCAGCACCGCCAGGTGGTACTTCTCAAGTCCGCCGTCCGTCGTGAATGCGTCGGTCGCCTGGATCTTGCCCTCGGCCATCGCCTGGTACACGAGCGAGTGGTCGATCGTGAGGACCTGTCCGAACTTCAGGTTGTAGTCCTTTTCGAGACCCGGCAGGCAGTCCGGCCGGTTCTGGCACTCGGCGTCGATTCCCGCCGTGAGCTGCGAGGCATAGGGAACCAGCTGGCTGATGGTCTCGATGTGGTCCTTCGTCGCCAGGGACTGCGGGATCGCCACGGCGTACGTGTCGTTGAAGCCGAGCGGCTTCAACCACTCGAGGCCCCACTTCTTCTCGTACTGCTTTTGCACGTAGTCGTACATGGCCTGCTCGCTCGCAGGCTTCGGCTGCTTGAGGATCTCGACGTAGCCGGTGCCGGTGTAGTCGGGATACACGTCGATCTGTCCGCTCCTCAGGGCATTGAAGTCGACCAGGGTGCCGCCCATGTCCTGCTTCAAGACGACGTTCATCTTGGTATTGGCCTGGATCAGGTCCGCGAACATCTGCGCGAGGATCTCGTTCTCTGTGAAGTTCTTCGAGCCGATCACTATGGTGCCGGTATCCGGCGAGGAGGTCCCGGTGCTCGATCCGCAGCCGGCCGCGAACAGCATCGTGGCAACGATCGCCACCCCGACCGCCAGCACCCGCGCATGTCGCCTAGTCCCGAAGTTCAATCAAGACCATCTCCCTTCACGGTCTCCTGGGTCGCCGCCAGCCGCGGCTGCGGCACGCGGCCCGGCGCCCTGCGCCTCTTGGTCCGCCCTGACAGGAACGCGAGCGCTCCGTCGAAGACGATGGCCATGAGCGCAGCCGGCAGGGCGCCGGCAAAGATCTGCGGCGCGCTCTGGACCTGCATGCCGCCGTAGATGATGCTGCCAAGTCCGTCGGCGCCGATGAAGACGCCGACCGTGGCGATGCCGATCGAGGTGACGAGCGCCACGCGCAGGCCCGTCAGGATGATCGGCGCGGCGAGCGGGATCTGGACCCGCCACATGGTCTGGCGACTCGACATGCCGAGTGCCCGGGACGTGTCGACGAGCGCCGGGTCCACGCTCAAGAGGCCCTCCACGGTGTTGTGCAGCATCGGCATCAAGGCGTAAAGGAAGAGCGCAATGACGAGGGTCGTGTCGCCCATGCCGAACCAGATCATGAGGATGGCCAGCAGGGCGAGGCTCGGAATCGTCTGGATCGTCTCGGCGACCGCGGCCGCCACGCGCCTCACCCCCGGACGCCTATAGGTCCAAAGCCCGAACGGGATGGCGACAAGTGCGCCGAACAGAGTCCCCTCGATCGAGAGCCCTGCGTGCACCCCAGCCGTCTCGAGCACCATGGAGAAGTTCTCTGCCAGGTAGGAGAGGATGCCCATCAAGCACCCCTCCCGCCTGCGGCCAGCTCGCGTATTCCGACCGGCGTCAGGATGCGCTGCAGCCAGCCAAGCAGGAGGCCCGCCACAATGGCGAGCACGGCTGCCGGCACGGCGCCCGCCAGCACGAGGCCGAAGTCATAGGTGGCGAGGCCTTCGAGGATCAGCACGCCGAGGCCGCCGCCGCCGATCAACGCCGCAAGGACGGCCCACGAGATGAGATAGATGGTGGAGAGGCGCACCCCGGCGACGATCACCGGAATCGCCATGGGCAGCTCCACGCGCAGAAGCGCCTGCATGCCGCTCATGCCCATGGCCTTTGCACAGTCCACCGTCTCCGCCGGCACTCCCCGCACGCCGACATAGGTGTTGCGCAGGATCGGCAGCAGGGCGTAGAGCGCCAGGGCCGTGATCGACGGCACGAGGCCGACGCCGAGGACCGGCAGCGCCAGGGCCAGCAGGGCGAGACTCGGCACCGTCTGGATGAGGCCGGTGATCGTGATCACGATCTCCGCCGCCCGCACATGCCGCGTCAGGTAGATGCCGACCGGGATCGCCACCAGGCAGCCGAAGGCCACCGAGATCAGCACGATCTCGATATGCTGCCCGAGATCCTGCCAGACGAGCGGCAGATGCGCGACGATGTCGGGCCAGATGCCGCTCACTGGGGGTCACCCCAGACGGCGGCCGCCAGGGCGCGCACCATCGACCGACGCGTGACGATGCCCCGGAGCCGCCCGTCCTCGACCACCGCCAGGTACGGGAGGTGCTCCTGGTCCATGCGGTTGAAGGCGGCGGCCGCGTCGTCGTACGGCCCTGTGACCGCGACGTCGCTCTCGCAGATCTCGCCCAGCTTGCGCCCCACCGCGCGCCGGTGCGCGAGATGGAGCGCGCTGACATAGCCATGGAGGCTGCCCTGGGCGTCCACCACCAGCAAGGTGTCCACCTGCCGACTCTGCATCAGGGCGAACGCCTCCTCGGTCGAGGCGCCCGGGCCGAGCACCACCGGCCGCGTGTTCATGATCTCGCGCACCGTCTGTGGCGCTTCGCGCTCTGCGAGGCGGTGGCGGCCGACGAATTGCGCCACGAACTCGTCGGCCGGGCTGCGCAGAATCTCCGCCGGTGTCGCGTACTGCAGGAGCTGGCCCTGTTTCAGCACAGCGATGCGGCTCGCCAGCCGAAGCGCCTCATCCATGTCGTGCGTGACGAAGACGATCGTCTTGTGCACGGCTTCCTGCAGGCGCTTGAGCTCGTCCTGCAACTGTTCGCGCGTTATCGGATCGAGGGCGCCGAACGGCTCGTCCATCAGGATCAGCTCAGGGTCGGCGGCCAAGGCGCGCAGTACGCCGATGCGCTGCTGCTGGCCGCCCGAGAGTTCGTGCGGGAACCTGCCGCGATAGGTGCCGGGATCCATCCCGACGAGGTCTAGGAGCTCCGACACGCGCTGGCTGCGCTTCTCCGCGCTCCAGCCGAGCAGCCTCGGCACGACCTCGATGTTCTCCGCAATCGTCATGTGCGCAAAGAGTCCGATCTGCTGCACCACGTAGCCGATGCCGCGTCTCAGCTGCACCGGATCGTAGGATGTGACATCCCGCCCCTCCAGGCGGATCGCGCCAGAACTTGGCTCGATCATGCGGTTGACCATGCGCAGGCTTGTCGTCTTGCCGCAGCCCGAGGGACCGATCAGGACCGCGATCTCACCGCGCTCGACCTCGAGGCTCAGGTCGTCCACGGCTGTCGTGCCGTCCTTGTAGACCTTGCGGACATGCTCGAATTGCAGCATTGGCACCGATCCCCCCTCCGCCGTAAGACCACGACAACTCTCTGACAACTTTATGCTAAAGTAAAGTCGTCTCTTTTAGCAAGGCTAAATCGTATGCCGGGATCCGACAACTGCCCGCGCGAGGCGGCGCGGCAGACGCGAGAAAGCCGGCCCAGGGCGATGGCCCCGGGCCGGCTTACGTCACGATCCTCTCCCCACCGCCGGCACTGCCTCGCGGCAGGCACCCCTACTCGAGGTAGTCCTTGAGCTTCTTCGAGCGGCTCGGATGGCGCAGCTTGCGCAGCGCTTTGGCCTCGATCTGACGGATGCGCTCGCGCGTGACGCCGAAGACCTGGCCCACTTCCTCCAAAGTGCGCGCGCGGCCGTCATCAAGGCCGAAGCGCAGTTCGAGCACGCGCTGCTCGCGCGGCGTCAGCGACGAAAGCACCTCGCTGATCTGCTCGCGCAGCAGGAGATAGCTTGCGGCCTCGGCCGGGGCCGGGGCGTCCTCGTCTTCGATGAAGTCGCCGAGGTGGGAGTCCTCCTCCTCGCCGATCGGCGTTTCGAGCGACACCGGCTCCTGCGCCACCTTCAGGATCTCGCGCACACGCTCGACAGAGACGTCCATCTCCTCCGCGATCTCCTCCGCGGTCGGCTCGCGGCCGAGTTCCTGCAGGAGGTGGCGCTGCACGCGGATCAGCTTGTTGATCGTCTCCACCATGTGCACCGGGATGCGGATGGTGCGCGCCTGGTCGGCGATCGCGCGCGTGATGGCCTGGCGGATCCACCAGGTCGCGTAGGTGGAGAACTTGTAGCCCTTGCGGTAGTCGAACTTCTCGACCGCCTTGATGAGGCCGAGGTTGCCCTCCTGGATCAGGTCCAGGAAGAGCATGCCGCGGCCGACATAGCGCTTCGCGATGCTGACAACGAGCCGCAGGTTCGCCTCCGCGAGCCGGCGCTTCGCATCCTCGTCGCCTTCCTCGATGCGGCGGGCCAGCGTCACCTCGTCCTCGGCGGTCAGGAGCGGCACGCGGCCGATCTCCTTGAGGTACATGCGGACAGGGTCGTCGATGGCGACACCGTCCGGTACGCTGAGGTCGACTTCCTCCGCCTCTTCGGAAGCCTTGCCTTCCGCCGCGTCATTGCCGGACATCACTTCAATGCCGAGGTCTTGCAGCTGCTCATATATCGCGTCGATCTGCTCGGGCGTCAGGTCATTGCCCTGCAGAGCCTTGCCGATATCGTCATAGGTGAGCGATCCGGCTTCCTTGCCCTTGCGGATAAGATCCTGCATGCCCTCGATAGGAAGATCCTTCGCGCTCAAGGCCGCTGCTCACCCCCACCTTTGGCCGATGCGCCAAGCTCACGGAGGAGTTCATGGGACAGGACTAGCAGCGATGGATCCACCGCTTGGCCCGACTCAAGAAGCTCCCGAATGTGCCGATTGACTTCGTTCAGGCGAAGCCTAATACCTGCTTGCGCCCACCTCGCGATGGTCTTCGCCACCTCGGCCTCCGCCAGATCCACGGCGAGCGACGCCTCGGCCCAGGCGCTGCGCACGGCCCCGTCCTCCGTGGCCGAGACATCCTTGCCGGACGCCGCGAGCTCGAGTGCGGCGTCGAGCGTCTGGTCATGGAGAGGCCGGCAGGCGGTCCGAATCTCCGCCGCCCGCGAGGGATACTGCGATGCGAGGGCGAGCAGCTGCCGCTCGATCGGCAGCCATTCGGGCGTCTTCGTCGCCACGGCAGTGTTCCTAGTACTATTCCTAGGACTCGCCAGCGTATGCATTCTGTCGCCGCTGCGCGCACCGCGCTGGAATTCGAGGCGCAGAGCTTCCTCCCGCACCTCGAGCCGCGCCGCGAGGCGCCTGAGCTCCTCGTCGCGCACGAGCGGACTCTGCACGGCGCGGATGGCGGTGAAGACCTCCTGTGCGATCGCCGCCTTGCCCTCCGGTGATGCGGCATCGTGAGCACGCCCGGCCATGGCGAACAGCCAGTCCGTGACGGGAGCGGCCTGCTCCAAGGTCTTCTGCCACGCCGCCGTGCCCTCTGGCGCACGCAGCAGTTCGTCCGGGTCCTTGCCGCCGCGGGGCTGGGCCACCAGCACCTCGATGCCCTGCTGCAGGAGAGGCTCCGCGCTGCGGCGCACCGCCGCCTGGCCCGCCGCGTCGCTGTCGAAGGCGAGGTAGGCGCGTTTCACCGCGCGCCCCAGCTGGCGCGCGTGGTCGTCCGTGAGCGACGTGCCGAGCGTCGCGACCGTCGCGGGGAACCCGTGCCGGTGGAGCGCGATCGCGTCCATGTAGCCCTCCACGAGCGTCACCGCCTGCTGCTCGCGCATCGTGCGCTGCGCCCAGGACCAGCCGTAGAGGATGCTGCCCTTGTGGAAGAGCGGCGTCTCGGCCGAGTTGAGATATTTCGGCTGTCCTTCGCCGAGGATCCGTCCGCCGAAGCCGACGATATGGCCGGCGCGGTCCCTGATGGCGAACGTCACGCGTTCGCGGAAGCGGTCGTACAGGCGCCCGCCCTGGCTCTTCGCACCGAGCCCCGCCTCGAGCAGAAGCTCGGGCGTCGCCTTGAGCGAGCGGCAGATGTCATCGCCTCCGAGCGCGTAGCCGAGATCGAAGCGGGCGCTGTCATCCCCCGTGAGGCCGCGCCCCGCAAGGTAGCGGCGGGCTCCTTCGCCCTCGGGGCCCGCGAGATGACGGCTGAAGCGCTCCTGCGCCGCCTCGAGCAGGCGCAGCAGGACCTGGCGCCTTTCCTGGCGCTGCGCCGCCTCCGGCGTCGCCTCCTCCTCGGGCATCTCGACGTGGAACTCCGCGGCCAGGAAAGCAACGGCGTCCGGGAACGAGAAGCCGTCGCGCTTCATCACGTAGTCGATGACATCGCCGCCGGCATGGCAGCCGAAGCAGTAAAAAAGGCCCCGCTCGGATGAGACGGAGAAGGACGGGCTCTTCTCTTGATGGAAGGGGCAGAGTCCGACGAGCCGCTGACCCTGGCGCCGCAACGCCACCGTCTGGCTGACGACGGCCACGATGTCCGCCTTGCGTCTCAACTCGTCGAGCCCCTCCGTACGGAAGGGCAAGGAAGACACCTCCCTCGCGCGCTATCCCACGCTTCGCCGCCCGCGGCGCGAATCCTTCGCAGGCGCCGGGCGCCTCCAGGGCGACATCGGCTTGCCTGAACACTTGACAGTCCGCTGATCAAGATGTTGACTGATTGTCAGTCAGTACTCGAGGAGGCGGTTCCATGGCCAAGCGGCGCAAGGGCGACCGTTACCAGGAACTCGTGGCGGCCGCCGCCCGGATCTTTGCGGAGCGCGGCGTGAACAGCACCCTCGTGAGCGACATCGTAAAGGCGGCCGGCGTCGCCCAGGGCACGTTCTATCTCTACTTCAAGACGAAGGACGACATCGTGCTGGCCGTCGTCGATCAGCTGGTCGACGTGCTCGAGGGGAACCTCGCGAACGCGGTGCGGGCGGACGGCCGCTCGGCCGCGGAGCGTCTGCGCCTCCTGTGCGAGGTGCTTGCGGATCTCGCCTCTGTACCAGGCACGCCGGAGATCGTCGACTTCATGCACAGTTCCGAGAACCGCATCCTCCACGACCGCCTCGTGGCGGCTTTGGCGCCGCGGCTCGTCGACCTGATGGAAGGGGTGATCCGCCAGGGCCAGGCGGAGGGCTCCTTCGACGTCAAGGACGCGCGCAGGGCCGCCTGGTTCGTCCTGAGCGGGCTGCAGGGCACAGAGCTCAGTGGCGTTCCGCTCGCCGAGATGCCCGAGGCCTTGAACGTATCCGCCGATCTCGCGCTGCGCGCCCTGGGCTTCAAAGGCGGTGCCTCATGAGAGGGGAACTCGCGATCGCCGCGCGATCGCTCACCAAGCGCTACCCCCAGGTCACGGCGGTGGAGGGTCTCGACCTCACCGTCCGCCGCGGAGAGATCTACGGCTTCCTCGGCCTGAACGGCGCCGGCAAGACCACGACGATCCGCATGCTGCTCGGCCTCATCCGGCCGAGCGCGGGCTCGGTCGAGGTGCTCGGCGAGAGGGTGCGCCCCGGCCAGAGCGCCTTCCTCGGACGGGTCGGCTGCCTCATCGAGTCCGCCACCGCCTACCCGAACCTCACCGTACGCGAGAATCTCGAGATCCAGCGCCGGCTGACACACGCGCCCCAGGGCGCCGTCGACGAGGCGATCGAGTTCCTCCGCCTCGGTGAATATCGTGAGCGCAGGGCGGGCCATCTCTCCCTCGGCAACAAGCAGCGCCTGGCGCTCGCGCGGGCCCTGCTGCACCACCCCGACCTCGTGGTGCTCGACGAGCCGGCGAACGGCCTCGATCCGGCCGGCATCGTGGAGATCCGCGAACTCCTGCGCGGTCTCGCTCGGGAGAAGGGCACCACGGTGTTCATGTCGAGCCACATCCTGACCGAGGTGGCGCAGCTCGCCGACCGGCTCGGCATCGTGCACCGCGGGCGGCTCCTCGAGGAACTCGATCGCGATGCGCTGCGCTCGAAGCGGCGCGCGCTGCTCGAGATACCGACTCCCGCCCCGGACGACGCCGTGGCCGCGCTGTCGCGGGCCGGCTTCGGGCCCTCGGAGCGCGATGCCGCAGGACTCAGGCTCACGGCCGAGCCCGAGGACGTTCCCGCCGTCGCGCAGGTCCTCCTCGCGGCGGGCGTCCCCTTCACGGGCATCTCGCCGCTGGCCGAGGACCTCGAGGACTATTTCCTGCGTCTCACGGGAGGCGAAGTCTGATGTTCGGGGACGTGCTCCGCACGGAGTTCCTCAAGCTGCGCCACAGTCGCGTGCCGTGGATCTCGCTCGTCGCGCTCGCTCTCGGCCCCCTCGGCCTCGCCCTCTTCATGTGGATCGCGGCCGAGCCCGCGCGCGCGAAGAGCCTCGGCCTTGTCGGCACCAAGGCGAGCCTGCTCGGGCTCGCCGCGACCTGGCCCGCCTTCCT
>DAIBJA010000032.1 GCA_027420455.1 Clostridia bacterium | reverse complement strand
CCTGGGACGGCATCGACACGGAGGTGCTCGAGCGCACCGTCGAGATCACCGCGAGCCTCGCGAACCACCTGATCGACCGTGGCCAGGCCGTCGGGCTCTATGTCACCGGCGTCTTCAGCGAGGCGGCCGGCAAGCGCCCCTTCTCCGTGCGCGAGCGCCCGCGCAGCGGCCCGCAGCAGCTCGGGCGCATCCTGGCCGCCCTGGCGCAACTAAGGCCCCCGGGACTCTTCCGCAACCTGCCCCTCATCCTGCTCGAGGAGCTGCCGACCCTCGACTACCAGGTGCAGATCATCGCGATCGCGCCGTATCTCACGAAGGACCTGCAGTTCGCGCTGATGCGCGCGGGCCGCGACCATCGCACCTTCTTCCTGCAGACCGGCCCCGCCCAGGAAGGCGACCCTGCCATCCCGCCCAGGGTGCGGCCGCTCTCGGTCGCGCTGTGAACACCTACCTGAGCCGCGTGCCGCGGCTGAGTCTGCATCTCATGGCCTTCGGCTGGTCGAGCGCCGCGATCCTGACCCTCGCCGCGTGGATGACCGTTCCACTGCCCTTTTGGATACTGGTGCTCGCCTATCTGCTGCCCGCCATCGTGCGGCCTCGCGGAGCAGGGCTCGGCGTAGCGGCCGCCTTGGTCGTCGCAGCGGCCTCGGCCTTCCTGGTGCCACTCGGCGATCTCATATTCGCCGCCCTGCTCCTGCTCGCCGAGAGCGCCAGAGCCTTGACCCTCTCACGGCTGGCAAGCGTGAACTTCCTGCGCATCGAGCAGAGGCGTGGCATGGCGCTCGTGCTGCTCACCGTCCTCCTGAGGGCGATCGTCGGCAGTCCGAACATCTGGCTGATCGCCCTGTGTGCGGCGGTCTACCTGGTCGGAGCCCTTGTAGGTCTACCGCTCGCGCAGAGTGCTGAGAACGCAGGCCACAGTGCTGACCACTTGGCCACCGCTCTGCCCGGACTGCAACTCCTGGGTCCGCTCGTCGTACTTGGAGGTCTGATGGGTGGTGTAGTCGCCCTGGGGCACATGCTCGCCGCGGCTGGCTGGTTCGACTGGCTCTGGTCGTTTCTTTGGATCCTGCTGCCGCTCGGGTATGTCGCAGCCTGGCTCATAAGGACCCTGCCTCATATCCTGCGCCCACCTCGGCAAAGGCCCATCAAGGTACACCATCTGCTGCACCTGCACGCGCGCGTCGCGCACGGGACCACGGCACAGGTCGCGCTGGCCATCGCCGCCATGCTGCTCCTGGTCGGCACTTTCTACCTGGCCTACGGTCGCTATCGGCGCGGCGAATCGACAACTGCAGCGCCGCTTGGCTCCGCGCAGAACCCGGGTGCGAGCCGCTCGCGCCTGGCGACGCATGGCGCTCCAGACTACGGCCGAGGAGCTCGCAGACGCGTGCGCTTGGCGATGAGGCGGCACGTCGTCCGGAAGCGGCTGCCGCCGGGAATTACGGTGCGACAGTACGCTGAACGTGAGGGCCTCCCAGAGGAGATCCTGAGGGACTATGAGCATGCGCGCTATGCTTTTACGCGTTCGTTCGCAATGAACGAGGCGCGCGCCTTTGTCGCTGCGTTGGCCAGACACGTTCGCCGGCGCTAGGACCCGCGTGCTCTTGGCCCGGTCAGCAGACTTGACCGGCTGGCTTACTTCCGGGGGGGCGTGCCAAGCGCTGGTTCTGTCGGTCAGAGTGCGACGGAATTCTTGGGATGCTCCCAGCCAAGGACACAGTACGACTCCTGAACTGCGGCGACTTGCATCCCGCATGCAGCACCTGCCAGCCGCGACGCAGCCAGAAGCGCTGCGCGCCGACGTTCCGGCAGCCTACGTAGCGCTCCAGGATCGGCCGCGTCTACGCGGCGTCGTCGGCGAAGAAGGAGCAGAACACGTCGACGTATGCGTCCCAGCCGCTTGAGCCGGGAGACAACCGGCATGGGCCGCAGATCGCTCGGAGCCATGTCAGCCGGCGAGGGCGGTCAGGAACGCTCGGGCGACATCTTCTGCACGGACGGCGGCCACGTTGTGGGGGGTCACGAGGCGGATGCCGGTCGGCGGGATCGGGGCTGTGCGCGACAAGCGGCAGACGTCCTTCAGGACAGGCAACCGAGGAGAGACTCTTCCGAGGCGCAGCCAGTGGCGTCTGTGCCAGGTCACCTGGGCCGCCAAGGTGATGATGCTCTGGATCACCGTCCGGATCCGCCGCCACTGGGCCGGCTGTGGATTGGCACCCTGGAAGATCGGCGCATAGCCGAAGAGGCCCTTGTAGGTGTAGCCGATCCCCTCCGTTTTCGTTTAGGAGTTGTCAAACGGCGAGATGACGATGCCGGTGCCGACGCGCAAGACAGGCAGCCGGAAAGGGCCGTGCAACGTACGAGCGTCCGGCCTGCGTGAGATCCCGCGATCCCGCCCCAGTGCCGATCGGGCCGAGCCCGGTATGCGGCCGACCGTGGCCGCGGCGGAGGACAGCGAACGGGTCGCCTTGTCGCGCCCCGTTGGAGCGGGTCGGAACCTCCCGATTTTCACCTTGCTATTGGGTCAGCTGCACAGAGGAGACCGCGCCGTTCGCGATCCGCAAGAGCACGTGCTGCCCGGCGGACATTTCGTCGATGGCCGTGCCAGCGAGCGACGCCGTGACCGGCAGGGTCAGACTCAGGTCGTCGCCGAGTCCGGCGCTCGGGCGGAGGCCGAGATCGGCTGGACGGTGAGGCTCCCGTTCAGATCGGATGTCACGTCCCAACAAGGCTGCGATTAAGCCGGGTCGCATGTAGAGCGTGCCACCTGCGGAGAGCAGGGCGGTGATAGCCGCGGTGGCGAGGAGCTGCACCAGCGTTCGTCCACCTCCGCCAGAGAGTTTCGCCGTCGCGCGGGGATTTTCCGGGGGTCTGGCCGGGCCGGGGCAGGGCCGCGAAGGGCAAACGTCGCGGGTGGTGCAGACTTGGTTTCGGTGGCCCCCATCACCACCCGGCCATGTGGCGCGAGGTAGGCTCGGCACCGGAAGGCCTGCGCCTTCGCGTCATCGGCTGAACGGAGGAATGGTTATGGAACGTCCCCACGACAAGATCCGCTTCGACGCGGCGAATCCCGTGCGCGTCCCGGTCGCCCGGCAGGGCAGCCTGCAGCTCGTGCTGTTCTGCCTCGAAGCGGGGCAGGAGATCCCTCGGCACGCGGCGGCCGCAACCGTGGTGATGCAGGCCTTCACAGGCGAGGGCGTGCTCGTTTCTGGCGACGAGTCGGTCGAGGCGAAGGCGGGAGATCTGGTCCTGGTGCCGCCGCAGGTGCCGCATGCGATGAAGGCCCCAAGGGGACGGTTCACGGTGCTTGCCACCATCGTGGCTGCCGCCGACTGAGAAGGGCGCTGGTCTCCTTGGGACAGGTGCTCTACCATGCTAGTGCGCCAGCGTAGACACCCTTGCGGGTCGCGGGTATAACGGGGGCAGAAGGCGGCCCGAGGCCGCTTTTGAACCAGGAGGCGATCGATTGCTCGAAATCGACGGGCATCATCTTACGCTTGAGGATGTCAGGGCGGTGGCGTACGGCGACGACGAGCCGAGGCTCACCGCGAAAGCCGCGCGCCAGCTCAAGGACAGCCGCGACATGGTCGAGGAGGCCATGCGCGAGGGCAGGGCAGTCTACGGTGTGACGACCGGCTTCGGCGACCTCGCCAGGGTGCCGATCCCGCCGGAGGACCGGGAGATCCTGCAGGAGAACCTGCTCAAGAACCACGCGGCGGGCGTGGGGCCGGAACTCCCGCCGGAGGTCGTGCGCGCCATGCTCCT
>DAIBJA010000030.1 GCA_027420455.1 Clostridia bacterium | reverse complement strand
GCACGCTGGAAGCATGGGACAAGCGGTGGTATGCTGCTTTAAATACACGGATTGGGGAGGCTTCGCTCAGTGGCGGCGGACAAGGTTCTCCGCGAAGGCTTGACGTTCGACGACGTGCTTTTGGTCCCGGCCCACTCGTCGGTGGTGCCGAACGATGTGGAGACGAGGACGCGCCTCACACGGCGGCTCAACCTCAATATCCCGATTCTCTCGGCCGGCATGGACACGGTGACGGAGTCCCGCATGGCGATTGCGATGGCCCGCGAGGGCGGCATCGGGGTCATCCACAAGAACATGACGATCGACGCCCAGGCGGGCGAGGTCGACAAGGTGAAGCGCTCCGAGAACGGCGTGATTCTGGACCCGATTTACCTGACCCGCGACCACACGATTCAGGACGCGCTCGAGATGATGGCGAGATACCGCATCTCGGGCGTTCCCATTGTCGAGGACGAGCGGCTCGTCGGCATCATCACGAACCGCGACGTCCGCTTCGAGGAAGACCTCGCCCGGCCGCTCGACGACGCCATGACGCGCGACGGGCTGGTTACGGCGCCTGTGGGCACGACGCTCGCGGAAGCGAAGCAGATCATGGCCAGGCACCGCATCGAGAAGCTGCCGCTCGTCGACGAGAACTACCATCTGCGCGGCCTCATCACGATCAAGGACATCGAGAAGGCGCAGAAGTTTCCGAACTCCGCCAAGGACCAGAAGGGCCGCCTGATGGTGGCGGCCGCGATCGGCGTGGGCAAGGACAGGCTCGACCGCGCACAGGCCTTGGTCGACGCCGGCGTCGACTGCCTCGTGCTGGATACGGCCCATGGCCACTCGAAGAACGTGCTCCTTGCGGTGGGCGAGATCAAGAACCACTTCCCGGACGTCGAGTTGATCGCGGGCAACGTGGCGACGGCCGCTGGCACCAAGGCGCTGATCGACGCCGGAGCGGATGCGGTCAAGGCCGGGGTAGGCCCTGGGTCGATCTGCGTAGGCGGGGAGACGGAGATCCTGATGGCGGACGGCACCGTGCGGCCGATCGCGCAGGTGATGCCGGGCGACTTCGTCATCACGCACAAGGGCCGCATTCGAGAGGTCCTGAAGGTCTATCGTCGGCCGTATGCGGGTCCGATGATGCACCTCAACATCAATGGCGCGCCCGGCACGTTGCGCGTCACACCGAACCACCCCTTCCTCGCCATGCACTTCACGGCAGACAGGGTGCCAAGGCGCAAGGCTGGAGGCAAGTACTACTTCACCAAGGCCAAGCACAACCACGGCCTGGACTGGGTGGACGCAGGCAGTCTCGCGTCGCAGGACGTGCTCTTTATGCCGCTACGCGAGGCCCATGTGCAGGAGATCTCGTACGACCTGCGCTTCAACGTTCCCGACTATCGGGTCGAGGGTGAGTGGCTCGTCGCCCGCAAGCCGAGCCGCAACCAGAACCCTGAGAACTACGCCGCGCTGGCCCGTCGGTTCGGCACCAGCGAGCGTGTGATCGGGTCCGTTGTGCTCGGCGAACGCAGGGTCCAGGACGAGGTCGAGGCTGCCGTGGAGGAGCATCTGCAGGCGGTCGCATACGAGCGGCCCGCGCCGATGCACCGGGTGCGTCGCATGGCGCGGCTCGACGGCTCCCTCATGCGCCTCATCGGTTACTACGCGGCGGAAGGCCACTGCGCGGGCAACCCCGACAACCGGCAGCTGCTCTTCGCCTTCCACGAGGACGAGACCGCGTACCACGCGGACGTGGGGCGTCTCGTGCAGGACGTGTTCGGCTACGCCGGCACGACCCTCGTGCACAGCCAGCGAGGCAAGGGGGTCACCGTCCTCGTGAGCAGCCACGCACTTGCACGCTTCTTCACGGATCTGATTCCAGGACGCTCGCATGAGAAGCGCCTCCGGCAGGAGGTCATGGAGCAGGGTCCGGAGCTCTTGCGCGAGCTTCTGATCGGCGCCTTGCGCGGCGACGGCACCTTGCGCGAGCGGGGACGCGTCTCGTACAAAACCACGTCGCCGTCGCTTGCGAGCCAGATCGCGGAGATTTTCATGCGGCTCGGCTACACACCGAGTGTGCGACGGGAGGAGCCCGCGCGGGCGAGTTGGCATGCGCAGTACACGGTGCGGATATCGGGGGAGCAGGTCGGGCGTTTCTTCGAGGAGTTCCCGGAACTGCGGGACAAGGCGAAGCAGGCGCCCAGAGCCATGCGCCAGCAGGGCATGTGGCGGGGCGAGGGCGGTACCTACACCACGATCAAGGACGTGAAGGTTATCGAGGAGAGCCTCTACGTCTACAACCTAGAGGTCGAGGAGGACGAAAGCTACGTCGCCAACCGCGTCGCCGTGCACAACTGCACGACGCGTGTCGTGGCGGGGATCGGCGTCCCGCAGATCACGGCCATCCTGGACTGCGTCGCGGCGGCCGCCCCGTCGGACGTCCCGGTGATCGCCGATGGCGGCATCCGCACGTCGGGCGACATCACGAAGGCACTGGCGGCTGGGGCGCACACGGTGATGCTCGGGTCGCTCCTGGCCGGTACCGAGGAATCCCCCGGCGAGATGGAGATCTACATGGGCCGGAGCTTCAAGAGCTATCGCGGCATGGGTTCGCTCGGCGCGATGAAGGAAGGGTCGAGCGACCGCTACTTCCAGGAAGGGCAGAGCAAGCTCGTGCCGGAGGGCATCGAGGGGCGTGTGCCCTACCGCGGACCGCTCGCCGACACCATCTACCAGATGGTCGGCGGGCTCAGGGCCGGCATGGGCTACGTCGGCGCCGCGACCATCGAGGATCTGCGGCGGGAAGCGCAGTTCGTACGCATCACGCATGCCGGACTTCTCGAGAGCCACCCGCATGACGTCGACATTACCAAGGAAGCGCCGAACTACCGCCGCTAGCCGAGCAGAGGCTTAGGGCGTATCCTTCCTAATTGGGGCATGTGCTTTTGGCGGGCCCCTGATCGACCGACGCTGGGAGAGAGTGCCTTGGCTCTATACGCGATCGAAGGCGGCAACCGGCTGATCGGCTCCGTGCCCGTGAACGGCGCGAAGAATTCGGCCCTGCCGATCATCACCGCCGCCGCCCTGGCTTCCGAGGGCGTGTCGGTGCTGCAGAACATCCCGAGCTACACCGATATCCTCGACCTGATCGAAATCCTCCGCGCCCTGGGCGCGAAGGCCGAGTTCACGGGACCCAAGACGCTCCAGATGGACGCGAGCGGCCTGACGGGCTTTGTCGCGCCATACGATAGGGCGGCCCGCCTGCGCGGCTCGACCTACATCGTCGGCCTTCTGCTGGCTCGCCTCGGCAAGGCGGAGGTGGCCGTGCCGGGTGGCTGCGACATCGGCGCGCGCCCCGTGGACTTCCACCTGCGCGGTTTCCAGGCGCTTGGCGCCAGGGCCTGGGTGGAGCATGGCGCGAT
>DAIBJA010000017.1 GCA_027420455.1 Clostridia bacterium | reverse complement strand
ACCGTCGGGCGCGTGACCGACAAGCTGCGGTCGCTGCGTGGCGTCGCGCAGGTCTCGTCGCCCAGCGGGCAGTTGAGCCCCCAGCTGCTCGCGGCCAGCGCCGCCCAGACCGGCAGTCCGCTGCGCGCCTTCATCAGCGGGCCGCATACGGTGGACCTTTTCGTGACGCCGGCGTCGGGTCCCGACAGCCAGGCCACGCGACATCTCCTGAGCCGCATGCAAACGGGACTGCGGCGGGTCGAGGGCGCGAAGGTTGCGATCGGCGGGCAGGTGGCCGCCGTGCAGGAGTTCAACACCTATCTCGCGTCGCGCCTGCCTGCGATGGCGGTGGCGGTCGTCCTGGTGGCGCTCGTGGTGCTCTGGCTGGCGACGGGGTCGCTGCTGCAGGCACTGCTGGGCGTACTGCTCAACGCGCTCGTCACCCTGTCGACTGCCGGCATCCTGGTCACGGTGATCGAGCGCGGCGCGTTCGGTCTGACGCCGGAACCTCTCAACCTGGCCGTCGCGCCGCTCGTGTTCGTGATGCTGTTCGGCCTCTCGATGGACTATGAGGTGATCCTGCTCCACCGCATCCAGGAGCGCCTGAGACACGGCGACGCGCCGCGGCACGCCGCGACGCACGCGGTGGCCACGACAGGCGGCATGATCACGGGAGCCGGGCTCATCATGGTGGCCGTGGTGGCAGCCCTGCTGGTCAGCCCGTTCGAGATCCTGCAGACGCTCGCCATCGGACTCGTCAGTGCCGTCCTGCTCGACACGCTGGTCGTGCGCACGTTCCTGGTGCCGGCTGCCGTGACCCTGCTCGGCCGCCATGCCTTCTGGCCGCGTCCGCATCACGCGTGACACCTCGTGGAATGAGAGAGCCTGAGGGGGCCCGCGCGTCAGATCCGCGCAGGCTTTCGCCTGTCGCGCGCAAGTCCGGGAATGCCTTCTTTCCGACGCAGGAAGCAGGGCATGCGGATCGAAGAAATATGAGCGTAGAGATGAAGATTAACGGATATCTTGGTCCGAGCTCCGTACCAGGGGGGAGTCACCGTGGCGGATGCGTCGTCCCGGACTGCAGCGGGCGGACTGCCGGGTCCGATCCGCGTGTTCGGCGTCGATGACCACCGAGGCGTGCTCGAGGGCCTCGAGCAGATCATCGCCGACCAACCGGATCTCGCCTGGGTGGGCGAGGCCAGCTCGATCGGCGAGGCGCAGCGGCGGCTAGCGGAGAAGAGGCCTGACGTCCTGCTGCTCGACAGCCGACTGCGCGGCGAGTCCGGCCTGGACCTCTGCGCCTGGGTGCGGCGCGAACTGCCGGACGTGCGGGTGCTGATGCTCACAGGTTCCACGGACTCCGCGCTCCTCTTGCAGGCGCTCGCCGCGGGGGCGACCGGCTTTCTCGTCAAACAGGCGCGCGGCAGGGACATCGTCGATGCCGTCCGGCGGGTGCATCAAGGCGGCGTGGTCTGGGATCCCCGCATGGGGCAGGCGGTGCTCGAGCACTTCCGCGAGGTCGGCGGGCAGGGGCTCGGCAACGACCGGCTCGAGCGCTACCGCGAGCGCATGCAGCGGCTCTATCGCGGGATGACGGCGATTGCCGGTATCCGGGGCGTCGACGAGATGCTGCAGCAGGTGGTGGCGCTGGCGCGCGGTGTGACCGAGGCGCGCTACGCGGCGCTTGCCGTGCTCATGCCGGACGAGTCGATCGCGAAGTTCGTCACCGAAGGGCTGACGCCGGACGAGATCCGCGCCGTCGGCGCCCTGCCGCGCGGCAGGGGACTGCTCGGCGAGGTGATCCACACGCGCCGGCCGCTGCGCGTTGCCGACATCGGCCGTGATCCACGCGCCTGCGGCTGGCCGAGCGGCCATCCGGCGATGAACAGCTTTCTCGGCATGCCGATGCTGGTGCAGGGGGAGGTGGTGGGCCACCTCTACATGACCGACAAACGCGGCGCGGAGGCGTTCACAGGCGACGACGAGGAACTCGTCGGGCTGCTTGCGAACCTGGCCGCCGTCCTGATCAAGAACGCGCGCCTGAACGAGGACCTCGGGCGCCTGGCCGTGGTGGAGGAGCGCCAGCGCATCGGCATGAACCTGCACGACGGCACCTTGCAGACCATCTACTCGGTTTTGCTGGGGCTCGACGCCCTGCTGGACGACGTGCCCGAGGAGAGCCGCACCTACGAGACGGTGAACCGGCTCGCGGAGCGCCTGCGCGAGGTGACGGACGAGATCCGGCGTTACGTGCTCGACCTCAAGTCGGACGCGAGGCCTCTGCTGGCAACCGTGGAGGAGATCGCCCAGGAACTCGGGCTCGGCGGCAAGCTGCGCATCCATTCGTCCGACACGACCTACACACAGCTGCCGGAAGAGACGTTGGAGCACCTTGCGCGCTTCACGCAGGAGGCGCTCAGCAACGTGGCCCGGCATGCCCATGCGAACCGCGTCGATGTCACGTGGCGCAGGGTGGGCGACGAGTTCCAGCTGATGATCGATGACGACGGGGTAGGGTTCGACACGAGCCAGCCATCTCCGCCCGGCCACCACGGCCGCCGCCACCTCGAGGAGCGTGCCCGGCTCGCGGGCGGGCGGCTGAAGGTGGAGAGCCGCCCGCACGAGGGGTCGCGCATCCTGCTGACGGGACCGATGCCGCGCTAGACTGTGCCGCAGAGGGTGCGAGAACGTGAGAAGGCGCCTGCCCGATCGACGGGCAGGCGCCTTTTGATCCATTCAGCGGCCCAGAAGCCTGCGCAAGAAGTCCCGCAGCCTCTGGGACGCGGGCGGCGGCGGCACGGCGTCGGAGTCGTAGACGGTGTTCCTCTCGGCGTCGCGGAAGGCCTGCTCAAGGTGCGCGTCGGCCGGCTGGTCCCAGCGCGGCATCTGGTTCGGATCCATTGGCATAAGAGTCACTCCCTTGCAAGGCAGGAAGCTTGGCGGATATGGAAAAGTTGTGCACAGGATGCGCCTGCAGGCAGAGATTGTCAAGTTGCGTCTGCGCATGCCCGGCGTCGGCAGGCCCTGTGGCCGATCTGGCGAAGGATCTGGCGGAAGGATAGTCCGACCCTCCTGAAGGAGATGCAGCAGACGTGGCGCGGCTCACCCTGGGACTCATTCAGATGAACCTGTCGGTGGGTGTGGCGGAGAACCTCGAAAAGACGGAAGGTCTTTTGCAGGAGGCCGCGCGCCAGGGTGCGTCCCTGGCTCTGCTGCCCGAGCTGTTTCCTCTGCCCTGGGTAGCTTCCGCGGAGGATAGCCGTGCATTCGCCTACGCGGAGCCGGAGGACGGCAGAACCCTGACCTACATGCGCAAGACCGCAAGGGCCCTTGGCATGGCCCTTGCGGTGCCGCTCTATGAGCGCTGCGGCGAACAGCGCTTCAACACGACTTTTGTTGTCTCCCAGCACGGCGACATTCTCCTGCGCTACCGCAAGAACCACATTCCCTACCATCCGGGCTGGTACGAGAAGTACTACTACGAGCCGGGCGACCTCGGCTTCCCCGTCTTCCACCACGAGGGCACCACGATAGGCGTCCAGACCTGCTGGGACAATCTCTTCCCGGAGGGCAGCCGGATCCTCGCCCTCAAGGGCGCGGAGATCATCCTCGCGCCGCGCGGGTCGGGCGACTACTCGAAGGCGCGCTGGCGCACGGCGCTCGCGGCGAATGCCATGGCCAACAACTGCTTCGTCGCCACGGTCAATCGCATCGGACGCGAAAAGGGCGACTACCTCTTCGGAGGTGACAGCATGGTGATCGACCCCGACGGTCAGGTGGTCGCTCGTGCCGAGGGCGAGGACGTGGCGATCGCTGTGGAGATCGACCTCGACAAGGTGAAGGTGAGCCGTGACGAGTGGCCGTTCCTGGCCGACCGCCGCCCTTCAATCTATCGCGAACTCTGCGAGGGCCCCCGCTGATGCGTGTCCAGGGTGACCGTTGGCTCCCGGACGACGCCACCTTCACTGAGGACAAGGAAAGGCTCTGGGGCGACTTCTACGTGGACTCCGAGGTCGGGTGGCTGCGCTCGGTGCTGATGCACCGGCCGGGGCGGGAACTCGAACTCGTGTCCGGACAGGGCTACCAAGACCATCTCTACGACGCCCCGATCGATCCGGGGCGCTTCCGCCGGCAGTTGGACGGACTCTGCGACACCTATGCCAGCCTCGGCATCGCGGTGCACTTCGTCGAGGCACAGCTCGAGGATCGGCCGAACGCCGTCTACATGCGTGACCTCTACACGATGACGCCCGAGGGCGCGATCCTCGCGCGCCCCGCGACGCGCCAGCGGCGCGGCGAGGAGCGGGCGGTCGCCCGGAGTCTCGCCGGGCTCGGCGTGCCGGTCCTCAAGACGGTGAACGGCGATGGAATCTATGAGGGATCGAACGTCGTCTGGCTCGACCGGCGCACCTGTCTTCTCGGCACGAGCAGCCGCACGAACCAGGCGGGGGCCGAACAGGTCGAGCGCGAGCTGCGGGGGCTCGGCGTCGACGACATCCTGCGCGTGGCGGTGCCCTACGGCCAGATCCATGTGGACGGCTTCATCTCACCTTTCGACCGCAGGCGCATCGTCGTGGCGCCGTGGCTCCTGACCTGGGATCTGCGCCAGCAGCTCATCGACCGCGGCTTCGAGCTGATCGTCCAGGAGAACCTCGCCGAGGTGGGCCGACTCGGCACGAATTTCGTCACCGTCGCTCCAGGCGAGGTGGTGATGGCGGAGGGCTTTCCCGAGACGCTCGCGCTCCTCAGGCGGCATGGGGTTGAGGTGCACCTCGTGGCGATGGACGAGATCCTGCGCGGCGGCGGCTCGGTGCACTGCTGCACGGGATTCCTGCGCCGGGACCCCGTGTAGCCCCACACGGCCGGGCGCTCCAGAGGAGGCCTTCCCTTGGCGAGGCTTGTGGCACCGATCCAGGGCCGGCTCGTCCGCGACGGACGGCATCTCACGACGCCTTACGGCCACGACCTCGAGAGCCCCTTCTGGCAGGGAGCCGAGATCGGGTTTCTCGAAAGCGGCAGAGCGGCGGAGGAAGCGGCGCGGGAAGTCCTCGGGCGCGGTCTCGTCCTCGGCGTCCACTATCCGATCGTGCAGGCGCACGCCTGGGATTGGGCGCCCTTCTGGCTCGCTCCCGACGCCGAAGCGCGACGTACCGCACAACGGCAGGCACGCACGGCTATGGCGAGAGCGGCCGAGCTCGGGGCGTCCTACATCCTCTTCCACTATCCCTGGCCAGCGCTCCTCGCACCCGTGGTGGACTACGAGGCGGCCGGCTGGAAAATCCCGCCCGTCGCCCAGGCCGCAGGGCTCTGGCCGCGGGCTCGGCTCGAGGAGACGTCGGAGCGGATCCTTCGCGATCTCGAACGGGCGGGCAAGGAGCATGCCATCCGCGTCGTCCTCGAGCTCGACGGGCCGAATGCCGCCTTCTTCGAGCCAGAGCCAGAGCGCGATCTCTGCAGCGAGCTCTTCGCGGCGCATCCGGGTCTCGACCTCTGCGTCGACACCGGCAGGTTCGGCCTCCTCGCGCGCCAGCATGGCGGGGATCCTTACGCATATGCTGTGCGCTGGCTCGAGTTCACAGGCCACCTGCACCTGCACGGCGCCTCATGGGATCGCGGGGCGAACCATCTGCCGCCGCTGCCGGAACATGAGGATGACCCCGGCTTCGTGCCCGCGGCAGCCATGGCCCGCCTTGTGCTTTCGGCCCATCCGGATGCGCTCGTGGTGCTGGAGACGGACCTGCGTGGCTGCGGGACGGAAGTTGCCCTGCGCAGCATGCGCTACTGCGCTTCCCTCTGAGCCGCCCGGGCCGGACGGGCGGCAGTCCTCGCGGCAAGGAGGCGGAAGGATTGGACTATATCGAGACGGTGCGGAGGCGGCTTGGGCACGACCTTGTGATCACCGTCGGCTGCGGCGCCGTGATCGAGGATCCCGCGGGACGCATCCTGCTTCAGCGGCGGCGGGCGGAGGATCGCTGGGCCGTGCCCGGCGGTCTCATCGAGCCGGGCGAGTTCGTGGCCGAGGCGATGCGCCGCGAGGTGCTGGAAGAGACAGGACTCGCTGTGGAGCCGCAGGGGCTCTTCGGCGTCTACTCGGGTCCCGAGGGATATGCGGAATATCCCAATGGCGACCGGGTCTTCAGCGTCATGCTGATCATGCGGGCAAGGACGCAGCAGACCGAGGCGCGGCCCGAGGGCGAGGAATTCCGCGCGCAGCGGTTCTTCGCACGCGCCGAGTTTCCGGACCTCGAGCTCGTCTGGAGTCATCAACGGCGCATCCTGACCGACTGGCTCTCAGGGGCGGAGGGTCCCTTTCTGCGATGATGCAGCGACAGCGGGGGTGTCGCATTGCGTGCCAATAGGTGGCGGCGATGGCTCCTGACAGCCCTCGCCGCCCTGAGTCTTCTGCTGGCCGCGGGTGGCGCCACGCCGCGCTCCTCGATCGTTGTCATGGTCAACCTGCGCTCCTGGAAGCTTGCGGGCGGCTGCACCGTGGCGCGGCTCAGGCTGCTGGTGGCCAATCCTGGGATCCACAGCCTGCGCTTTGCGGCCCCGGAGCTCCA
>DAIBJA010000087.1 GCA_027420455.1 Clostridia bacterium | reverse complement strand
GGCATCTTCCCTTGCCGTACCCAACGCCACGCTGTCTTGTACGAAATCCCTTGCTGTCGCGCCCAGTCGCTAAGCTTCATGAGCCTAGCTTATCTCATATGTCCATATGTGGCCATCCACGCGTTGGCAGTTGCTAGCCCTGCCGCCACCCGCCCGTGGTACACCGCGGTGCCCAGCTTCTTGCCGAGTTCCGCGGACGGCACCACCGTGGCGCTCAGCCTGTACAGGTACGGTCCCCAGCCGAGCACCTGTCCGTCGAGACGCTGGCGTGCCGCGGGTGACAGCCCGGACGACGAGCCGCAGGCGGCGAGCAGCACGCCAAGCAGCAGCGCTGCCGCCAGTCTTGGCACTCTCGCCATCGCTGCGCCTCCCTCTCGAGCAGCTGTACTGCGTGCCGCCTGGGACCTAACCTGTCACGGTGCAGATGGCGGGCCGCCAGGCCGGCGCGATGCGAGGGCCAAGGCGTGCAAGGCCGCAAGGGTGGAGTCGACGTCGTGCGCCGGGCCGTCTTCGCTCGGGAACGCGCCATCGTCCCTCTGGTGCAGGACCAATCTTTTGCGCGCCTCGGCGATCAGCGGGTGGCCGGGGCCGACACCGACGCCGAGCAGGCTGGCGATCATCCAGGAGAGGCCGCTCGCGGAGATGTCGGCGATGCGCCGCAGGAGGTACGCCATCAGCCGCTCCGAGGTCTCCCTGTCACCTGCGCCCCAGAAGAGGGCCGCGGCCAGCCAGTTGGCGTGCAGGAAGGACGGTAGGGTTCCGCTGGCATCGACACTGCCCTTGAGGAATCGCGCCGCTCGTCCCGCGGCCTCCTGGGCACCGCCGCGCATCGTCCACAGCCCCGCGTTCGCGGTCAGGTAGGCCAGAGCCATGGGATCTCCCGGTTTGGCCCACCGAGGAGCCAGGGCCGCCTGCGCGAGGTCCTCTTCCCAGGAACCGTCGGCGCGCTGACGGCGGACGAGAAACGCCACGACGTCCGAGAGTTCCGGTCGGCCTGGACCGAGACCGGCCTCCTCCGCTTGCGCCAGACGGTAGCAGGTGGCGTCGACACTGCTGTAGTCGGGCGCCCACGGTGGCGCGAAGCCGCCGTCGGGCCGCCTTGCCGCCAGCAGTTCCGCGGCGTCCGCCGCCTGCGATGTGCCGCCCGTGAGATACTCGAGACGCATTTGCTGCGAACGGCTTCCTTCGCGCCGGACGAAGTCGGCAGCCTTCTGTTGCGTGGACTCGACCATGATCAGCATCCTCCCGGGCGGGCGGCTTCGAATTCTTGCGAGTCAGGCCGGCTGGCGGCGGCTGCCGCCTCTCACCGGTCGCTGTCCTCCGCGACGCCGTCGTCGCGGACAGGCGCCAACTGCGGATCGTCCAGCATGCTCGCGAAGCTCTTGCGCGCAATCGCGAGCTGGTGCCGTGCGCAAAAGGCCGAGAACGCCTCCGCCATGGCTTTGTCGTCCGCCGTCAAAGAACGCCCGGAGAAGCGGTAGCGCACGTCGGCGCCAGCCCTGCGGCGCAGTGGCACCCCGGCATCCTGCAGGCGCAGGAAGAGATCCCAGGCCTCATAGCGGCTGAGCGACGGGTCAAACCCGCCGACTCGCCAGAAGGCCGAGCGGCTCACACCCACCGTCGAAAGAATGATGGGGTTCGTGCGGCGCAGGAGCTCCGGCGTGAAGCGGAAGGCGAAGGGGCGCGTCCAGCCTTCACCCTCGTGCTGCAGCAGGGCGTCGGTGAACACAAGGCCATCCACGGATCCTTCGCCCAGATGGGCGAGGTGCTGGGGCAGCCATTCGTCGTCGTCATCCAGAAACGCCAGCCGCTCCTCGCGGGCCGCCGCCGCCAGCACGTTGCGGGCAAGGGACGGTCCGAGGCGCGGCTGGATGCCGAGGCTTCTCACGGGGAACGGCCAATCGCCGAGATCGAGCGGTGGCCCGCCGTCGTGCAGCACCAGCGCTTCCGCGGGCGTCACCGTCTGCGCGGCCAGGGACCTCAAGGCGCGCGGCAGGAGATCGGGCCTGGTGGTTGGGATCAGCACGCTGTGGCGCAACGTCCGACGCTCCTTCGCAAGCGCTCCCTATCCGCAAGCAGGATTGGCCAGCCGAGGGCAGGTCTCCTTCGCGGCCGCGAGAGGAGCCCGCGTCTCGGCGGCAGAATGCTGAGGGAAAAGGGGGCCTCAAAGCTGAGCCACCTGCTCAAGCGCGGCCAGGTCATGCAGGAACTGGCCATCCTGCTCCTCCAGCTCAGTCCTGGCGACGAGCTCCCCAGCATCGCCCAGCTCTCGGCGCGGTTCGAGGTCGGGCGCGGCACGGTGCAGGCGGCCCTCGATCTGCTGCGCGCCGAGGCGGGCCTCGCGACCGACGCGCGCGGGTCGTCGGCCAGTCGCCTCATCGCCTGCGATCCCGCTGCGCTCTGGCGTGCCGCCGATCGCCGGGGACTGATGCTGTTGCTGCCCTTTCCCTACTCCCGCCGCGTGATGGGCCTCGCCACGGCGCTTGCCGAACTCTTGCGCGAGAGTCCTGTCGATCATAGCCTTGCCTACATGCGCGGCGCGCGCAGCCGCATCGAGGCGCTCTGCGCGGGACGCGCGGATCTCGCCGTCGTCTCCGACCTGGCCGCCGCCGAAGGACGGGCGGGCGGGGCCGAGTGCGAGGAGCTTTGCGTGCTTGGTCCCGAAAGCTACGCCGCCGGCCAGGGCTGGCTCGTCCGCCAGGACTTCCGGCCATGGCCCAGGCGGGTGCGCATCGGCACCGACCCCACCTCGACAGACCAGTCGCGGCTGCCGCGCCATCTCTTGCCGCAGGGTCTGACGGCCGAGTTCGTGGACGTGCCCTACCTGCGCATGCAGGGTGCGGTAGCCTCGGGCGAGGTGGACGCCGTCGTCTGGCCGCAGGACGTCCTGCCCGGCCACCCGGGTCTATGTCTCCTGCCCATCGAGCGCGACCTGCCGGCTGGCGCCGACCGGGCCGTTCTGCTGCTGCGGGCGGGAGACCGCGCCGCGAGGGCCTTGCTCGGGCAGGCCCTACTGCCCGACCGGATCCGGACGATCCAGGAGGATGTGCTGTCCGGACGGCGGGAGCCGAGCGAGTAGCCACAAGGCTTTGGCATAGGATGGGCCGGAAGGCGGTAGGCACGGCCGAGAGCGTACAGTATTTTGTACGCTAGGAGGCGATGCCGCCATGGCGTGGGGAGAGGAACTGCTGGCGCTCCTGCCGGGGCAGGTGGAGTTCGGGGAAGGGGCCAGGGCGGAGGTCGCCGGGGATCTCAGCCCGGTCCGTCAGATGCGCGTCCTGCGCGGCGAGGCGATGGCCCTACCGGCGGCGGTGGTGCGCGCCCGGGTACCCGAGGACGTCCAGGCGGTCCTGAGGTTTGCCTCCGGTAGGGGACTCAAGGTGGTCGCGCGCGGCGGCGGGTCCGGCGTCGTCGGCGGGGTCGCCGCGGGGCCGGAAGCGATCGTGCTGGACCTGCGCCCGATGGACGCGATCGGTCCGCTCGACGTCGAGAGCGGCGTCGTGGTGGTGGAGGCCGGCTGCATCCTCGCGCGGCTCGAGGAGCGGCTGCGCGCGCATGGATTGACCACCGGGCACTATCCGCAGTCCATCGGTCTGGCGAGCGTCGGGGGTCTCGTCGCGACGCGCAGCTGCGGCCAGTACTCGACGCGCTACGGCAGCATCGAGCAGATGGTCGTCGGACTCGACGTGGTGACGTCGGATGGGGAGTTCCTACATCTCGGCCGTCCGCCACGGCGGGCGCTCGGTCCGGAGGCGGCGCCGCTCATGCTGGGCGGCGAAGGCACGCTCGGCGTGATCACGTCGGTGACGCTTGCCGCGTGGCCGTTGCCGGAGGCCGAGGAATTTCGCGCGTACGCGTTCGACAGCTTTGCGCAGGGTCTCGAAGCCATGCGCGGGCTGACGCGAGCGGGCCTGCCGCTCGGCGTGATCCGTCTCTACGACCGAGACGACGCTTTGCATGGCTTTCCCGGGCTCCTACCGGACCAAGGGGTGGACGCTCTCCTTCTGCTCTCCTGCCTCGGGCCCAGGGAGGTGGCCCAGGGTGGCGTCGCGGCGGCGGACCGGATCGGTCTCGAGGTCGGTGGCAGGCGGCTCGGCGGCGAGATCGCCCGGCACTGGCTCGAGACGCGCAACGATGTGTCCGAGTGGGACCGCTATCTCTCCGCAGGCGTCCTCGTCGACACCGTCGAGTGCGGCGCGACCTGGAGCCGGCTGCCGGTGGCCTACGACGCGGCACTCGCCGCCGTGCGGGCGGTGCCGGAGGTGGTGGCGGTCTTCGCGCACGCCGCGCACGCCGAGGCGACGGGCGCGAGCCTCTATTTCACGTTCGCGGCCGTCCCGTTGCCGCAGGGCGACGCGGCGGAGCTCCAGTCCCGCGTCTGGGACGCCCTGCTCAGCGCCGTGGCGCGAGAGGGGGCGAGCGTCGGCCATCACCATGGTGTCGGCCGGCTGCGCCAGACCTGGACCTGGCGCGAACGGCAGGGGGAACTCGATCTGCTCGAGCGGCTGCGGGCGGCGCTCGATCCCGGGCGCCTTTTGAACCCCGGAGCCCTCTGGCCGGACTGATGGCCGGCGGCGAGCCGCTCTGGCGCCAGCGCCGGCGTCAGGACTGGGCGGCGCTGCAGGGCGGCGGCTTCGACGTGGTCGTGATCGGCGGGGGCATCACCGGTGCGGGCATCGCCTGGCAGGCGGCCTTGCATGGGCTGTCGACGCTCCTTGTCGAGGCGCGGGACTGGGCCGGTGGCACCTCGTCGCGCTCATCCAAGCTGGTCCACGGCGGCCTGCGCTACCTGCCGCACGGCGAGGTGCGGCTGGTGCGGGAGGTCGGGCACGAACGGGAAGTGCTCGAGCGGCTCTGGCCGCACCTCGTGCGGCCGCTGCCCTTTCTCATCCCCGTCTACCGCAGGCGCGGCATGCCACTGTGGGCTCTCGGAGCGGGGGTCTGGCTGTACGACCGCCTGACGGGCGTCGAGCCCCGGCACCGCCGGCGGATGCTGAGCCCGGAAGGCGTGCTGGCTCTCGAAGGGGGTCTGGCCGCGCAGGATCTGGCGGGCGGCGTCAGCTACTTCGAGGCCCGCACGGACGACGCCCGGCTCGTCTACACGGTGGTCGAGGCGGCGCGGGCCGCCGGAGCGGTCGCCTTGAGCCGCGCGAAGGCCGGGCGGCTCGATCTGACGCCGCAAGGCGGCCGGGTGGAGATCGCGGACAGGGAGACCGGCGAGACCGTGACAGTCCGCGCGCGGGCCGTCGTCAACGCCGCGGGTCCCTGGACAGGCGAGGTGGATCCCCAAGGCACGGAGGTCGTGCTGGGGCGCGGCTGCCACCTCGTCTTCGCGCACCACCGCTTGCCGCTCCGGCACGCGGTGGCCCTGCCGGCGCCGGATGGCGGCAACACCTTCGCCGTGCCGCGCGGCGCCGTGACCTACCTTGGCACCACCGACCGCCTCTATACCGGCGACCCGGAACTCCCGGACGTGCCGGAAGAGGATGTGCGCTACCTCTTCGAGGTCGCGCGCGCCGCGTTCCCCAGGGCCGGACTCGGCCCCGGAGACCTTCTGGCGGTCTATGCGGGGGTGCGCCCGCTCGTGGCGCAGGCGGGCAAGGCGGATACCCGCGAGCTCTCGCGCCAGCGCTCCATCGAGGTGCGCCGCGACGGCCTGATCAGCGTCCGGGGCGGCAAGCTCACGGGCTTTCGCAGCGTCGCCGCGGACACCCTGCGCCACCTGGCCGAAGCGGGACTGCGGCCGCCGCGCGCACCCGCGGACAAAAGCGCCGCCGCCTTCGACCCCGCTCGGGCCGCGGCCGATCTTGGCCGGAACTACTCCCTGACCGGACTGGCGGCGGGGGAGATCGTCGGGCGTCACGGCTCGTCGGCCGGAGAAGTGCTCCGCTATGCCGCCGGCCGGCCGGGCGGGCTCGAGCCCGTGGCAGCGGGCGCTCCGGTGCTCTGGGGCGAACTCGACTACCTGGCGGAGCGCGAGGACGTGTTCACGCTCGCCGATCTCCTGATCCGGCGCAGCGCCCTGCTCTGGTTCGGCGGTCTTGAGGAGCCCGAGGCGGTGCTGCGGCCCGTGGCGAAGCGCATCGCGCCGATCCTCGGCTGGTCGCCCGAGGAGGCGGCAGGGCAGGTGCAGGAGTGCCGGCGGGAGGCCCACCTCGACCGCCTCGAGGAGCTGCGGCGCCTGGCCCTCTGAGGGGGGAAGGTCCCTCGCGGAGAGGCCTCGACCGCCTGGGGGCGAAGACCTAAGGAAAGGAGGTCTTCGCCATGTTCAGCTCCGCGGTGACACCCGCGATCGGTGCGCTCATCCTGGCGGCACTTCTGGCGATCGCCCTCCACTGGCTGCTCTGGCGGGTGCTGGAGAGGGTGGGACGACGCAAGGCGCCGCCCTTCTACATGACCCTGATCCAGGGCGTGCGCCGCTCCACAAGATGGGCGGCGCTCGCCGTCGCGCTCCTCCTCGCCTACCCGGCGGTCGCCTTGCCGGCAGGGCCCGATCAGGTCCTGGGCGAGGTCCTGACCCTGCTCACGATCGCCGTGGTCGGCTGGATCCTGATCGATCTGAGCGTCGTCGCGACCCGCGTGGCGGCGAGCCGCTGGAACGTGGGAGTAGCGGACAACCTGAGGGCCCGCACCATCATGACGCGGGCGACGGTGGTTCAGCGCATCGCGGTGGTGCTGATTCTCGTCATCACCGCCTCGGTCATGCTCATGACGTTCCCGCAGGCCCGGGCGCTCGGCGCCAGCCTCCTGGCGTCGGCCGGCATCGTCGGCCTGATCGCCGGCCTGGCCGCGCAGCCCCTCCTGACCAACATCATCGCGGGCCTGCAGATCGCCCTGACGCAGCCGATCCGCATCGACGACGTCGTGGTGGTGAACGGCGACTGGGGTGTGGTGGAGGAGATCGATGTCGCGTTCGTCGTCATCCGGGTCTGGGATCTGCGGCGCCTCATCGTGCCGCTCAGCTACTTCCTGCAGAATCCCGTCGAGAACTGGACCTACAAAAGCGCCAACCTGCTCGGCTACATCCACATCTACGCCGACTACGAGGTACCGGTGGGCGAGGTGCGGGATGAGCTTCGCCGCATCCTCGAGGCGACCGACCTCTGGGACGGCCAGGTCTGGAACCTGCAGGTGACGCAGATGGACGAGCGGGCGGTGCAGATGCGGGCGCTCTTCAGCGCGAGGGACTCGAGCAGCCGCTGGAATCTCATGGTGCTGGTGCGCGAGGAGCTCCTGCGCTTCCTGCAGGGGGCGTACCCTGAGCGGCTGCCGCGCGAGCGGGTGGAGCTGGCTCCGGGTCGGCAGGGCTGAACCCGGCGCGGCCTTGGTCGGGCTGATGTGGCATATAGGATTCTTGCGGTCTCCTGCGGAATTCAGCCAGGGTCAGGAAGGCGTTGCGGACGGAGGGATGGGGATGGCGGCATATCGGGACAGGGACGAGATGGTGGAGATCTTCGGCATCCTCGCGGAGCGGGCCGCCTCGAGCCAGGCCGCGAAGGCCCTGCACGACGCCGGTATGGTGGTGTCGTTCGTCTATCACAACCCGGACCTCGTGCTGACGATGGATGGGCTGACGCCGGGCGACGGCGAGCCGCCCATGGTGATGCGATTCGACGCCAGGGAGCCGGCGCCGGACGTCAGCTTCGAGTGTTCCGCGGATGTCGGCCACCAGTTCTGGACCGGCAAGCTCGACGTGCCCCAGGCCCTGGGGCGCGGCATCGTCAAGGCCAAGGGATCCATCGCCAAGGCGCTCAAGCTGCTGCCGATGATGCCGCCGCTCTACGAGGCCTATCGGAACCTCATGGACGAGCGCGGCGGACAGGCGGGGTCCACCGGGGCATGAAGGCGGCCGTGCTCGCGGAGGACGCGGAGCGCTTCGAGATCCGGGAACTGCAGCTTGACCGGCCCGGACCGCACGAGGTCCTGGTGCGCCTCGTGGCCAGTGGCGTCTGCCACAGCGATCTCCACGTCATGGAGGGCACCCTGCCGGTGCCGCTGCCGGCCGTGCTCGGCCACGAGGGCGCTGGGATCGTCGAGGCGGTGGGCGAAGGTGTGACGCGTGTCCAGGTGGGCGACCACGTGGTCCTCTCCTGGGTACCCAGCTGCGGCCACTGCTACTACTGCGGCATCGGCAGGCCGGACATGTGCGACGAGGCGTTCTCGATCCAGCTGCAGGGCTCCCTGCCCGGCGGCGGCATGCGCCTGCATGACCATGGCCGGGAGGTCTACCACTTCCTCGGCACGTCCTGCTTCGCGGAGCGGACCGTGGTGGCGGAGCAGGCCGCGATCCCGATCCGCAGGGACGTGCCGCTCGACCGTGCGGCGTTGGTCGGCTGCGCCGTCACGACCGGCTACGGCGCGGTCGTGCGCACGGCCAACGTGCCGCAAGGGGCCAGCGCGGCGGTGGTCGGCCTGGGCGGCGTCGGGTTGAGCGTCGTCCAGACGCTGCGGCTCGCAGGGGCCGCACAGATCATCGCCATCGACCGGGTGCCGGAGAAGCTCGACCTCGCCCGCTCGCTCGGCGCCACGGACGTGGTGGACGCGAGCGGCACCGACGACATCGTCACGCCCGTGCTGGACCTGACGCAGGGACGCGGCAGCGACTACGCTTTCGAGGTGGTCGGCAGGCCGTCGACCATCGAGGCGGCCTACGGCATGACGCGCAAGGCGGGTATGACGGTGGTGGTCGGGATCGCCGCGCCGCACGAGCACATCTCCCTGAACGCCTTCGCCATCCCGTCGGCCTCGCGCATCCTGACGGGCAGCTGGTACGGGCAGGCGAGGACGGAGGAGGACATCCCCGCGATCCTGGACCTCTACATGGCGGGGCGGCTGGACCTCGACGCCATGATCACCAGGCGCTACGAGCTCGAGGAGATCAACGAGGCCTTCGACGCCCTGCGCCGCGGCGAACTCGCGCGCGGGGTGGTGACGTTCCCTCAGGAAGGGGCGAGGAGCGATGCCTGAGCGGCTCACGATCGAGGAGGGCGTCATCTTCGTCGACGGGGCCTTCCGCCCGCCCGAGGGTGGCGGGCGCTACGAGCAGATCGATCCGGCGACGGCGGAGCCGTTCGCCGAGGCGGCCGAGGCCACGGCTCTCGATGTCGAGCGGGCCGTCCAGGTCGCGTCCGCGGCGATGCGGGAGCGGCGCTGGCTTGGCATGGACCCACTCGAACGCAGCCGCGTGCTGCACCGCGTCGCCGACGGCATCAGGGCCCACGCCGAGGAACTCGCGGACGAGATGGTGCGCGAGAACGGCATGCCGCGCTCGATGGCGCAGTGGCTTGAGATCCCCATGGCCGCCGACGTGTTCGACTACTTCGCCGGACTCGTGCCGACCGTGCACGGCGAGACCCTGCCGTTCTCCCTGCCCGGGCCCCAGGGCGACTATCTCGCCTTCACGTTGCGGGCCCCGGTGGGCGTCGCGGGGCTGATCACGCCTTGGAACTTCCCTTTGCTGATGCCGTCCTGGAAGCTCGCACCGGCCGTGGCCGCGGGCTGCGCCGCCATCCTCAAGCCGGCGCCCGAGACGCCCCGGACCGCTCTGCTGCTTGCGGCCATCGCGCAGGAGGCGGGCGTGCCCGAGGGCGAGGTCGCCGTATTGCCGGGCGGGGACGCGGCGGGGCAGGCTCTCGTGGCGCACCCCTTGGTGCCCAAGATCGCCCTGACCGGGGAGACGGCCACCGGTGCCAAGGTGCTGGCTGCGAGCGCCCAGGGCATCAAGCGGGTCACGCTGGAACTGGGCGGAAAGTCCCCGAACATCGTCTTCGACGACGTCGAGATCGAGCACGCCGTCTCGGGCGCCCTCTTTGGCGTCTACCTGAACTCCGGCCAGGTCTGCCAGGCCGGCAGCCGCATCCTGGTGCAGGAGAGTGCCCTCGAGCGCTTCCTCGACGCGCTCGCCGCGCGCGTGCGGGGGCTGCGCGTCGGGCCAGGCAGCGACTTCTCGTCCGACATCGGGCCGGTCGTCTCGGCGCGGCAGATGGAGCGCGTGCTGGGCTACGTCGCGTCGGGCAAGGCGGAGGGGGCGAGGCTCGTCACCGGCGGCGAGCGCCTTGGGGACCTCGGCAAGGGCTACTTCGTACAGCCGACGGTCTTCGCGGAGGTTCGACCGGACATGCGCATCGCGCAGGAGGAGATCTTCGGACCCGTGGCGGTGGTGATTCCGTTCCGGGACGAAGAGGAGGCTCTCGAGATCGCGAACCGGAGCGCCTACGGCCTGGCCGCGGGCGTCTGGACGCGCGACGTGAAGCGCGCCCTGCGCATGGCCAAGGGGCTCGAGGCGGGCACCGTATGGCTCAACACGTACCAGCTTCTGTCGCCGACCCTGCCGTTCGGCGGCTACAAGCAGAGCGGGATCGGGCGCGAGCTCGGGCCGCACGCCCTGGACGGCTATCTCGAAACCAAGACCGTGATCGCCGATCTTGGAGACGAGCCGTTCACCTTCTTCTGATCGTGGCTTGTGCGAAGAGGGGGTGAGCCCCCGGTCGAGGCTGGGTCCTCGGCTGACGCGCGGCGGGCCAGTCTGTGCGTCCGAGCGGGGGAGTGAACCCTCGTGTCGGCGCTCAGATTGGCTCGCCGCCCGGCTTTCGGACTACCACATAAACGGGCTCGCCGCTGTGAACACGGTGATGTAGGTGTGCAGGAAGATGCCCGGCACGAGGCTTCGGCTTCGCCAAAAGAGATATCCGAATACGAGCCCCTGAAGACCCAGAGACGGTGAAAACACAATCTCCAAAGCGACGTGCCACCATGGCCGCATGCCATAGATGATCAGGTACTCCGGCAGATGTCCGGCAGCGAAGAGGACCGACGCCAGGAGAAGGGCGATCCACGGCTGGCGCAAGAAGGCGTAGACCTGTGGGAACATGTAGCCTCGCATCAGCGTCTCCTCGGGCAGCCCGTTCACCATCGCCTGGAGGAGGAAGATGGGCACCGCCCAAAGCGACATGGGAAGGAATGTCCCGGCGTCCTGCCACACGCCGAATACCTCGTTGCGTACCACGCCAAGACCTGCCTCAAGGGCGGTAAGCACCACGGCGAGCACCCAGTAGCGCCAACCAAAATAGAATCCCACCGGTCCATGCCGGCGAACACGCCAGAGCGTGAGCACGACCGCCAGCACGGTTAGCGGCAGCATGGCGACGGCGCTGTCGTACACCTGGAAGACGTTCGCCGGAAGGTTGAGCCGCCGCCCCAGTTCCAGCGGCGCGTATGCAGCCGCCAAAAGCGGCCGCCAATCCGTGGTCGCCGCAAACATGAAAGCCACGAGAACGCCAAACCAGAGCAGGAGCAAAGCCGTGAGCCATGCCGCTGCGGCGGGACCCGCCGGGAGTTCGGTGCGCTTGTCTTTAAATCGCCCCGTTGCGAGATGGATTGCCCCGATCATCACGCCGCATACGCCAAAATTCCACAGATCCGACAGCCACAGACCCGGTTGTACGAGCAGGATCGCAGCGGCATACGTTACCGTGAGGACCACCGCGATGACGACACCACGCGAAGGTTTCGGCGGGCATGTTATCGTTCTTGGCTCGACGGCCGTACAGACACCCCCATAAGGAACGCTGAAAACAGTGCGCCTTCATCCCGCCGCGGCTAGGGCAACGTCGCAAGCCAGCGCGCGACTGGGTTCACTCCGTGCTGGACGTCCGAAACCGTGAGGTTGAGAGGCATCTGGGCCGGCAAGTTAGGCTCGGCCTTTCCCTTGATCGTCGGGAACCACTGCTTCGACACCTGAAAGTAGATGTGCAGAACGGGCGTCTCGTACTCCGCGACGTTGCCATAGCCGGCGGTAGGTTCTCCGATCGTGCTACCAACCCTTACGCCTAGCCCAGGACCTGTGAGGGCGTCCGCGAGCCACATTGCGGAACTGAAGGTGCCGCTGGACTGCAAGACGTACAGCTGTCCAGCGAAGATCGGCTGCACGGGGGGGAGTGTAGGAGCATAGCCGAGGCTAGTGCGAAGACGGACGTCCGAAGCTTTGTACAACGGGGAAAGGTGCTCAAGCCACGGGATGGCGGCGTCGGAGTCACCGCCGCCGTTCTGCTGGAGATCAAGCACCACCACCGGGCTGTGGTCATCAGCGACCTGCTTGAAGAATGCCGTTACCGCCTGCCGGTAGGCGGCGTCGTAAACGCAGGACGTCATCTCGAAGAATCCGTAGTCCGCTGTTGCGTACCAAGTCCAGAATGCTCCTCTGTGTCCTTCCTGCAGGGCGGTTTCCGGGAGTTCGTACGTCGCGAAAAAGCGTTCAAGGGCTGGCGCTTCCGCCTTGAGGACGCCTCCGCTTTGAAGGCGCACGTCAAGCTCCACGGTGATCGTTCGTCCGTCGGCACGTTCGAGCCGCAGGGACACGCGCCCTCCGGCCTTCACGAGGCCCAGCGCGCGCAGCACGGGAAACGCCAACAATTCGTTCGCACCTAGGTGCTGCGCAAAGATCGTGTCGCCGCCAACCAGACTCTTGAGGCGTTGCGCCACAGTCTTCGTCGGAACGCTCGAAATGGCGAGCACCCGGTCCCCAGTGGCTATGGAGGGTGGCGTGTCGGGCATCCTCACCGTCACTAGACCGTCGGTGAGCCATTGGAACGCGACGGGCAGGCTCCGGGTATCTGGGTAATTCCCCACCAAGGGCGAGGCGAACGTGTGTGGGTCCCGGAACCATGCCGCGAGCCGCTCCTCGAGCTCAGCTATGCGCCATTCTGGCAAGGGACTTTTCGCCGCGCGAAGCTTCAGGTCCGCGAAGGCTGTGAAGGCGCGCCGCTTGGATGCGTTCTTCAGCATTGGATGGAGCTCGAGCTTCCTGACGACGAAAGCAAGCTCGCGCTGCTGGGCCGCCACGCGTGGGCTTTCCGTGTGCGGAGCCTGTGCAGAGCAGCCCGAAACCAGCGCCGTACAAGTGACCAGAAGAATGGCCGCCGTCCATGCACTTTGTCTCATGGAACACACCCTTCATCCCCGGGCCCGCCACCGAAGGGCGACCGCGACGAAATGGAAATTCAGCGTCTCCAATCACATGACCTTCCAGACACACGGACGGCGTCGCATCCAGGGGCGGATCCGGCGGGGGTGCTGTCCCGATCTCGGCAGGATGTCCATGCCAGATCTAGAAAGCCGCTGCAGAGGCGAGCTCGCGTCAGAGAGCACCGCACCACGACGGAGCGCGCCTGCGGATCTGGCTTCTCGTCGGCATCCATGTGAAATGTGGCCTGCCACGGGTGGCGCTCGGCGACATGCAGGGCCATCCGCAAGCTCGCTGAAAGGTGAGATGTGCATGCGCGATGATCTCCTCGACCTTCTGGTCTGCCCCGTGTGCAAAGCGGACATCACCTGGGCCATCGGGCAGGAACGCGGTGGCGAGGTCATGACCGCCAGAGGTTCCTGCCGAAGCGGGCACGACTTCGAGATCCGCGAAGGCATCGCGATGCTGCTGCCGAACGCGGCGCGGGACCCTTGGGCCGAAATGGTGTCCGGCATCGAACGCATGGTGGCGGAGCACCCGCGGATCGAGGAGGCGCTGTTCGCTTCCGATCCGACAGGGCTCGGACCCGCGGATCGCTTCCTGCGGGTGCAACTGCTCCAGGCGCGTGGACGGTTTGAGCTGGCGGAACGAGAGCACATGGACGCGGAGGTTGGCGTCTATGGCCAGCATGCGTACTCGATGATCGCCGCTTCCATTTCTAACGTCGTGGAGCGGTTGAGACATGGTGACGGTCCCGTGTTCGATGTTGCCAGCGGGCCCGGCGCGCTCGTGCGGGAGATTCTGGCCGGCACCGATCGGACCGTCATCGCCACAGACCTTAGCGCGTGGGTCTTGCGGCGCCTGCGCGACCAGTTGGCGGCGGTCGGTCTGCCCGTGGAGCGTCTCGCCCTCGTGGTCTGCGACGCTCGGCAACTGCCACTGCGCGACGGCGGCGTCGGTGACCTCACGACCTTTGAAGGGCTTGGAAACATCGCAGGGGACGCCGCGCGCGTGGCGGGCGGGTTGCGGCGCAATGCCGCGGTGGCTCTGCTCCGGGAGTGGCGGCGCGTCGCCCGGCGTATGACGTCGGTGCAGTCGCTCTTCTCGCGGACGTCCCTCGTGCATCGCGTTGTCCTTGGGCACTACGGTGTAGCAGCCCTCACCTTCCCCGGACCGCTGCACTCTTTGCTGCGCGAGGCCGGATGGCGCGTAGTGGATGAACAGGCCTGGTCCTTGATCCGCCGTCCGACGCCTCGCAGCAGGCTGATAGCGGGCGTGCGGATCGATGGTCTGCCTCTTCTGCCGACGCGAATGAGCATCGGGTGGATGGCTGCGGAACCGCGTCCTGACCGCCCGTTGTCAGCGGCGATGTAATGGGCCGCCAGGATGGTCTGGCGGTCCAGAACGTGGGGGCGCAGCTGAGTCCCGAAGATCAGGTGGGCTCGGGCTGACGCCGCTTGATCACGCCGAGCTTGCCCGAGGGCTCGAGCACGGCTTCCTTGACCTGGGCGAGGTCTCCGATCTGCCGGTCCTGCAGCATGGAGCGAAGGCTGTTTTCGGAGAGCATGGCCTTGCGCAGGTTGCGCGGCACGATTTGGCCGTCCTCCACCAAGGCCGTGGCCTTGCCCGCGATCATCTTCTCGAACCAGGGGCTGCGCGAAGCCAGGTACACACTCACCCACTCGAAGGCGCCCCAGGACAGCAGCGCCAGGAGGCCGCCCCAGAGCGGAATCGCGGCTGTGATGGCCGTCGAACCCGCGATGGTGCCCACGGAAACGCCCGTGACGAGATCGACGGCGGTCACCTCGCCGACGAGACGCTTGCCCACGACGCGCATCAGGACGAGGAGGGCGATGGCCAGCACCAGGCTGCGGCCGATGAACTCGATCGGGGACATGTGATCACCTCCGCGGTAGCATGCCACCGCCGGAGGGCTGGTAACGCAGGAAGCGGCGCGGCACCTCCGGGGAAGGTGCCGCGCCGCTTGCGCAGTCGGGATGCGGTCCCGCTTCAGCCTCCGATCGGCGCGGCCCAGCGGCCGGCCCGGAAGATTGGGGTCTCGGCGCCGGACGTCGTCTCGGCCGTAATGTCGAGGTCGTCGGAGCCGATCATGAAGTCCACGTGGGTGAGGCTCACGTTGCCGCCTCGGGCGAGGAGGTCCTCATCCGAGTGGACGTCGGCCGCGTCGGTGAGGCAGGTGGGGTAGGCCGCACCGATCGCGAGGTGGCAGGAGGCGTTCTCGTCGAAGAGCGTGTTGTAGAACAGGATGCCGGACTCGGAGATCGGCGAGTCCACCGGCACGAGCGCCACCTCGCCAAGGTAGTGCGACCCCTCGTCGGTCTCGATCACCTGACGCAGGGCATCTTCGCCCTGGTCGGCGTGGAAGTCCACGATGCGGCCCTTCGCGAAGGTGATCTCGATGCCGTCGATGATCTGGCCGCTGTACGACAGCTTGCGCGTGCTGCGCAGCTTGCCGTCGACGCCGGTCCGCTCCGGCAAGGTGAAGACTTCCTCGGTCGGGATGTTCGGCGAGGTAGGGTAGCCGACCGCGCGCTGCTGGCCCGACGCAACCCACTGGTGCGTCTTCGGCAGTTCGATCGTGAGGTCGGTGATCGGGGACTTGTAGTGCAGGCGCCGGATGCCTAGGCCGTTCAGCCAGTTGCGCCTGGCCTGCAGATCCTTGATGTGCCGGTGCCAGGCGGCGACCGGGTCCGGACCGTCGCAGCGGCTCGTGCGCAGGATCGCCTGCCAGAGTTTCGCCACCGCCTCGTCCTCCGGCAGATCCGGAAAGACCTTGCGCGCCCAGGCCGGGGACGGTGCGGCCACGAGCGACCAGGCGACCTTGTGGGCCATCTGCAGACGCGTGAAGGGCTGTAGCGCCTGCTGGGCGCCGCGGCGCGATGCCATGATGCGCTCCGACGGGACCCCCTTCAGGTTTTCCGGATCTCCGCCGATGATCGAGAGCAGCGCGGCGTTTCCCTCGGCCTCTTGCAGGAGACCGTCGGCAAGCCATTTCGGAAACTCGCCGAGCGCATCCTCCGGTGCCATCTCGAGCCCGATCCGTTCGATGACCTCGTCGTTGAACAGTGTGCGCACATTGCGGGCGCCGGCGGCATAGGCCGCCCGCGTCACCGCCCTGGCCGCGCCAACCTGCGTCGCTGGCGCCAGCAGGATGACGTTCTGGCCCGGCTGCAGGTTCACTCCGACCTGTACCGCGACCTCTGCGATCGGTCTGAATTCCTCTTCGCTGACCGTGGCGACCGAACTCCTTCCACCCGAAGCCTCTTTCGGGAATTTGGGGTCGACCCGCCCGGGACCTGCCTCGTGGATCGCCAATCGTCGCGAATGGGGCTTGAAATCTCTTGGCCCACATCGCACGAGGTATGAGGGGCAGGTCTCGCGAACCTGTCCTGCGCGGAGCAGGTCGCCGGCCACGGCCGCCAGTGCCCGCACAACAGCCAGTCCACGCCGCAGGGAGGCACGTCATGCGAGGTCGCTGGGCCATTCTGGCCGCCTACGGTCTGCTCGCCGCCGCAACGCAGATGCTCTGGATCACGTTTGCCCCGATCACGACGCAGGTGGCGCCCGTCCTGCACGCCAGCGTTGCCGCCGTCGGCAATCTGGCCGCGATCTTTCCCCTCATCTATGTCGTGCTGGCCCTGCCGACCGGACGCTGGCTCGACCGCAACTTCAACCTGGCGCTGCGCACCGGGGCCGTTCTGACTGGCGCGGGTGGCCTCCTGCGCCTCGTCGCGCCGCATCTCTTCCTCTGGCAGCTCGTGGCACAGGTGGTGATCGCGGCCGGACAGCCACTCGTGCTGAATGCCATCACGAAGCTCGCCGCCCTCTACTTCCCGGCCGCGGAACGGGCGCTCGCGATCGGCCTTGGCACGGTCGCGCTCTTCCTCGGCATCATGATCGCCATGGCCCTCGGGCCAGTGCTGTTCGCCGCTGGCGGGATCGAACTCGTGCTGCTGGTGCAGGGTCTGATCGGCGCGGCGGGCGCCGTCACCCTGGCCTTCGGCCTCGGCCGGCCGGCGGCCTTTTCGGATCCGCCGTCGGAGGGCGCGGGCATGTGGCTGCCCAAGGAGCCGCTGCTCTGGAAGCTGGGCGGACTGCTCTTCGTCGGCATGGGCATCTACAACGCCTTCGCGACCTGGCTCCAGCCGATTCTCGCGGACTTCGGCGCCGGCGCCATGGCGGGCAACCTGCTCGCCTTGATGACCCTCACGGGCATCGTCGGCGCCGGCGTGCTGCCGCCGATCGTGGCTGGCAAGGGGTGGCGCCGCACGACCTTGACGCTCGCCGTCGCCTGGACGCTGCTCACGGCGCTCGCGATCGACTGGCGGCAGGGCACGCTCTGGCTCAGCTTCTGGCTCGGCGTCGAGGGACTCCTGCTGCTCGCGAGCCTGCCGGTGGTGCTCGACTGGTCGGAGGTGCATGTCGGGGCGGGCCAGCAGGGGAGGGCGGTCGGCTTCCTGATGCTGGCCGGCAACCTCGGCGGCTTCGTGCTGGTGGTCGCGATGACGCCGCTCGTGGCGGCGCCGCACCTCGCGCTCGGCTTCGTCGCCGTCGTGGCCTTCCTCGGGCTGTGCGTGGCGTGGCTGCTGCCCAGGCGGCAAGAAGCCGGGGCCGGACTGACGGCCGCGATCTCTGAAGGACCTGGAGGAGGAGTTTCGTGAGCGGAGAGGACATCCTCGGACAACTGGAGCGTCAACTGAAGCCCTATCGCGACCAGGTGGAAACGTTCGACCGCATCCCGGCGAAGGGCCGGGGCGAAGAGGAGGTGCTCGCGCTCCTCGAGAGTTTGGCGAGGCGCGAGGAGCCGCGCTGGCGCCAGGGCTACGCCTCGGGTGCCGTCTACCACGGCGGCGAGGAGCACGCCCGCTTCCTCGCCAAGGCCTACGCCCTGCACGCCCAGGACAACCCCTTGCATCCGGACCTCTGGCCGAGTTCCACCAAGTTCGAGGCCGAGGTGGTGGCGATGACCGCCCGCATGCTCTCGGGAGACGAGGTGGGACGGCGGCGGCGAGGCGCCAAGGTGGTCGGGGCGGTCTCGACCGGCGGCACGGAGAGCATCCTGCTCGCGATGCTGGCCTACCGGGACTGGGGCAAGGCGAGAGGCATCGCCGAGCCCGAGGTGGTTGCGCCCGTGACGGCCCACGCCGCCTTCCGCAAGGCGGCCCATTACTTCGGCCTGCGCCTCGTCGAGGTGGGGGTGGACGAGAACTTCAGGGCGGATGTCGAGGCGATGCGGGCGGCCGTCAGCGAAGCGACGGTGGCCCTCGTCGGCTCCGCCCCGTCCTTTCCGCACGGGGCGATCGACCCGATCCCGGAGATCGCCGCCATCGCCGAGGAGCGCGGCATCGGCTGCCACGTCGACGCCTGTCTCGGCGGCTTCCTCCTGCCCTGGGCGGAGCGGCTCGGATATCCGGTGCCGCCCTTCGACTTCCGCCTGCCGGGCGTCATGTCGATCTCGGTGGACACGCACAAGTACGGTTACGCGGCGAAGGGCACTTCCGTGGTGCTCTACCGCTCGGAGGAGCTCTTCCACCACCAGTGCTACGCGGCCACCGACTGGCCTGGGGGACTCTACGCGTCGTCCACCTTGCTCGGCAGCCGGCCCGGCGGGCTGATCGCCGCCGCCTGGGCGTCGCTCGTCGCGACGGGCGAAGAGGGCTACATGGCGGCCGCCAAGGACATCCTCGCGGCCGCGGACCGCATCAAGGCGGGGGTGCGGGCCATTCCTGAGCTCAAGCTGCTGGGGGATCCGCTCTTCGTCGTGGCGGTCGGGTCGGACACGGTCGACGTCTATCGCGTCATGGACCACATGACGGCGCGCGGTTGGAGCCTCAACGGCCTGCACCATCCGGCCGCCTTTCATCTCGCCGTCACGCGGCGTCACGCCGAGGATGGCGTCGCCGAACGCTTCCTTTCGGATCTCGCGGCATGCGTCGGGGAAGTGCGGCATTCCCCGCCGTCGGACGAGGGCATGGCGCCGCTCTACGGCCTCGCCGCGGTGGCACCCGGCGAACTCGTGCAGGGACTCCTCGAAGCCTACATCGACGTCCTCTACGAGGTGTAGCCCGTGGGCAGATCTTGCGTTCTGGCCATCGATCTCGGCACATCGGCCTGCAAGGTGGCCCTAGTCGCGACGGACGGCGAGGTGCTCGACATCGCTTCGCAGGCCTACCCGCTGTCGCTCCTCGCGGGCGGCGGAGCCGAACAGGACCCGGAGCTCTGGTGGGAGGCCATCCGCGTCGCGACGGGCACCCTCTTCGCCCGCGGCGCCGCGGGCCCGGGCGACGTGCTCGGCATCGGCTGCACGGCGCAGTGGAGCGGGACGGTGGCGGTCGACGGGAAGGGGCGGGCCCTGCGGCCCGCCATCATCTGGATGGACGCCCGCGGTGCGCCGTACGTGCGCGCCGCGACGGACGGTTGGCCGCGTGTCGCGGGCTATGGCGCCGGCAAGCTCCTGCGCTGGCTCGCCCGAACGGGAGGCATTCCGGCGGGTTCCGGAAAGGACTCGGTCGCGCACATCCTCTACCTGCAGTCCGAGGAGCACAGGATCTACCAGGAAGCGGCCTGCTTCCTCGAGCCGAAGGACTATCTGAACGCCAGGCTCACGGGACGCTTCGCGGCCACCTTCGATTCGATCGCCCTGCATTGGGTCACGGACAACCGGGATCCCGCGCATGTCCGCTACGACCCGGACCTCGCGCGGGAGCTCGGCGTCGACCTGCGGAAGCTGCCGCCGCTCGTGACCTCGACGGATGTCGTCGGCACCCTCTCGCCCGCGGCGGCCGCCGATCTCGGCCTGCCGCCGGGACTGCCGGTGGCGGGGGGCTCGCCCGACGTCCAGTCCGCGGCGGTCGGCTCCGGCGCGACCAGGGACTACGAGCCGCACCTCTACCTGGGCACATCCTCGTGGCTCACCTGCCACGTGCCGCGCAAGAAGACCGACATCAGGCACAATATGGCGACCCTGCCCTCCGCCATACCCGGACGCTATCTCGTCGCAAACGAACAGGAGACGGCCGGCGCCTGCCTGACCTTCCTGCGCGACAACCTGCTCTACCACGATGACGGCCTGCGGACCGGCGTGGCGCCGGAAGACGTGCTGGCGCGTCTCGACCAGGTGGCGGCCGCCGCGGAGCCCGGCTCGGGCGGCGTACTGTTCGCGCCCTGGCTCTACGGTGAGCGCACGCCGATCGAGGACCACCTGGTGCGCGGCGGCTTCTACAACGTCTCGCTCGGGACGAGGCGGCCCGAGTTCGTCCGGGCCGTGCTCGAAGGCGTCGCGCTCAACAGCCGCTGGCTCCTCGAGGCCATGGACGGCTTCACCGGCCGCACCCTGGACCCGATCCGCTTCATCGGCGGCGGGGCGCGTTCGGAGGTCTGGTGCCAGATCATGGCGGACGTGCTCGGACGCCGCATCGACCAGACCGAGGCGCCGCTGCAGGCGAACGTGCGCGGTGCCGGCTCGATCGCCCTCGTGGCGCTCGGCAGGGCTCGTTTCGAGGAGATGGCCTCGCGGGTGCGGGTGGGCCGCTCCTACACGCCGAGGTCCGGGACGCGGGCCACGTACGACCGGGCGTTCACCGCGTTCAGGGAGGTCTACCGGCGCAACCGCCCGATCTACCGGCGGCTGAACGGCTCGCGGGCTTGAACCTGCCCGCAGGTCCCACGGCCCTGCGGGCGAACATCCCATGGGGGCCGGCAGGGGGAAAGGCCGGACCCGTGGGAGGGTTGCCATGGAGTTCAGCGATAGGGTCGTCGCCATCACCGGGGCTTCGTCCGGCATCGGCCGCTCGCTCGCGAAACACCTCGCGGGCAAGGGAGCCAAAGTCGCGCTGATGGCCCGGCGAGGAGAACTGCTCGAGGAACTTGCGGGGGAACTCGCGTCGGCCGGCGCGACGGCTGTCGCCGTGACGGTGGACATTGCCGACGGCGAGGCTGTGCGCCGTGCCTTCGCGGAGGTGGGCGAGCGTCTCGGGCGGCTCGACGTCCTCGTCAACAATGCCGGCGTCGGTTACTTCGGTCCTCTGGAGCGCATCGCGGAAACGGACCTCGATCGGCTCGTGCGCACCAACGTCTACGGGCCCATCTTCGCTCTGCAGGCCGCGCTGCCGGCGCTGAGGGAAAGCAGGGGCCTCGTCTGCAATGTCTCGTCGGGACTCTCGAAGCGCACCCTGCCACTCCTTGCGCCCTACGCCGGCACGAAAAGCATGCTCGACGCGCTCACGGACGGCATGCGCATGGAACTGAGGCGCTACGGCGTCCGCGTCGTGAACTACTGCGCGCCTGAGACCGAAACCGACTTTGACCGCACCACCATCCGCGGCGAGGGCGTCGCGGCACCGGCGACGCGACGGCGCCGCCAGAGCCCTGACCTGGTGGCGGCGCGCATCGCCCGGGCGATCGAGCAGGAGCGCAGGGAGGTCGTCGAGACGCGGGCGCTGGTCTGGATGGCACGACTCGCGCCCGGCCTGCTCGACCGCATGTTCGCCGGCATGGTCGACCGCTACGCTCCGAACTGAGCCGGAGTGGCGCAGAGAGCTCCGGGCCTTCCCGGCCCGGAGCTCTCGTGTCCTCAGAAGGGCACTTCCGTGCGCTCGTCGCGGACGCGGCGGGCCTTGTGGTCCCAGCGCGGCAGGGAGTTCGGCGTGGCTGCCCGCACGTCCACGCGGATGCCGACCGAGCGGCGCAGGTCGTGGGCCAGGCGTTCCACGAGGCTCAGCACCTCGTCAGGCGGTGCGGTCCTGCCGAGATCCAGCAGCACCGTGACCTCGTCGAGGTTGCCGCGGCGCCAGATGCGCACCTGGAACTCGGCGACCTCCGGGTAGCGCCGCACCACCTCCTCGATCTGCGTCGGGTAGACGACGACGCCGCGGATCTTCTTCATGTCGTCGAGGCGCGCGAGGACGCCGCCCTCGATCGACAGGAGTGTGCGTCCGCAGGGGCAGTCCCTGTCCGCCAGCCGCACGATGTCGCGCGTTCTGTAGCGCAGGAGCGGCAGTGCCTGGCGGTAGAGCGACGTCAGGACGAGTTCTCCCGTTCCGCCCGGGGCCACGGGTTCGCCCGTGTCGATGTCCAGCACCTCGGGGTAGGCGTAGTCCTCGTGGATATGGTCGAGGCCGGACTCCTCGGCGCAGGAGAAGCCCCAGGCGGCGATCTCGGTGAGGCCGGGGAGGTCGCAGACGCGCGCGCCGAACGCATCCTCGATGCGGGCCCGCGTCGAGGGAATGGCGGCCCCCGCCTCGCCGGTATGCCAGGTGATGCGGATCTTGGAGCGTGAGAGGTCCTTGCCGAGCCGCCTGGCCGTCTCGGCCATGTGCAGGGCATACGACGGCGTGCAGCCGAGCACCGTGACGCCGTAGTGCTCGATGATGTCGATGCGCTGTTCCGTCGACATGCCGCCGACCGGGATGACGAGGCAGCCGATGTCCTGCGCCGCGTGGAACCCCGACCAGTAGCCGATCCAGGGTCCGTAGCCGAAGGCGCACATCACGACGTCCTCCGCGCGCACGCCCATGGCGTAGAGGCCGCGGGCGTACGCGCGGTAGAAGCCGAGAAAGTCGTTGCCGGTGTCGAGCACGTGGACGGGGCGACCGGTGGTGCCGGAGGTGAAGTGCAGCCGCTGCGCGAGTTCCGGGGGCACGCCCGTGACCGTGCCGTAGAGGGGTGAGCTGTGCTGGTCCGAGAGGAGTTCCTCCTTGGTGGTGAAGGGAACGCGGCGGATGTCGTCGAGCGTCTGGATGTCCGCCGGATGCACGCCCGCCTGATCGAGCTTGCGGCGGTAGAAGAGGGTGTGCTCGTACGCGTAGGCGACCTGCCGCCTCAGGCGCTCGAGCTGGAACGCCCGCATGCGGTCGCGCGGCCAGGTTTCGCGCTCGTCGTAGTAGCGTCCGTCCGGAGATCTCGGATAGCTAAGGTCCGGCAACTGGCATCCCCCTGGTTCTGGCCCCGGACGACCGGGCGCGCCCCGGCCGTTCGCGGCAACGCGCATGGCTTCGCCCTTGTCTATGCCGCGAGGCGGCCAGCGGTCATCGCGCGGGGCCGTGGGCCCATGCGGAGGGACGCGGGAGGCAGGGCCTCCCGGGTCCGATGGACGCACCTTGTGCGGGCGCCAAACACCTGCGTCAGCGGCCTTCGGCGCCGCCTTCCTGGTAGAACTCCTGCTGCTTCAGCTGCACCTCCCGGATCAGGAAGGTGCCGAGGAGCGCCAGCACGGCGAAGCCCAGACCAACCCAGAAGAGTTCCCGGATCGAGGCGGTGAGGGCGGACCTGACCGCGTGGATGAAGCTGCGGAAGAGCGCCTCACCCTGGGGGCCCAAGGCCTTGAACTGCTGGTGGATGGCGTTCTGTCCCGGAACGCTGATGATGCCCTGGGGATCCGAGAAGGCCTTGCGTTGGGCGGGGGTCAGAAGCGCGAACATCTTCTGCAGCGCGAGCGGCAGCCGCTTCGGCAGGAGCGCCGCGAAGCTCGTCGCGAGGACCGTGCCGAGGATCGGCGATGCGATGGCGCCACCGAGCGAGTTGCCCATCTGCTGGGTCGCGTTGACGGTCCCGAGGACGCGGTAGGGGAAGAGGTTCTGCACGATCACGCCCATCGCAGGCATCAGGGAGCCGATGCCGACGCCCAGCACCACCATGTCCACCATGACCTCGGACCAGTGCGAGGAGACGGTGAGCCGCGTCAGCAGCAGGGATCCCAGCACCATGACGAGGCCGCCGATGAAGACGAGCGCCTTGTACTTGCCGGTGCAGGTGATGATCTGGCCGCCCGCGATGCTCGTGACGATGAAGCTCAGCATCATCGGCGTCAGGAGGTAGCCGCTGTTCTCGGCGTTCATGCCGAGCACGCCCTGCACGTAGATCGGCAGCACCAGCATCACGGCGAACATCGACATCGACACCATCAGGGTCACGATCATGGTGGAGCTGAAGGTGCCGTTGCGGAAGAACTCGAGGGCGATGATCGGCTCCTCCGCGCGGCTCTCGTTGAAGAGGAACAGGAGAAGCATCGCGGCCGAGAAGGCGAAGAGACCGATCTCCCGCCAGGAGCCCCAGGCGTAGGTCGAGCCGCCCCAGGTCACGGCGAGCAGGACGGGAACCAGAAAGGCGGCGAGCGTCAGGCTGCCCCACCAGTCGATGTGGTGGTGGTGGTCGGTGCGCACCGAAGGCAGGGCGTAGATCACCAGCCCGAGCGCGATCAGGGCGACGGGCATGTTGATGTAGAACACCCAGTGCCAGCTCCAGTTGTCGGTGATGAAGCCGCCGAGCGCCGGCCCGATGATGGTGGAGACGCCGAAGACGCCCATGATCAGGCCCATCCAGCGGCCGCGTTCGCGGGGGTTGAAGATGTCGCCGATCGTCGCCCGGGGCATGCTCATCATGGCGCCGCGGGCCCGTGCCCGTGTGCCGCGCCATCCGAAGCTCTCGCGCCGTCCCCCCATTGTCAGGTCAGGAGGAGTCCAGCCATGCGGGATCCCGCGCTGGTGCCGGCAAGACCGGTGCGCCAATTGCAGACCACCAACCAGATCACCGGCGACAAGCGCTAGATCGCTCTCGTGGCGGTGATGATCGCCATGTTCTTCTCGTCGCTCGACCAGACGGTCGTCTCGACGGCGATGCCCGTGATCATCAGCGAACTCAAGGGCTTCAACCTCTATGCCTGAGTGTTTACGGGCTACATCCTGGCCAGTTCCGTGACGGTGCCGCTCTACGGGCGCCTCTCCGACATGTATGGCCGCAAACCCTTCTACATCTTCGGCTTCCTCTACCTCGCCAAGATTCCGCTGGCACTCGCCGCACATCTCTTGTGACCATTCTGTGGCCTGAAGGTGTGCCTGCGATGACCGGTCGCTGCACCGCCCGGTGACCGCGCACCCTCATGCTGGGACCGTACCGAGCAGAGGAGGTCCTCAAATTGAGCGCCGACGCAGGTGCTCCGATGGAACTGCTGTCGGTACATCATTGCCTTTCAGGTGTTGGAGTTCTCGGTCATTCCACCTCCATCGCCCCCAGAAGTACCCGATGAGACAAAAGACCGTCGCGTTGCCGAGAAAGTTTGGCCACGGATGAAACGACGGCGATCTCCAGATCCATTGCAAGGCCGCGCCTAGGAGCGCACCCCCCAGGCCCCAGACGAGGACGCCGCGAACGAGGATGAAGTATCGTCGGCCCCTGTTTCGGGTGCGATCCCATCGCGCTCTCTGTGAGGATGCTCGATCGAGTACCGGACAATCGCCCTTGCGACTGTAAAGGTGGCCAAGGAAGTCGAAGTGAACCGAAGGCAAGCGGCAGCTACCCGTTCGCAACGTACGCAGGGCTGCATAGGGCGGGCCGCTGGCGCGTTCTTCATTGGGGATGCGCCGGAGGCACCGTGTCCGCAGGCATCTCAAGCGGCCGCGGCATGCGGAACGCGAGCAGGAGCGTGGCCAGCATTAGGGCGGCCCCGAGCAGAAAGACGGTGGACAGTGGCAGGGCCGTCGCGAGGAACCCCGCGATCATGGCGCCTAAGGGCGAGGCAGCCTGCATCGTGGCCAGCAGGGCACCGACCGCCCGTCCCATCAGGTGCTGGGGAATCGCGCGCTGAAAGAGCGTCAGGGCCACCGGGTTGACGATGCCGATGCCGACGCCGAGCACGACCAGCACCGCGAGGTCCGGCAGGTAGTACGGCAGCCGGGAGAAGGCGGCGAAGGCGATGGCGGTCAGCGCCAGCGACGAGAGCATGAGGCGCACCGGATCCACGCGCCGCATGAGCGGACCGGCGGCGACGCTGCCGGCGATCACGCCAACGGTCACAGCGGCTCCCAGCATGCCGTAGGCGAAAGCCCCCAAGTGCAGCACCGTGCGCACCCACATGACGTCCAACACGTTGAGGGGCATGAAGGCGAAATTGACCAAGGCGCCGACCAGGGCGATGCGGAGGAAGAAGCCGTTGCCGTAGACGAGACGTAGACCTTCCACGAGTTCCCCGAGGAACCTGCGCGCGGGGCGTCCGTCCTCGCGGCCGTGTCCCTGCGGCAGCGTCGCCGAGCGAGGAAGGCGCAGGAAACCAACCGACAGGAAGGAGACGACGAAACTCGCCGCGTCCAGGCCCAGCAGCGTCGCCGGCCCGAACATCCCCATCAGGAATCCGCCGATACTCGTGCCGACGAGACCGGCGCCTGCCGATATCCCCTGGTTGAGACCGCTCGCCGCGCCGAGTTCCTCCATGCCGACCACGTTCGGCAGGAGGGAAATCTGCGCCGGTCCGAAAAGGTTGCCAACGAGGCCTAGGAATAGTGCGAAGGCGAAGATCGCGATCAGCCCAAGGTGCCCGAATCCCGCGAGCAGCGCGAGCCCAGCCGCCAGGACGGCACGCGCGACGTCCGCCCAGACCATGGTCTTGCGACGGTCCCAGCGATCGACCAGCACACCCGTCAGCATGCTGACGAGAGCCGTGAGGCTGATCACAGTCGCCAGATAGCCGAGGTCCCGGCTGCTCCTTGTGAGAGAGAAGGTGAACCAGTAGATCGCCAGCGGGTAGAACGCGTTGCCTACCTGTGACACGGCCTGACCGGCCAGGAGGACCACGTAGTTCCGGTTACGCAGGAGTCCTCGCCGGGTCCTGTCTTCGCGCAAGCCGTCACTCCTCCGCTGGCCCTCTCCATGGTACGTTACGGGTGGCAAACCAAGACTTGCTCATGAGTGAGGCGGGAAACGACTGGGTGGGATGCGCATTTGGGAGAACAGACGTGGAAGGTACTCGTCGTCGACGACGATGCGAGCATCGTCGATCTGATGCGCGACTTCCTCGAGAGCGATAGGTTCGGGGTGAATGCCGCAGCCGACGCGGCGGGCGCCGCAGAGGTGCTCGACCGCGAAGCCGTCGATTGTGTCCTGCTGGACGTCATGCTGCCGGGAAGGAGCGGCTTTGAACTGTGCCGGCAGATCCGCGCGCAGCGCGACCTGCCGATCTTGTTCTTTAGTGCGCGAGAAAGCGATGTCGACAAGATACGCGGCCTGGGGCTCGGGGGCGATGACTACATCGTCAAGTCCGCCTCGCCCGCGGAGGTGATTGCCCGCCTCAAAGCAGTACAGCGGCGGTACGAGGCACACGAGGCCGCTTCGCACGCGCAACTGGATTTCGGTGAGGAGAACGACTGGACCGTGAGCACCCTCACCCAGGCGGTACAGTCGGTGGTGCCGATGAGCCGCAGCAGCGTCTGGCGCACCCTGCAGCAGAACGCCCTGCATCCCCATCGGGTGCAGATGTGGCTGTACAGCATCGATCCCGCCTTCCGCGACAAGGTCAACGCGATTGTGTCCATCTACGAGAACCCGCCCGAGGACGCGGTCGTCCTCTGCATCGACGAGAAGACCGGCATCCAGGCCACCAAGGAGGAACCATACTGGACCCCCGCCTGATTTCATTCCTCGCGGTCGCGCGCGAAGGTCAGCTGACCGAAGCCGCGCGCCAGATCAATATGTCGGTGTCGAATGTCAGCCAGCAGATCACGTCGCTCGAAACCGACTTCGGCGCGCAGCTCTTCGTCCGGACGAATCGCGGCGCGACGCTCTCTCCTGCCGGCGAGGTCCTGCGCAAGTACGCGGAGAGCATCGAAGCGGACTGGCGGCTTGCCTTCCGCGAGGTGCATCGCGTCGCCGAGGGCGAAGAGGCCGTGCATGTCGCAGCGTCCCATACCGTGCTCGAGGTGTTTCTTCCCCGCCCGCTCGGGATCTTCCGGCGCCGTCACCCCGCGGTGCAGGTCAAGCTGACGCTCGACAACAGCGCCGGCGTGCTGGCGCAGGTGGAGACCGGGCAGGTGGATTTCGGCATCGTCGAGAGTCGCGTAGGGCGGGCCCGGGATCTGCATGTGACCAACCTCTGGCGCGACCAGCTCGGCCTGATCGTCAGCGCGAACCACCCGCTCGCCGGTCGCTCCGACGTGAGCGTCGCGGAGCTCGCCCAGCAGGACCTCATCGTGCGCGAAGAGGGCTCTGGAACCCGGCGGATCCTTGAAGCGGCGCTGCGCGGCGCGGACCATGACCTTGGCGAATTGCACGTGATCATGGAGCTTTCCTCCGTGCGCGCCATCATTGCCATGGTGCGCAACGACGTCGGGGTCAGCGTGCTCTCGCACACCCTCGCGGACGATCCTCGGAACTCGGTCTGCTTCGTGCCGATACCGGAACTGCGACTGCAGCGGCAGATCTACCTCGTCAGCCGCAACGCCGCCGACCACGGTCCGGCTGCCCGCGAACTGATCGCCGAACTCCGCCGGGACAGCCAGCGGTCACAGACGCAGCATTTTCAAAAGTACTGAAGACACCTCGGCAACGCTCGTATGTCGCGCCTCCCGCCGCCTGCCACAATGGGTGGCAAACGTGGCGGGAGGCCGGACATTGGGCAGTTGCAAGCGCTTCACACCGAACTGGTTCACCGTCGGCATGGGTACGGGGATCACCGCACTCGGCGCCTGCACGATGCCGGGCGGTCCCCTTTGGCTCAAGGATGCGGGCACCGTGCTCTGGCTTATCAACATCGTCCTCGTGACGCTGTTCTTAGCGCTCTTCATCTGCCGCACGCTCTCGGACCGCGGCGGAATGCGGGAGATCCTGCACGACCCGGTGCAGTCGATGTTTCTCGGCGCCATCCCGATGGCCCTGACGACCGTGGTCAACGGCTTTGTCGACATGGGCATCCCGCTCTTCGGACCCGCCTCGCTCCACATCGCATATGGCCTCTGGATCGCCAACGTGGTGCTGGCCGTCGCCTCCGGCATCATCGTTCCGTACGCGATGTTTTTGAGCCATGACCACCGCCTCGACCGCATGACCGCCGTCTGGCTGATGCCCGTCGTGCCGGCGGAGGTCACGGCGGCGAGCGGCGGCCTCCTCGTGCCGCATCTGGCCTCCCTCGGACTCGAGCGAACGATTACCCTCGTCAGCATGGTGCAGTGGGCCCTCAGCGTGCCCATCGCCTTCCTGATCCTCGGCGTGCTCTTCCTGCGCCTCGTTCTGCATAAGCTGCCGCCGAGCGAAATGGCCATCTCCACCTGGATCTCGCTCGGAACGCTCGGCACAGGCGTCATGGGGCTTGTCGACCTCGGCCGCCAGATGCCGCTTCTCTTTGGCGCCGTCGGTCACGGCATGTACGGCGGTGCGGTGCTCGGCGCCCTCGCCCTCTGGGGATTTGGCATCTGGTGGCTCGTGATGAGCATGCTCTTCACCGTGCACTACACGCGGCGCGGTCTCCCCTTCAACCTCGGCTGGTGGGGCCTCACGTTCCCCCTCGGCGTCTTCACCGCGGGGACGAACTTCCTCTACGCGACGCTGAAGGTTCCGCTGCTCGGCGTCTTCGCGGTGGCATTCTTCCTGCTCCTGGCGTCGTTTTGGGTGCTCGTCGCCACGCGGACGCTCTGGTACCTCCTGCCGGCCCAGCGGCTGCAGGCCACGGCGGCCGACTGAAAACGTTCTAAGGCGGGCGAGATGCTCCCGCCCGCTGTGCGTTCCTCTGCCCGGCCCCTTGGTCGTAACCCCCTCCGCGGCGGGAAGTGGTCGACCGTGTACGTGACACCCACTGTGACGCCAACCAGGGCACAAACAGAAGCCATCACGGGATAGGAAACGACAGCATCCTTCCGCGGCAACCGCTTTGAATGCGCCATCAGCCCCCTCGAGGCAACTGGATGATGTGTGCCAAAGCCAATTTGTAATCAGCAGGTCGCGGCGAACGGGAGTCCTGCGAGGGGAGCACACTATCGCTTCTGTTCGCGATCTGGGCAGCCCTTGGTCGCGACAATGGAGGACCTGATTGGCCACGTCCGCGAACTGACGATGTTGACACGCGCCAGCTCACGCTTGCCTAGAGACAACCACAGACATCACAGCTGCCTCTCGCGAATTCATGCAGTACAACGCAGCTGCCGAGGTCGATCAGGTGACCAAGAACAGCCGCAGGAGGTTTGTGGCCGGCAAAAAAGCGTTAGAAAGGCATCAGGACGCTGACGGACACCACCATATTAGGGGAGACCATACAAACCTCGAAACCCGCTCTGGAAGCGGGTTTCGAGGCAAAAACTTGGCGCGCCCGGCGGGATTCGAACCTGCGGCCTCTTGCTCCGGAGGCAAGGAGAGGGCTTTCCGTGGTATCCCGCAACTTGCCGCAATGCCCTTCTGAAGCGGGTTTCAGGACAACGCTTTCCCGTCGTTTTCCGCTGCTTACCGCCGTTTCTCTCAAAAAGCGTTAGCAAACCGTTAGCAAATGTGCCTTGAGGCGTTTCCAGCTTCGGTCCTCGATGGACTCCGAAACTCTGTTCATCCGTGGGGCCTCAGACGGGTGCAACGGGGAGTTCCACACCCAGACAATCCGGGAATTGCCTGAAGCGGTGTGAGGGGCTTCTTAGGGGGGCGGTGGCTACTCGAGACTTCAACAACGCGGCGTGTGCTTCTCTCCCGCCGCCGCCCCGCTATTCGTCGGCGGAACCGAATAGGGGACGGGACGGGTTCGTCGTTGATCGAGGGCCGAGCAGGATGCGCAGGACCTAGGTGGCCATGTCGGGGGTGGCGGGCAGACGTCTTACGATCGCCCGTTCACGGGCAGCTTGGGCAAAATCAAGTGACACACAGACGTCTGAGGACATTCCGCGGGATCAAGGTGAGCCGCGCGCTCGCGGAGTCCTCTCAATGTCTCCCGCACTTGAACTAGCTCTGCAAGTCGCAAATCGACCTCCTGGGCCTTCTGCTCCAATAGGGCAGCCACGTGGGCGCACGGTGCCTGACCGTGATCGCGGAACGCGATCACCTCCCGCAGTTCTCCCAACGTAAATCCGATCGCTTGTCCGGCGCTAATGAATGAGATCCTAGCCATGGCGTCCCTTCCGTAGTCGCGATAGCCGCCAGGCGTCCGCGCAGGCGAGGGGAGTAATCCCTGCGCTTCATAGAAGCGAATGGCTTTGGTCGTGAGGCCAGTCATGCCGGCCAATTCTCCGATCAACACGTCTTGTATCCCTCCCTTGACCTTACAGTATAGGGGAAGGTGTATGTTGACGGTGCGGAGGTGTCGTACGTGATAGTCGTGGAGATCGTATACTTCGACGGATGTCCGAATTGGCAACTCGCCCGAGATCGGGCGCTTGAGGCTCTGGCCGCAGTCGGACGCCCCGACATAGTGGTTCGACCGCACTTGGTCGAGAACCCAGTCGAGGCGCAAGAGGCCGGCATGCACGGTTCGCCCACGATACTTGTGGATGGACAGGACCCGTTCCCCAGGGCCACAGATGCTATCTGGTCCTGCCGTTTGTACCAGAGCGACTCCGGCTTTGAGGGTGCCCCGAGTGTATCTGCCTTGGTCGGAGTTCTTCGGCAGGTGAAAGCGTGATGCCGTCCACCAGTCAACCGCCACGAGCGAAGATCGTCATGCCGCCCGCCGTCGTCGGCGCATTGGCACATGACCCAGCTACAGATCCTCAAGGCGCGCGGACCAGAACCTGTTCACATCGAGTTCCTTAGTCCAATGACGAGGGAATCGATTTGATGGGTGATAGCGCGCAGCGTACGGATTGAGGCTGGACGGCTCAGGGGCGCTGACGACCGGGCCGACTCGTCACTTCCAGCCGCCCCAACCTAAAGTGCCACTGGACGTGTGCCATCGGGCTCGTGGGGCATCAAGACAACGGAGGATGGCATGCTAACTGTCTACGGTGCCGCTGTAGTTACCCTCATGATGGTCTTCTACGCGTTGGAGTCTCGTTCTTCGTGGTTCTCCTTTGCGTTTGGCCTTGCGTGCCTGGGGTCGTCTGTCTATGGTTGGCTTGCTGGAACGTGGCCCTTCGGCGTCCTGGGCCGTCGTGGCGTTTCGTAAATGGCATCTTAGACGTTCCGGCTCTTCATCGGCATGAATCAAGAAATCTTCGGTGAGCGCAAGCGTTCAGGGGGGCCAGACCCGCTGACGCCGAGCTCCGTTCATTAACTTAAGGCCGTGCCGAAAGGTCCGTCAGCCGCTCGCGGATCTCGTCCCTGATGGCTCGGAAGACAGCCAGTTTCTCGTCATCGGTACCACTAGCTTTCGCTGGATCGCGCAGAGGCCAGTGCAGGCGTAAAACGCCTGGGGGTGTCACCGGGCACCGCTCCTCCGCGTCACCGCAAAGCGTCACCGCGATGCGTGCGGACCAGAGCTTATCGATGTCGATCTGCTTACTGGATTGCCCAGAGATATCAATGCCGACTTCCGCCATCACCCGAACGGCGTATGGATTAAGAACCGACGGTTCGAGGCCGCCGCTAAGGATGTCGAAGCGGTCGCTAAGCATCTGGCGTGCGAATCCCTCTGCCATCTGACTGCGCGCCGAGTTCCCCGTGCAGATGAAATAGATCAATGGAAGTCCCACAGATCTTGGCCCTCCTTGTGCCGACAAGTCTCGGAAATGAAGAGGTCAAAGTGACAGCCTGCGCCACGACGCGACTCGCGCCCTGGCACAAATTGAAAGGAATTGCTCCGATGGTCGTTTCGGCTAGATGGTGAGCTGCGCCGGTTGCGCATAATCTCACCTTCTTTCACAGCCGACGCTAATATCTTGCGGCGGGCTCTGCAAGTGAAGGTTGTGTTATGGCGCTCCGCTACGCGTGCAGTGCGACGACCCCAGTGAGAGCTAGGAGGGTCACGGCGAGCACGGGAACGGTCAGCGTGATGCCGACGCGGAAGTAGTACCTCCAGCCGATCTTCACCCCGCGGCGTTCCAGTACGTGCAGCCAGAGCAAAGTAGCAAGCGAGCCGATGGGCGTGATCTTCGGTCCGAGGTCGCTGCCGATCACGTTCGCGAGCGCCATCCCGAGCTGGTGGACGCCTTGTGCGCCGGAAGCGTGCACGGCGAGAGCATTGATCATGACGGTCGGCATGTTGTTCATCACGGACGAGAGCCCGGCCGCGAGGTACCCCGTGTAGAAGATGCCTGCCGCAAGGCCGTGTCCTCCCGCCCGGGCGATCGAGCGCGCGAGGAGCGCGGTGAGGCCGGCGTCGCGCAGTCCGAAAACCACGACGTACATTCCGATCGAAAAGACGACGATCTTCCACGGAGCTTCCACGATCAGGCGCCGGACGTCGACGGCAGGGCTGCGATGTGCCAGAAGGAGCAGGAGAATCGCCGCCGTCCCGGCGACGACCGAAACTGGGACGTGCAGGGCCTGGCTCAGGAGGTACCCGAGCAGCAGCACGCCGAGGACCAGCCATGACGCGCGAAACAGCCGCGGGTCGCGGATGGCGTCGCGCGGCGCCTTGAGGCCCTGCACGGCGACGCTGCGTGGTAGATCCCGCCGGAAGTACAGGTAGAGCGCCAGGAGGCTCGCCGCCACAGCGACAAGATCCACGGGCACCATGCGCACGGCGTAGCTCACGAAGCCGATGTGGAAGAAGTCCGCGGAGACGATGTTCACGAGGTTCGACACGACCAGCGGCAAGGAGGTCGAGTCCGCGATGAAGCCGCCGGCCATGACGAACGCGAGGATCGCGGCGGGACGGAGTTTCAGCGCCTTGACCTGCTCGTAGACGATCGGGGTGAGGATAAGCGCGGCGCCGTCGTTCGCAAAGAACGCTGCGACAATCGCACCGAGGAGCAGCGTGTAGACGAAGAGGCGCAGGCCGCTGCCGCGGGCGAGGCGCGCCATGTGCAGAGCCGCCCACTCGAAGAAGCCGATCGCATCGAGAATGAGCGATATGAGGATGATGGCGACGAAGGCGAGCGTCGCGTCCCAGACGATGCCGACGACCGTTCCGACATCCTTCAAAGAGACGACGCCGAACAGCACGGCCAGGAGGCCGCCGACCGCAGCGGGCCAGCCGATCGAGAGGCCGCGTGGCTGCCAGATCACGAGCACGAGGACGGCAACGAATAGAATCAGTGCGAGCGCAGAGTGGAGCACGGGAAAGGACCTCCCTCTGAA
>DAIBJA010000085.1 GCA_027420455.1 Clostridia bacterium | reverse complement strand
GTACCGGGAGTTCCCCGGGAACTTACGCCTGTGGAGATCCCTCTGCCGGGGTGGCCAGAACCGTCACTAGGTACGGGTCGTCGAAGCAGGAAGCAGCAAAGGGCGCATCGCGAGATATTTGTCCAAAGTTGCAGAACGGTGGCTGCGTGAGACCATCACGGATATCAGCGGCGGTCTCTAGCGGTTCCTATATGCCTGATCGCGAGGCAAAGGCCTTCCTTGACCACGTCCGGCAGGCAGACGCGAAGCGCATGCTCTGGGTCCGCCCAGATGAAGCGATCGTGTTCGAGGTCGTGCAGCCGCACACGAACATTTCCGCCGACCTCCGCAACATACACCCGCCAACTCTCCGGGCTATTCGGCACGACTTCCAATGGCGGCCCAAGCCCTGCCTCCTCCCGGAGTTCCCGGCGGACGCACGCGTCGACGGCCTCCGCGGGCAGCCTCGCGCCGGACGGCGGCGTCCACGCCCAGTCCCCTTCATAGTCCGGACCGTTCTCGCTTCGATGCAGCAATAGGACCTCGATGCCGTCGCGTACCCGGCGGAAGACCACCGCCGTGGCGCCGTAGGGTGGCTCGTCGGCTACGGGCAGTCCGTCCCACGTGGTGAGCGGGCGTTCATCGGCCGACATCCCGATCTCCCCTTTCCGAACCGGGCCCTGGTGGCGGACCGAACCCTGGCTGCCAGTCGGGCCATCGGATCTTCCAGGGCTGATGATGCGGGTCAGCGCAGGTCCGGTACCATCATACGCCAACGTTGGGGATCGGCGGGCGGAACGGGCCTCGACGCGCCAAGGCGCAGGAGCACCTGCCGCGGGAGGAGAAAACGTTCAGGACCACCCCGTTGGAGGTGGCCCATGCCCGATCCCTACCGCATCCTCGGCGTTCGCCGGGGAGCCAGCGATGACGAAATACGCAAAGCCTATCGCAAGAAGGCGAAGGCCTATCATCCGGACACCGTCCCGGCAGGGCGGCGTGCGGCGATGCACGAGCGCTTCCTGCAACTGCAGGAGGCCTATCTCGTGCTGTCCGACCCGGTCCGTCGCAAGGCCCTGGACCTCGAACTCCAGGCGCGACGCAGGCCCTGGCGGCGCCGCAAGGACCAGGAGGACTTCATCGACGACTTCTTTCGCAATCTCCTGCGCGGCATGATGCGCTGAGCCTGGCTCAGATCTGCCGACGCACGACGCCCCAGATGCCGAGGGCGAGCACGATGCCCCCCCAGACCCCCGCCCAGATCAGGACCGCGGGCGGCTGCGGGCCGATGGCCAGGAACGGGTTGCCGCCCAAGCCGAGCCCCTGCGCCGCGGCGACCAGGGAGCCCGGCTCAAGATAGTACTCGGCCGCCTGCCAGAGCGCGTTGGTCGGCAGGAGGATCTTGCCGATCTCGCCGACGGTCATGAGGGTCGGGTACTTGAGCGCGACGCCCATCAGATCGACGGTGCCGAGCATCCAGACGAGAAAGAATGCCACCGTGCTGATGATGGCCGACGTGACCGCCGAAAGAAGCGTCGCGAGCGCCAGGCTGAGCGTCATCATCAGGAGCGCCTGCGCCGTGATCAGGGCCAGCGCCGCCACTGGCTGGGGAGGAGCGAACGCGGCCACGCGGCTCACGATCAAGAGTTCTCCAGCGCCGGCCAGGAGCGCGAAGCCGCCCACCACCGCGGCAAGCCCGAGCCACTTGCCGAAGAGGTAGGCGCCGCGGCGCAAGGGTCGCGCCAGAATCGCCGCCGCCACCCCGGACTCGAGTTCGCCCGCCACCGCGGCCGCCGCCGTGAATACCGCCGTCAGGGCGAGCATGCCCGTGAAGAGCAGCATCAGGAAGAGGAGCAGAACCGAGAACTGCATCAGCCGCTCCACGCCCTGCAAGGAGCTGAGACGGCCGATCTCGGAAAACGCCCAGCCGGTGAGGCCGACAAGCAGGAGCGTCGCGGCGAAGAGAGCGAGCGTGAGGCGACGGCGCAGACTCTCGACCACGGTGAGGCGGCAGATCTCGAGCATCAGCGCACCTCCAGCCAATCGAGAAAGCGCTGCTCGAGCGACGCGCGGCGACGCGTGACGCCGTGGATCCTGCCGCCGAGCGCGACGAGCCGCGCCACGAGCTCAGGTACATCGCCCTCCGCCAGTTCCGGGAAGCTGGCGTTGCGCGGCGCGGACCATGTCCCGCCGAGCCGCCCGATCTCCTCCTGCGAGACTCCCTCTACCTCCACGTCGACGCCTTTCGCCTGCAGGAGGCTGCCGAGCCCGCCCTGCGCGATCACCCTGCCGTGGTCGAGCACCGCCACCTCGTCGCAGACCGCCTCGATCTCGGTCAGGAGGTGCGAATTGAGGAAGACCGTCGTGCCTTTGGCCCGAAGGTTCTGGATGATCGTCCGCACGTCGTGCCGACCCACGGGATCGAGGGCAGACGTCGGCTCGTCGAGCACGACGAGCTCGGGATCGCCGAGGAGCGCAACGGCAAGGCCGAGCCTCTGCTGCATGCCCTTCGAGTAGGCGCCCACCCGGCGCAGCCCCTCGCCGGACAAGCCGACCGTCGCCAGGGCCTCCTCCGCCGCCGCGCGGCGCCTGCCTCTCTCCATGCCCGCAAGCGCCGCGTGCGCCTCCAGCACTTCGCGGCCCGAGAGCCACTCCTGATAGCGGAAGAGCTCGGGCAGATAGCCGATGCGGCGCCTCGCCGCCGGCTCGCCCAGGGGCAGGCCGAGTACCATGCCTTCGCCGCCTGTCGGCCGCACGAGGCCCAGGAGAAGCTTCACCGCCGTCGTCTTGCCTGCGCCGTTCGGTCCAAGAAAGCCGAAAACGCTGCCCCGCGGCACGACGAGGCTGAGCCCGTGCAGGGCAACGTGGCGCCCGTAGCGCCGCTCGAGGAGCTCGGTGTGGATCGCGGCCGGCGCTGTTCCGCCGGCCGCGGCTTCCTGAGATTGCGCCACAGCGCACCTCCCGCTCGAGGTGGCATTCGCGGCCGCTTGGCCCGCTCCCTACCGACCGAGCTTCATGGTGCCGTTGTCGTCGCTCGCGGACTTCGGCACAGGCGCCGACGCCACGAGCCTTAGGCCGTTCCAGGTGTAGGTGATGTCCTGCGGCGACAGCGACGGGGCGACCAGCGGATCCTGCGGCCGGTAGCGCTGGTAGCGCAGCGTGACGTACCCGGTGCCCGAGCCGACGATCTGCAGCTGCGTGACCTCCTGGCCGAGGCTTGGCAGCGTCGCGAGTTGCATCGAGCCGATCAAGGTCGTGTCGTGCCAAAAGAGGACCATCTGTCCGTACGCGTCGGCCGTCGGCCAGCGCACCATCGGCACCGCCGTCAGGGTGCCGCCGAACCCGTCCGGCACGGTGACCACCTTGCCGAAGGGCTGGAGGCGCTCACCCGTGACGCCCTGCGAGCCGTACTCGACCGCGGACTGCGCCACCTTGAGCACCTGGGCGTGCGTCAGGCCGAGGTACGGCAGGCGCATCGCCAGTTTGTTGCCGCTGTCCATCGGTACGGCCGCCGAGGCCTGGAGGCCCTTCGCGGTCCAGCGATAGGTGACGTCCTCCGGGGTCAGGGATGGAGCGTACATGGGGTCGGTCGGCTTGTAGCGCCAGAACCGCACCGTGATGTAGCCCGTGCCCCACGCCACGATCTTGAGCTGCGCGGACTCCTCGCCGAGGTTCGGCAGCTTCGCGAGGCGGTCGGAGCCGATGAGGGTCCCGTTGCGCCAGAAGAGCACCAGCTGCCCATAGCCGTCCGCGGTCGGGAACCGGACCGCGGGTACCGCCGTCAGGGTGCCGCCGAATCCGTCGGGCACGCTGACGATCTTGCCGGCGATCGCCAGTCGCTCTCCTGTCGCCTTGCCCTGGCTTGTCTCCTGGGCAGCCGTCAAGACGCGCTGCACCTGGGAGCGTTCAAGAATGTGGGCGGGGGCGGCCGCGGCCGCCGCGGCGAACGGTAGCGACGCCAGAACGGCGGCGGCGCCGAGCAGGCCCGCGAGCCAGGCCTTGCGTGATAGGTTCAAGTAAGGACACTTCCTTGTCGTCGTCTAATCGGGAAGGTTCAGCGAATTGAAGCGGCGATGGAAAGGATCTCGGCGCGGCTGAGCGTTCCGCCCACGCCGTAGGCGTAACCACCATGGGTCCACACGACGCCACCCGCGCCGCCCTGGCCCTGCTGCAGCCAGAGCCCCTGCGCCGAGCCGACCATGACGGTCTGGGACGTCGCCTTGCCCAGCGGCACCGGCACCGGCAAGGTGGTGGACGGACTCGCGATCGTCTGGATCTCGGCCGCCACCTGCGGCGACACACCCGGCAGGGCGAGCAGGTACTGCTCGATCTCCGCCACCGTCGCGCCGTTCGAGTAGACCTTAGGCAGCGGGGCCTCCGCCACGATCAGCTCCGGCAACCGGCTGGCGTGCTCGAGTCCAGTCGCGGGCACGCCGTAGCTCATCACGGCCGCGCGGCCCGTGGTCACGCTGATGACGCTGCCCGAGAGGTTCGCCGGCATCGGCGGCAGCTTGACGTGGTGCGTCGCCTCGTACGCCTCGAGTTTCTGCCCGCTCAGGGTTAGGCTCCGGGTCTGCGCGCCGAGGAAGGCGAAGGACGGTGCAGGCAGTCCTGCGGGCAGGCTCGCCGGCACCTTCAGGTCAAATCCTACCGCGGACTGCAGCGCCGTGAGATCCGGCTCCACCGTAAGGGCGGGGGCCGCCGTCGTCCGCAGCGTGCCGAGACTGCTGAGCTGAAGGATGGTCCTGGCCTGATCCGGCTTGACGGAAACCGCCTTGAAGTGGACCGGCTCGAAGATCAGCATCAGGTTCCTCGCGTATCCCCCGACCGGCGTCGCCGTGACGAGCGCCAGCAGCACGACGAAGGCCGCGACGCCCGCGGCCCAGCGCCGAGGGGCGTCGAGGCGCGGCCAGGGCAGGTTAACCCGCGGCTGTCGACCCTCCGCCTGCAAGGCGCGCTGGCGCGCGAGGGCGGCCGTTGCGTCGCTGGGGGTTGCCTCCATGCCAAGGAGGCGCAGGTTCTCGTCGCGCAGTTCGGCCATCGCCCGCAACCGCTCCTGACAGCGCCCGCAGCGGGCGACGTGCTGGCGCAGCGGTTCGCCCACCGCCCAATCTTCGTCGAGGAGCCTGCGCAGGCTGCCGTCATCGGCGTGCCGCATGGTCGATCTCCTTTCTCAGTTGAACCTCCGCGCGCCGCAGGCGCGTGCCGATCTGCGTCACCGGCAGGCCCAGAGCCTGCGCGATCTCGTTGTAGCTGAAGCCGCCGTAGCGCAGCGCGAGCAGGGTCGCCTGCGGCTCCCTGAGGCGCACGAGCGCCCGCCGTACCAGCAGCACTTCCTCCCGGACCGCTACGAGATCGCCGGGATCGGGCACACTCCGTGCATCAAGCCGTGCGTCGCGCTGTTCGCGGAGCCGCCGCCGGTCCTCGCCGCGCAGCGCATTCAGGGCGCCGTGGGCCACCGCGCGGTAGAGCCAGGCGGCCGGCCGCTCGGGCAGGTTGTCGCCGAACCGTCGGTAGAAGGCGAGAAAGGTCTCCTGCGCCACTTCCTCGCTGCGCGCCAGGCTGTGCGTGATCTGCCGCGCAACGCCCACGACGCGCGGCCACTCCTGGAGGAACAGCTCGTCGAACGTCCTGGGTTTCCGCTGGGGCGGCCTGCCGCGATCGTCCAGCGCCATCGACACCTCCGCGGTCGCCCCCCTTCCCTGCCTAAGCACCGCCGGGGCGACATTTGTGACAGGTTTGTCCGCAAGGCAACCAGTCGGTGATCCGAAGTTCAGCCCCGCTCGGGCGCCGCATAGACGTGGGCCTGCGCCCAGGTGATCTCCTGGAATCCCAGCTTCGCGACGATCGGCCGGCTCATCGCACCCGCGTCGATGGTGAGGTAGCGCACCTGGCGCCGGAGCGCCTCCTGCACCCGGGCGGCCAGCAGCGACGTGTAGAAGCCCTGGCCGCGTCGTTCCGGCACGGTGGCGCCGCCCCAGATGCTCGCAAAGCGGCTCCTCGCGGGAAAATGGATGCGCCCGGCCGACACCGGCTCGCCCTGGTCGTAGACCGCGTAGACGCTGACCCGGTCGGGATCGGCCCGCAGGAGCTGGGCGAGGCGTTCCTCGAGCCAAGGAAGCTGGCCCGGCCAGACCGCCTCGCGCACCTTCGTCATGTCCTTCAGTTCCTCGGGCGTGGAAATGCGTCGCACCGCCTCGGGCACGGGGCGCAGCAGGACGGGCGATACCTCCTCGAGGTCCAGCACCATCACGGACTCCCGCTCCTCGGGGAAGAAGCCGTGGTCGAGGAGCCGCCGGTGCAGGTCCGCGGGCTGGTCATGGCCGAAGAGCTTCCACTCGAGGACGTGTCCGAGCTCTCCGAAGTAGCGCATCTCCCGCTCGATCACGGCATCGGCGGTCCTTTCGTCGAGCTCGGAGAACACGATCGCGCTCTGCGTGCCCTCGGTGTCGACGAGGCGCACCACCCCTGGCGCCACCTCGCGCCGCATCGCGAACTCTTCCGTATCCCGGCGCTCATCGCGGTCGTAGAGCCTGAGCACCTGGCCGATGTCCAAGCGAAAACCTCCAGTGGACGACTGCTGCGACGAATGCCTTTGTGATCATCCTACCATGGGCGGCGGGCGTCCCCTCGGGCAGGGGACCGCCACACGGGCGTGGAAGGGACATGCCCGGCCGGGCCAGCCCGGTCCCGACATCGACTGAAGGCAGGTAGCGTCATGCCTGGTCCCACAAGCCGCTTCGTCCATACGGGTTTCGAGCGCGACCCCGCCACCGGCGCCCTGACGCCGGCGATCTACCGCGCCGTCAGCTTCCACCACCAGGACCCCGAGCAACATCTGCGCTGGGACTACTCGCGCTCCGGCAACCCCACCCGCGACGCGCTCGAGGGAGCGATCGCCGAACTTGAGGGAGGTGTGCGCGGCTTCGCGTTCGCGTCGGGCAACCAGGCGATCACGGCGGCGTTCCTGCTCTTCGCGGCGGGCGACCACCTGATCGTCACGCGGGACTGCCAGGGCGGCACGCAGCGGCTGGTGCGCGCCGTGCTGAGTCGCTTCGGCCTGGAGGTCTCCTACGTCGACACGGACGATCTGGACGCGGTGCAGGCGGCCATACGCCCCAAAACCAAGGCTCTCCTGGTCGAGAACTTCTCGAACCCCTTCCTGCGCGTCAGCGACATTCCCGCGCTGGCGGAGCTCGCCCACGGGCGGGGTCTCAAACTCATCGTCGACAATACCTTCCTCACGCCATACCTGCAGGCGCCACTCGGCCTCGGCGCGGACCTCGTACTGCACAGCGCGACCAAGATGATCGCCGGGCACGGCGACGTAACCGCAGGCCTCGCGGCCACGGCCGACGAGGAACTCGGCCGCTCGCTCTACACCGTGCAGAACGCCACGGGCGGCATGCTCTCGCCGGACGACAGCTACCAGGTGCTGCGTGGCCTGCACACCCTGCCGATCCGCATGGAGCGGGCCCAGGCGACCGCCCAGGGCCTGGCGGAGTGGCTCCTGGGACTGCCTGAGGTCACCCTCGTCCACTACCCCGGGCTCAGCGAGGATCCCGGTCGGGAGACGGCGCTGAGGACGGTAGGGGGCTTCTCCAACATGGTCACGGTGCGCCTCGCGGACCAGCGCCTCGTGGCGCCGATGGCGCGCCACCTCCGGATGATCAGGGTGGGGGCCGGCTTCGGCGGGCCGGAGACGACGATCTCGCTGCCGGAGCTGCACTGCCACGCCGCCCTGACGGCGCCCGAGCGCAAGGAAAGGCGCCTGACGGGCGAGATCCTGCGCTTCTCCGTCGGTCTCGAGGACCTTCCCGACATCGAAGGGGATCTGCGTCAGGCGCTGGCTGGGGCGGCGTCCGAGATTCAGTAGATGTTCTTGCTCAGGTAGCGCTCCGAGCTGTCGACGAAGATCGTCGCGATGTTGCCGTGCTGGAGCTTTTCGGCCTGTCGCAACGACGCGACGTAGGCGGCCCCCGACGATGAGCCGACGAGTAGGCCGAACTCGCGGCCGAGCGTCCCGACGGCCGCGAACGACTCGTCGTCCGTCACCGTCTCGATCTCGTCCACCAGCGAGAGGTCGAGCGTCTTCGGCACGAAGTCGTTGCCGATGCCCTCGACGCGATGGCTGCCGGCGGGACCGCCGGCGAAGACCGAGCCCTCCGGCTGCACCAGCACGATCCTGGTCGAGGGACGCTGCTCCTTGAGGTAGCGCGCGACGCCCGTCAAGGTGCCACCCGTCCCGGCACCGGCCACGAGCACGTCGACGTGGCCGTCGAGCTGCTCGAAGAGCTCGGGGGCGGTCGAGCGGTAATGGGCCTCGGGGTTGTCCGGGTTTGCGAACTGCTGCGGCACGTAGCCCCCGCACTCCTTCGCGATGCGGTGGGCCTCGTCGATGGCCGCGGCCATGCCGCCCGATCGCGGCGTGTTGACGATCTCGCCGCCCAGGGCGCGCATCAGATCCTGCTTTTCCTTCGAGAAATGCTCGGGCACCACCAGCACCACCTTGATCCCGCGGCCGATCGCGGCCAGCGCGAGACCGATGCCGGTGTTGCCGGCCGTCGGCTCGATCAGCGTGCCGCCGGGCTTCAGGCGTCCGTCCTTGATCGCGGTTTCGATCATGTACCTGCCGAGGCGGTCCTTGATGCTGCCGCCGGGATTGAACATCTCGAGCTTCGCGTACAGATGCACGCCGTCGCGCAGCCCCTCCGGATGAAGTTCAAGCACAGGAGTCCTGCCGATCAGGTCAAGGACGCTTTGCGCGACGTCCAAGCCGCCACCTCCAGCATCTTCTGGATCTCTGGAGCCCTCCGGGGGAGCAGTGCACGCCTCCCTCGCCTATGATAGCCTGTTTGCCATAGGCGTGGGACGAGCAAGAAGGGGGAACTTGCGTGCAGGTGACTTGGTATGGCCAGGCGGCCTTCTTCTTGGAGGCGCCGGAAGGCAAGGTTTTCATCGACCCGTTCGCCAAGATGCCGGCGCGTCCCGGCATGGTCTTCGACTACCCGCCGCTGCCGCGGCTTTCGCCCGACCTCGTGCTGATCACCCACGAGCACTTCGACCATAGCGGTCTCGAGGCGCTCGAAGAACCGAAGCAGACCATACGCTCGACCGCGGGGCGCTTCGAGACGCCGATCGGCGAAGTGCTGGCGATCGCCGGCGAGCACGACGATGTCGCGGGCACGAGGCGCGGGCCGAACACCATCTACCGCTTCCAGCTGGGTGGATTGCGCATCGCCCACTTCGGCGATTTCGGGCAGAAAGAGCTGCGCGCGGAGCAGTTCGAGCAGATCGGCCCCGTCGATCTCCTCTTCGTGCCGGTCGGGGCCGGACCGACGATCGGTCCGGAGGGGGCCAGGGCAATCGCGCGGGCGCTCGATGCGCGCTACGTGGTACCGATGCACTACCGCACGCCCGCCGTGAACTTCCTTGAACCGCTGGATCCCTTCCTGGCTCTCTGGCAGGACGTGCGCAGGCTGGACGCCCCGGGCTTCGACACGGGCGACCTGCCGGAGATCGGTCCGGTGTGCGTGGTGCCCCGGGCGCCGCTCAGGTCTTAGCGCAACAAAGTCTTAGGACAAAATTCCCGCGCTCTTAAGCGGACACTCCTACGCTTCAGCTGAACCGAGCTGAAAGGAGTGTCCGCATGTTCCTCGGCAGGAGGTTCTGGGCCGGCGCCAGCCTCGCTCTCGTGGCCACCATCGGCCTGGCCGGCTCCGCGGCCGCGGGTTCGCTGCAGATCACGGAGACCGGTTCTTCCCTGCTCTTCCCGCTCTTTCAGGAGTGGGCGCCGGTGTATCAGCGCGCGACCGGGGTCGAGATCACGCCGCAGTCGACCGGGTCGGGCACAGGGATCTCGGATGCCGAAAACGCCACGGTGAACATCGGCGCCTCGGACGCCTACGTCTCCACCGCCCTCGAGGCGCAGCATCCAAACCTCCTCAACATCCCGCTGGCCGTCTCCGCGCAGCAGATCATGTACAACCTGCCCGGCCTCAACAAGAAGCACCTG
>DAIBJA010000065.1 GCA_027420455.1 Clostridia bacterium | reverse complement strand
GGCCTATCCCTACTACCACTACGACGAGTTCGAGTTCGACATCCCGGTGGGCGCCCAGGGCGACGTCTACGACCGCTACCTCGTGCGGCTCGAGGAGATGCGCCAGAGCCTGCGCATCGTGCGCCAGGCGCTCGACAACCTCCCGGATGGCCCCGTGGTCGTCGATGACGGACGCGTCGCCCTGCCGCCGAAGCACGGCGTCTACACCAACATCGAGGACATGATGGACCACTTCAAGCTGATCATGGACGGGCATGGCATCCGCCCGCCGGTCGGGGAAGTGTACGGCTACAGCGAAGCGGCGAACGGCGAACTCGGCTTCTACATCGTGAGCGACGGCGGCCAGCGACCCTATCGGGTCAAGGTGCGCCCGCCCTCCTTTGCCATCTACCAGGCCTTCCCCCAGATGATCCGCGGCATGAACCCCGCGGACGTCGTGGCCACCCTCGGCAGCCTCAACATCATCGCAGGAGAAAGCGAGCGATAGCCATGCTGTCCAAGGATGCGCTCCGGGAGATCGAAGCCGCCAGGGCGGAGGAGGATTCCCCCCGCCATGCGCTCCTCACGGCCCTGCGGGTCACGCAGGGCGAGCGCCGCCAGGTGGGACCCGAGGAGATCACCTACATCGCGGACCTCCTGGGACTGAGCCCGGCGTTGGTGCAGGGCGTGGCGCGCTTCTACGACCAGATCTCCGCTACCCCCACAGGCCAGCACGTCCTGAGCCTCTGCCGCGGCATCTCCTGCTACCTCTGTGGCGCGGACGAGGTGGCGGCGGCGGTGGGGGAGCTCCTGGAGATTCGGCCGGGCGAGACCACGGCGGACGGTCGCTTCACCCTGCGCCTCGTCGAATGCGTCGGCGACTGCGATCGCGCTCCCGCGGCCATGGTCGACGACCGCTTCGTCGGGCCCGTGGCGGCCGTCGCCATCGACAACCTGACCAAGATGTAAGGAGGTACGGCATGGCGCAGTACCTGACCCGCAACGCCCTGGACCCCGCCCAGCGGGAGCTCCAGACGGCCCTGCGCGCGGGCGCCTACCTCGGCTTCAAGCAGGCGCTCAGCCTGCCGCCGCAGGAAGTGGTGGCGGAGATCGACGCCTCCGGCCTCAGGGGTCGCGGCGGCGCCGGCTTCCCGACCGGGCGCAAGTGGTCCTTCATTCACGCCAAGGAGGGGCAGACTGTCTACCTCCTCTGCAACGCCGACGAGAGCGAGCCTGGCACCTTCAAGGACCACTACCTGATCGAGCGGGACCCACACCTGGTGCTTGAGGGCGTGGCGATCGGCGCCTACGCGATCGGCGCCCATCGCGCCTACATCTACATGCGCGGCGAGTACGCATCGCTGGCCGAGACGCTCGCCGCGGCGCTCAGGGAGGCCATGGCGGCCGACATCATCGGGCCGAACTGCATGAACTCCGGCTACGACCTGCGCATTACCATCCAGCTCGGCGCCGGCGCCTACATCTGCGGCGAGGAGACGGGCCTCATCCAGTCGCTCGAGGGGCGGCGCGCCTACCCGCGCGTACGGCCGCCGTTCCCGGCGGTGCACGGCTTCCTGCAGGAGCCGACGGTAGTCAACAACGTCGAGACCCTGGCCTGCGCGGCGCGCATCATGGCCGAAGGCGCCGAGGCCTTCAAGGACCACGGCACGGGGCGCAGCGCGGGCACGAAGCTGATCAGCGTCAGCGGCGCCGTCGAGCGGCCAGGCGTCTATGAGGTGGAACTCGGCTATCCGCTGATGGAGTTCCTCCAGGGCGAGGCGGGCGGCATCCGAGGGGGCAGGGGCCTCAAGGCGATCATCCCCGGCGGCACGTCGGTGCCCGTCCTCACCGCCGAGGAGGCCGCCCCGCTCACCATCGACTACGAGTCGATGCAATCCGCCGGCACGATGCTCGGCAGCGGCGGCATGATCGTGTTCGGCGACGATACGTCGATGCCGCAGGCGCTTCTGCGCATCGCGGAGTTCTACGCACACGAATCCTGCGGCGAGTGCACGCCGTGCCGCGAGGGCACCGGCTGGATGGCCTGGGTCTTGCGCCGCTTGCTCGCGGGCGAGGGCAGGCCGGGCGACCTCGGGCTGCTGCTGCGGGTTGGCGACAACATCGAAGGGCGGACGATCTGCGGGCTCGGCGACGCTTCGGTGCAGCCGGTGCGCAGCTTCATCCGCAAGTTCCGCCCCGAGTTCGAGGCCCTGCTCCCGGAGCCAGTGCAGGCGGTGGCGTGGCAGAGCCACGGCCATGGTCCCAGGACCGGGCGCTTCGGCCCGCCGGCGGAGGAAGCGACGCGTTCCGAAGCGGTGGACGGGCCTCCCACCGCCGCGCTGTGAAAGGGGGCGATGAGCGGTGCCGATCGTGACGATCGATGGACGGCAGATCGAGGTGGAGCAGGGCGTAAGCGTGATCCAGGCCGCCGATCGCCTCGGCGTCGAGATCCCGCGCTTCTGCTACCATCCCGATCTCAGGCCCGAGGGCAACTGCCGCATGTGTCTCGTCGAGGTCGACGGCTTTCCGAAGCCCGTCGTGGCCTGCGCGACGCCGGTCGTCGACGGCATGGTGGTGAAGACGCCGCACACGAGCCCTGTGGCGTCGCGAGCCGCGCGTGGCGTGCTCGAGTTCCTGCTGGTGAACCACCCGCTCGACTGCCCGATCTGCGACCAGGCGGGCGAGTGCTCGCTGCAGGACTTCTACATGCACCCGGACTACGGCCAGCACAGGAGCCACGTCGACCCCGAGGAGAAGATCCACAAGCGCAAGCGGGTCAACCTCGGCCCGCGCATCGTGCTCGACGCCGAGCGCTGCGTGATGTGCTCGCGCTGCGTCCGCTTCTCGGAGGAGGTCTCGGGCTACGCGGAACTGCAGTTCGTCCGCCGCGGCAACCACGTCGAGCTGACGGCGTTCGAGGACCGGGTCCTGGAGGACCCCTACGCCGGCAACCTGGCCGACGTCTGCCCGGTCGGCGCACTGACGTCGCGGGACTTCCGCTTCAAGCGACGCGTCTGGCATCTGAGTCACACGGACTCCGTCTGCGCCGGCTGCAGCACCGGCTGCAACGTGCGCATCGACCATTTCGACGGCCACATCGAGCGCGTCGTGCCGCGGCGCAATCCCGAAGTGAACCGGAGCTGGATCTGCGACGAGGGTCGTCTCAGCTATCAGAGCCTCACGTCGATTCCTCGCCTCACGCATCCGCGCGAGGGCGACCGGCGACTCCTCTGGGCCGAGGCCATCGCCCTCGCGCACGAGACCCTGCACAGCGCGGGCGCCGTCACGGGGCTGCCGCTCGCGGCGCTCGCCTCGGCCTCCGCCACCAACGAGAGTCTCTGGCTCTTCCGGCAGTACGTCGAGGTGGCATTCCCCCAGCACCTTCTCGAGTTCCGTCTGGGCCGCGAGATGGAGACGGTCGCCGAGCGCGAGGACAAGCTCCTGCGCCGTGCCGACAAGCACCCGAACACGATGGGCGCCCTCCATCTCGGCTACGGCCGCGGTCTCGGGCTTAAGGGCCTCCTGGACTTGGCCGAAAAGGGCGAGCTGTCTCGGCTCCTCATGCTCTACTATCCGCCGCTCGTCGGACAGGAGGCCGAGGAGACGAAGGAGCGGATCGCGGGCCTGCTCGCACGGGTTCCGGAGAGCGTCGTGCTGACGACGCACGAGCTGCCCTACTTGACTGGGGCGAAGCTTCTCCTGCCGGTGGCGGCGTGGTCCGAGGAGGAGGGCACCTACACGAACCACCAAGGGGTGACGCAGCACGTCGGCAAGGCGATTTCCTTGCGCGAGGCGGTGCGCCCCGCGACCGACATCCTGGGCGATCTCTGGCAGGTGGCCACCGCCGCCCGCCGCGAGACAGCCCCGGAGCGCCTCTTCCGCGAGATCGCGATGAGCGTGCCCGCGTTCCGCGGCCTTAGCTACGCCGGGCTCGAGAGCCGGGCGGCGACGGTCTACCCACCGGAAGGGAGGATGCACTATGGCCAGGAAGGCTTCGCGGGTCGTTGACGTGCGGAGGGCCGCCGAGGCCAGGACGGACGTCCTGAGCACGGCGGCCGGAACGCTCGCCGGCATGGAAGTGACCCTGCGCAACATGGTGCGCGCGACCGTAGGGCGCGAGCACGTCACGATCCAGTACCCCGAGCAGCGCAAGCCGTACTCCAGGCGCTTCCGGGGCGTGCATGTCCTGACGCATCGCGCCGACGGCAGCCTCAAGTGCACGGCCTGCTACCTCTGCGAGACGGTCTGCCCCGCCCAGTGCATCACGATCGAGGCCAAGGACGTGGACGACCCGAGGGTGGAGAAGGCGCCGTCCCGCTACGAGATCGACCTGGCACGCTGCATCTTCTGCGGCTTCTGCGTCGAGGCGTGCCCGGAGGAGGCCCTGATCATGAGCCGCGAGTATGACCTCACGGCCATCACGCGCGGCCCAGAAACCCTGACCTACGGCATCGACCGGCTGACCGAGCGCCCGGAGATCGCGGCCTATGGCGCGGGCTTTCGGCCGCACATGCAGTATCCGCTGGTGGAGAGCTACCTGCCCGGCGAAGGACCGGAGAAGGCAGCCGCCGAGGAATAGGATCGGGCTCGACAAAGACCGTCGCGCCCACGCCGCTCCGTGCGTGGGCGCTTTCGTTAGCAGACGGGCCACGGATCCGCCGAGCCAGCGTGTGCATGCATAACAAGGGCCAATCGGTCCATAGAACGCGGACCCTTTGCCCCGGTACCAAAGTGACCTGGAACACCTCCCGCCCATCCGCGAGCGACAACGCTTTAAGGAGCAGTGGGAGGTGCCTTTGTGCCTATGGGACCTTCTTTGGTGGACCCGCACGCGCATCAGGACATCCATGACGCCGCGCGGGCCGAGATGGAATTCGGCACGGAGATCCTGCTGATGTCCTTGCGCGGCCAGGACGCCGCCACGTCCGTGCGCCTCGCCTCGGAGCTCCTCTGCGCGTGGCGGGAGCGTGTGCTGACGCACGCGGACGCCGAGGAGAAGGACGTCTTCCCGCAGGTGCTCGCGGCGTCACCCGAGCTGGCGTCCGAGGTGGCCGCGCTCGTGCGGGACCACGATCTCATGCGGCTCCTCGTCGACGAGACCGAGCAGGGACTCGCCCGCGAGGGTTCGGTGACGGGGGCCGCGCTTGGGCGCCTGCAGGCACTCCTGCACATCCAGCGTCTGCACGCCCTCTACGAGGAGCAGACCTTCCTGCCTCAGGTTTCCGACGTGCTGGCTCAGGCGAAGACACCTTCCGAGGGGGCGGCTGAACATTGGCCAAACGCGTGAACGCACTAGGTAACGCACTCACCTACCTGCGCCGCGGTCCAGGCCTGAACGGGGGCTGGAGCGAGGAGAGCCCGCGCGGGCGACAGTGGGAGCGGCTCTACCGGGACCGCTGGCAGCACGACAAGGTGGTGCGCTCGACGCACGGCGTCAACTGCACCGGCTCCTGCAGCTGGAAGATCCACGTCAAGGATGGCGTGATCACCTGGGAGACGCAGCAGACCGACTACCCGTCGCTCGGTCCCGACACCCCGGAGTACGAACCGCGCGGCTGCCCGCGCGGGGCAAGCTTCTCCTGGTACGAGTACAGCCCCTTGCGCATCCGCTACCCCTACGTGCGCGGCAGCCTCATCACCGCCTGGCGGGAGGCGATCGCCGAGACCAAGGATCCTGTCGCTGCCTGGCGTCTCCTCACAGCGAGCCCCGAGCGCCGGGCGGCGTATCGGTCCCAGCGTGGCAAGGGCGGCTTCGTGCGGGCCAGCTGGGAGGAGATCTCCGAGCTGATCGCGGCCGCCACCCTCGAGACGGTGCGCCACTACGGACCGGACCGCGTCATCGGCTTCACGCCGATCCCGGCCATGTCGATGGTCAGCTACGCCGCCGGCACGCGTTTTCTCTCGCTGATCGGCGGCACGATCCTCAGCTTCTACGACTGGTACGCGGACCTGCCGATCGCGTCGCCCCAGATCTGGGGCGAGCAGACCGACGTGCCCGAGAGCGCGGACTGGTTCAACGCCGAGTACATGATCGTCTGGGGCACGAACCTGCCGATGACCCGCACCCCGGATGCCCACTTCATGGTGGAGGCCCGCTACAAGGGGACGCGCATCGCCGCCGTCAGCCCGGACTACGCCGAGTATGTCAAGTTCGCGGACCTCTGGCTGCCCGCGAGGGCCGGCACGGACGGCGCGCTCGCGATGGCGATGATGCACGTCATCCTGAAGGAGTTCTACGTCGACCGCGAGGTGCCGTACTTCCAGGACTACGCGCGGCGGTTCACGGACCTGCCGTTCCTCGTGCGCGTCGTCGAGCGGGAGGGAAGGCATTATACGGACCGCTTCCTGAGGGCGTCGGACCTCGGCGCCGCGGGCGAGGCGGACAAGTGGAAGACCGTCCTCTGGGACGAGGCGACGGGTGAGCCCGTCTGCCCGAACGGGAGCCTCGGCTACCGCTGGGACGGCTCTGGCCGCTGGAACCTCAGGCTCGAAGGCGAGGGGGAGAAGCCCCTGTCGCCTGGGCTCACCTTCCTCGGCTCCGAGGACGGCAGCGTGTCCCTCGACTTCCCGTACTTCGGCGGCGGCGAGGGCCAGGTGCTGAGCCGTGAGGTGCCGGTGCGGCGACTAGAGGGCGCCGATGGTCCCCTCTTGGTCGCGACGGTCTACGACCTTCTGCTCGCGAGCGTCGGCATCGGGCGGGGCCTCGGCGGGGACTACCCCACTGGCTACGACGACCCTGTGCCCTACACCC
>DAIBJA010000052.1 GCA_027420455.1 Clostridia bacterium | reverse complement strand
CAGCAACGCGTTGGGAGCTATCTCGCCTCTGCTGCCTGCATTGCCCGAGCGTGCCCTGCCTCTGCTTGCGTCACGGCAGGCGCCGGGTGGTGGTGTAGCGCTTCTTGCCTGTGATCGCTGAGGCGTGGGAACGCAAAGGGCCGTCCCCTGGCCTGGCTGTCCGGCCTGGGACGGCCCCGGAGAGCATAGCGCCGAAGCACGTCGGAGCGCGCTCCCGTTGCGGGCACGACAAAGATCGCTGGGAAACACTCCGTGAATCGCGGAGTCCACCTTGCGAAGCGCGACAGGCATTGTCCCCTGGGTCCCATGCATTCCACGCGGTCCGCTGTTCCGCTGCCGCCGTTGCGAGCCCGACTGCGTTCGCGTAGGAACCTGGACGTCCAGCCAAGAATCGGATGCAGAACTAGGGCTCCATGCCCGTCGCTCGCATGAGTCCCAAGGGAGGTGTCCCGAGAGTGGCGCCTGTCGCATGGCTGGCCGCACTCGCCTACGTCGTCTATTTCGCCGGTATGGTCGTCATGCACTTCCTAACCACGGGTCGCAGTGCCCTCTACCACACGGTGAGTGACTACTCGGTGGGGAAGTATGGCGCTCTTGCCCGTGCCATGACCTCCGTCAACGTCCTGGCGACCGTGCTCCTGCTGATCTCCTTCTTGACCATGGTCGCATCGCCTCCGCTAGCCCGGACGGGGCTTTACGCACTGGCGGTGGTCGCCGCCTGCCGCTTCGGCATGATCTTTATCCTGACGGACGAGTCCGGCACGCGCCTCACGGCACAGGGGAGAGCCCACGCCGCCTTGGCCGTGCTCAGCTTCGTCGCAGCGATCTCGGCCGTCACGACCCTGACCCGCAATCTCCACGCTCTTGCGGTCTGGCAGCAGGTGCTGCCCGTCCTGGGCATCCTCTCGTCCGCGGCATTTCCGCTCGTCCTACTCCTCGCGCTCTCTCTCGTTCCGGTATTGCGCCTGCGGGGCGTCTTCGGGCTCCTGGAGCGTCTCTTCCTTGCCGACGTCAACCTCTGGTTCCTCATAGCGGCAGGCGTGCTAGCCATCCGCTGAACTCCTGGCATCGGCTGCGCCGTCGCGCGGTCCCACCGCAAGGAAGCTCAGAGCAGCGCCGAGATCGTGCAGCGGAGCGCTGCAGACGCCGAGTCGGCACGCGTAGAGCGTCGCGGCGCCGTCCACCTGGCGCTTCCCTTGCCAGATCGCGAAATTCTCGGCTGGTGCCAGCCAGGTCGCGAGCAGGTCCTGGAGCGGGGTTCGCCTCAGCTCCCTCTGCCATGATGCAGCCTCCTCATCGTCGGCCTCCGCGACGATAGTGATCTCCTTCGGCCCAGTGAGGAAGAGATCGCGGGCCTCGGCCAGCGAGGGGCTTGCCCCCGGATGGTCCGACCACAATGCCTGCTGACTTTGCAACACCCGGTCGGAGATGTCCCTCGCTTTGATTGTGTCGTCAAAGCTCCCGAGCAGCAGCAAGAGGCGCAGCATGCGGCTCTGCGCCGCCGGCTTCGCGCCGTCGAGGCGGTCCACGGGACGCGCGAGTGGTGTCGCCGCGGCGACCGGCGCGCTGTAGAGCACGGCCGCGTCCTTGTCCCAGAACAGCTCGAGCCCCTTGCGGGCCACGTCGAGAGAGACCAGCAGCCACCTGAGATCACCATGCGCCAGGTAGAGGTCCAGGAAGCCCTGGCCGAGCCCGGCATAGTCTTCGAGATAGCCCTCGATGCCCGCCTGGCCCTCGTAGAAGCGGCGGAGCACTATCCCGTCCGACCGCCGCAAGGTTTCGAGGGCGAATGCCGCCGCTCGCTCGGCACGCTGCGTCCAGCGCGCATCAGCTGTGGCGGCACCCAGCCGGGCGAAGGCGGAGATCGCCAGTCCCGTAGCCCCCGCGAGGACCTTGCGGTCACGGCCGGGGGCCTGGCGCCGGCGGCGCGCCGCACGCATGACGTCCCGGGCGCGCCGCAGCCTGGCGCCTGTCTCCTCGGGACTCTCCGCGAGCGCATGCGCCACGTGCGCGACGGCCTGCGCATGCTGCAGAACGCCCTCCTTCGCGAGTGCCGGATCATCGAGACCGTAGTGGAGGATGGCCGCCTGAGCGTCTGCTCCCAGGAGAGCTTCGAGCTCCTGAGGGGAGAAACGGTAGTATGCGCCCTCGCCGCCCGCGCTGTCGGCATCCTGCGAAATGTAGAAGCCGCCCTCCGGCGCCGAGAGTTCCTCGTCGACATAGGCGAGCGTGTCCTTGGCCACCTCGAGAGCCCACGTCTCGCCCGTCATCTGCCACAAGGCGGTATAGAGCGGTGCGAGCAGAGCCTGGTCCTCAAGCATCTTCTCGAAGTGGGGCACCTGCCAGGCCGCATCGACCGCATAGCGGTGGAATCCTCCCGCCAGCTGATCGTAGATACCGCCCGACGCCATCGCCTTCAGCGTCCGGCGCAGGGCAGCCTCAGCCGACTGGTCCCCAAGGCGCGACCACGCTCGCAGCAGCAGAGAGAGCATGGGTGCCTGCGGGAACTTCGGAGCGCCGCCGAACCCTCCCCGCTGCGCGTCATGGCTCCTGAGGACGGCGCTTGCCGCGTGGTGCAGCGCGTCGTCAGGGTCGTCGAGGCCTGCCTGCGTCGCCGCGGGCAGGAGAGTATCGGCTGCGCCGGCCCAGCTTTCCGCCACCGCCTCGACCTCTTCGCGGCGCGTGAGGTAGGCATCCGAGGCCGCGGTGAGGAGCTCGTGGAATCCTGGGCGGCCGTAGCGGCGCGAGGGCGGGTAGTAGGTTCCGACATGGAACGGTTGCAGCTCCGGCGTCAGGAACACCGTGAGCGGCCAGCCGCCCTGCCCGGTCACCGCCTGGCAGACGCTCTGGTAGATCTGATCGACGTCGGGCAGTTCCTCACGGTCCACCTTGATCGCGACGAAATGGCGGTTGATCTCCGCGGCGATCGCCTCGTCCTGAAAGGATTCGCGCTGCATGACGTGGCACCAGTGGCACGAGGCATATCCGATGCTCAGCAGGATCGGACGATCTGCGCACCGCGCGGTCTGCAGGGCTAACTGGTCCCATGGCTGCCAGTCGACAGGGTCGTCGCGATGGGCGAGCAGGTAGGGGCTGAGACTATGCGCAAGCCGGTTCATGGCCTATCTCCTCCCGGTCTTGGCTGCCATATCCTTCCGGTTCTGCTGGGCTTGCCTATGCTATAATCTGTGCCGATCCTGGGCTCTGCGGAGGGATGCGACGTGGGCCTCTTCGCCGCCGTCCTCTATGGTGCCCTGCAGGGTCTGACAGAGTTCCTGCCCGTGTCAAGTTCGGGCCATCTGGCCTACGCAGCACACTTCATGCATCTCGAGACCGGAGCCTTGGGTCTGGCGGTGGCGGCGCACGTCGGTACACTCGTGGCCGTGCTCTGGTTCTATCGCCGGACGATCGCCAAAGTGGTCAGGCTGCCTGCCTCAGATCGCAACCGCTGGCTGTCCACATTCGCCTGGGCAGTGGTCGCAACCGTGCCGGCGGCGCTGCTGCTTTCGCAATCGGCCGAGTCCGCCTTCGGTCAGCCCATGCTGGTCGCCGTCGGCTTTCTGGCCACGAGTCTTCTGCTCCTCGCACTGGCTCGCCTGCCGCTGCGCGGGCGCGACAGGCCGGCGCCGCTTGACGGATTCCTGATCGGGGCAGCGCAGGGCATCGCCGTCTGGCCCGGACTCAGCCGCTCCGGCACGACGATTGCAACCGCACGTCTCCTGGGTGTGCGACCTGAGGCGGCTGCGGAATTCACGTTTCTGCTCTCCGTGCCGACGGTGCTAGGTGCCCTGGCGCGCGAGATCTATCGGGGAGGACTCGGCGGCACGCCCTGGACGGACCTCCTGGCGGCCACCTGTGCCGCCGCTGTGGTGGGCATCGTAAGCCTCCGCTGGCTGATAGGACTCCTGCGCCGGGGACGCATCTCCTGGTTTGCGATCTACACGCTGGCATTGGCGGGGGTGGGACTTTGGCTCGGGTGAAACGGTCGCGGCAGACCAAGTCGCGCGGCAAGCGGGTGGACAAGTCTGGCCGCAAGCGTGAACTCTGGGGGCTTCTGCTGGTCGCGGCCTCGCTCTTCGGTCTCGTCTGGGATGCACATCCGGCCGGCGCCGTCGGGGTCGCCTGGGCCAGGGCCGCCAGCTTTGCGGTGGGCGGCGCGGCGCTGCCGTGGCTGCTTTTCCTCTTCCTGCTAGGTGTCCTGATGGTTCGCGGCAGCCACCTCCGTCCTGCGCTCCGCTGGGGTGTGGCCATCCTCCTTCTCTGGTGGACCATGCTGATCGCCGCGGCCGGCTGGACGGGGCCGGGCAGCGATGCGCTCGGCGGCGAGATGGTGCGCGGCGCGGACGCTCTCCTTGGCTCGGACGGTCGCGACATTCTCCTCGCATTCTGGCCGATCCTGACGTTGAGCCTCGTGTTCCGCCCGTTCCTCGGGCAGTTCATGCGCGGTTCGGAGCGTGTGGCGAAGCAGGGCGCAAAGACCGCCTACCGCAAGGTGACCGACTTTGTACTGGAAGACGTGCCTGTGGAGACCGCCGCCGCGGCTCCCGAGCCACCGTCTCAGGCGGGGGCGGCCCTACATGCGCCCTTTCAGGCGGTATCTCCACCGGTCGAGGGGCATCCCGAGGCAGCACCCTGGGAGGATCCCCTGCCTGATCTGCCGGCGGCACCCCAGCCTGTGCGGCAGGTCGCTCCGGCGCAGGCGGATGCCCAGGCGCTCTTCGACACTCCCGTACGACCTGCCGCCGGGGAGTACAGGCTCCCGCCCCTGAGCCTGCTGCACGCCAGTGGAGGCGGCAGACAGACGGAACGGGATGCCCCGGCGCGCGCGCATCTCCTTGAGGAGACGCTACGCAGCTTTGGCGTACAGGCCCGCGTGCTCGAGTACCAGCAGGGCCCTGCGGTGACACGCTTCGAGGTGCAGCCGGGCCCTGGTGTCAAGGTGTCGCGCATCGTCGCCCTGGCCGACGACATCGCCCTCGCCATGGCCGCTACCGACGTGCGCATGGAGGCTCCCATACCCGGCAAGGCAGCCATCGGCATCGAGATCCCGAACAGCGAGATCGCACCCGTGCGCCTTCGCGAGGTGCTTGAGACGCCGGCCTTCCGCTCGTCCTCCTCTCTGCTGACCGTCGGGCTGGGCAAGGACATCGCGGGCAATCCGGTGATGGCCGAGCTCGACCGCATGCCACACCTCCTGATCGCCGGGGCGACCGGATCCGGCAAGAGCGTCTGCCTCAACGTGCTCATCGCGAGTCTCCTGTTCCGTGCCTCACCGTCCGAGGTGCGACTGATCCTGATCGATCCCAAAGTGGTGGAACTGCAGCAGTTCGATGGCATCCCGCACCTTCTCTATCCGGTGGTGACCGACCCCAAGCGTGCAGCAGGCGTCCTGCGCGGCGTGCTGCGCGAAATGGAGGAGCGCTACCTCCAGTTCGCCAGGGCAGGGTGCCGCGACATCCAGCGCTTCAACGAGGTCGCGCCCGAGCGCATGCCGTACTACGTCGTCGTCATCGACGAGCTGGCCGACCTCATGATGGTCGCCCCGAACGAGGTCGAGGAGACGATCGCCCGTCTGGCCCAGATGGCCCGCGCTGCAGGCATCCATCTCGTGGTGGCGACGCAGCGGCCTTCCGTGGACGTGATCACCGGACTCATCAAGGCCAACATCCCGTCCCGCATCGCCTTTGCGGTCTCGAGCCAGGTGGACTCCCGCACAATTCTCGACCAGGGCGGCGCAGAGCGCCTGCTCGGCAAAGGGGACATGCTCTTTGCACCGCTCGGCCTCGCCAAGCCACTGCGCACCCAGGGCGCCTACGTCTCCGAGCAGGAGATGCAGCGCCTGCTCGAGTTCGTTCGCCAGGACGAGCCGGAATACCGGGACGACCTCGAGGCGCCGATCGAGGACGAGCAGGAGCAGGAGCCGGAGGTCGACGCGCTCTTCGCCAAGGCCGTCGAAGTGGTGGTGCAGGCCAAGAGCGCGTCAGCATCGCTTCTTCAGAGCAGGATGCGTGTCGGCTACAGCCGTGCCCGCCGGCTCATCGAGCAGATGGAGCAGCGCGGCATCGTGGGGCCGGCAGACGGTTCCCGGCCGCGCGAGGTGCGGCTCAGTCAGTTCGATTTCGAGCGGCTCTTCCCGCCCGAGGTGCGCGGTTAGGACAGCCCGCCTTGACAGGCGCCGGGCCGAGTGCCGATCATGCCAGAGGAAGGCGATCCGAAAGGGGCGGAAGGCCCTCAGGGGCCGTTGCATCATGGGCAAGTTAGAGGAAAGGCTGCAGGCAGCCGGCTTTGAGGTGCCCGAGGTCGCAAAGCCGCTGGCGGCTTACGTGCCGGCGCTGCGCGACGGCACGGACGTGTTCACAAGCGGCCAGCTGCCGCTCGTCGCTGGCAAGCTCGAGTTCCAAGGGCATCTTGGCGAGCAGCTCGACGTGGAGCAGGGCCAGGCGGCTGCGCGGCGCTGCGCCCTCAACGCGCTCGGCGCGATCCGCTCGGTCGCGGGCGATCTGGATCGGGTGGCAAAGGTGCTCCGCGTCACGGTGTTTGTCGCGAGCGCCCCCGGCTTCACGGCGCAGCCCCAGGTGGCGAACGGCGCCTCGGAGCTTCTGGGCACAGCCTTTGGCGAAGCGGGCCAACATACCCGCAGCGCCGTTGGAGTGGCGGAGCTGCCGCTGGGAGCTCCGGTCGAAGTGGAGGTCTGGGTGCGATTGAAGGACTAGCTCCGCGTCGCTTGCAGGTCCTGCTCGCGGAGGCCGGCGTCTGCTCGCGCCGCCGCGCGGAGGACCTGATCCGGCTCGGGAGGGTCACAGTCAATGGCCTGCCGGCGACCGTCGGCCAGAAGGCGATCGCGGATGTCGACATCATCGCGGTCGACGGTCGCTCCGTGTCAGTCGGGCAGGAGAAGGTTTCCTATCTCTTGAATAAGCCTGCCGGCGTGGTCACGACGCTCGACGACCCGCAGGGCCGTCCGAGCGTCCGGCTTTACGTCGATGGGCTCCCGTGGCGGCTGTTTCCCGTGGGCAGGCTCGATCGCGACTCGGATGGTCTACTGATCCTGACGAACGACGGGGAACTCGCGAACCAGCTCATGCACCCCCGCTACCATGTGCCCAAGACGTACGTCGCAACGCTTGACGGCCCTGCCGACGAGAAGGTGCTCGAAGGCCTCCAGGCGGGCGTGCATCTGCCGGATGGCGTACTGACGTGCGTTTCTGTCCGCCGCCTGTCTGATGCGTCCCAAGGACAGGGCCGTGTGGAGATTACCATCGCCGAGGGGCGCAAGCGTGTCGTGCGTCGCGCCTTGTCGGCCCTTGGCCGCAGGACGCTGCGGCTCACCCGAATTGCCATCGGACCGCTCTTGCTGGGTGCTTTGCCGCCTGGCAGCATGCGCCGGCTGGATGCCGGCGACATGGAGGTCCTCAGGCGGGCTATACGCCGGGCTGCGACGCAGGCGGGGCACGCTCCCGCCGGACCGGGTCCAACAGAGGGGGAGGGAGTGCCGCACAGTGCGGCGCGCAGCAGTTGACACCCAGACGATCGAACGGGCTCTCGCGCTATGAGGAGATTGCGGCCGATGTCGCCAGCCGGATCGTCCAGAGGGAGTGGCAGGAGGGACAGCGCCTCTTTGGCCGCTCGTCGCTTGCGGGCCTCTACAAGGTGTCGCCTGAGACCATCCGCCGAGCCGTCGCCCTGCTCCACAGCCATGGCGTCGTTTCGGCGATCGCGGGCTCCGGCGTCCTGGTCCGCTCCAAGGCTGCGGCGGAACAGTACCTGGGCGAAGTTCGGCTCGACGCGGAACTGCACGGCCTCGCGCGTGAAGTGCAGGGACTGCTCGCGGAGCGGCGTCAGATCGACGATCGCCTCAGTCAGGCCATCGACCGCCTCGTCCACCGGACGTCTGGTGCCCTCAGCACCATGCGCCACGTAGAGGAGATCGTCATCCCGGACGGATCGCCACTCGTCGGACAGACGCTGAGTTCGGCAGACCTGCGGACGCGCACCGGCATCACCGTGATCGGCGTTGCGCGCAAAGGCGAGGAGATGTTCTCCCCGGACCCCCGCATGGTTCTCGAACCCGGCGATCTTCTGATCCTGATCGGCAGCGATTCGGCGAAGGGCCTCTTGAAGGATCTGATGACGCCCGGAGGTGACGACGCTTGACGCGGACGCTGCTGGTCGTCGACTGCCTCAACGACTTCCTGGACCTGGGAGGTTCGCTGAACTGCGGCACCGCGGGGCGGACCGTACTGCCGGCCATCGCCGGGGAGATCGAGGCGGCGAGGCGCCAGGGCATGGACGTTCTCTACGCCTGCGACGCCCATCGGCCGGATGACGCCGAATTCGAACTCTACCCGCCCCACTGCGTTGAAGGCACCTGGGGGGCCGAAATCGTGCCCGAGCTCGCGCCGCAGCCAGGTGACCGCATCGTGCGCAAGCGGCGCTTCTCCGCCTTCTTCGGCACCGATCTCGACCTCGTGCTGCGCGAGACCGGTAGCCAGGAGTTGCGGATCGTAGGCGTCTGCACCAACATCTGCGTCCTCTACACCACCGCTGACGCCCGCATGAGAGGCTATGGCGTGACGGTGCCGGCCCGTGCCGTGACCTCCTTCGACCCCGAGGCACACCGCTTCGCCCTCGGGCAGCTTCGTGACGTGCTCAAGGCAACCCTCGAGGGGATAGGTGAGTAGGTTGCTGCGCTCGATGAACGATGTCGCGGCTTTCCAGGTGGACAAGAACCGGCTCCGTTCCGCCACGCACGAGGAAATCCTCGCAGGTGCGACGTCGGACGTCTACTTTCAGAAAACCTTCGATATCCTCCGCCTGGCAGGTCGGGAGGACACTGAGGTGGTGGCCGAGGTGTTCGGCCGCGGCGACGGCATCCTAGCCGGCATGGCTGAGGTCCGAACGCTGCTCAAGGATCGGCCCGTGCGCCTTTGGGGACTGCCCGACGGCAGCGAGATCCACACCAAGGACGTCGTACTGCGGCTCGCGGGAAGCTACAGCGCGTTCGGCATCTTCGAGACGGCACTCCTCGGCATTCTCGCCGCATCGTCCGGTTGGGCCACCGCCGCCCGGAAGTGCAAGGACGCCGCGGGCGACAGGCCCGTCATCTCTTTCGGGGCACGTCATGTACACCCGGCCATCGCATCGGTGATGGACGCCGCTGCGATCCTCGGAGGCGCCGACGGTTGCTCGAGCGTCCTCGGAGCGCGACTCGTGGGCATCGAGGCGTCCGGCACCGTACCGCACGCGGCGGCCCTGATCATCGGAGACACCCTCGAGGTGGCGAGGCTGCAACTGCAGACGGCGCCTTCGGGGGGACGCACCGTTCTGATCGACACCTTCCAGGATGAGACGGTCGAGGCTTTGCGCGTCGGTGAAGCCCTAGGTCAGGCACTTGAGGGTATCCGGCTCGACACGCCCTCGGAGCGCGGCGGCGTCACGCCGGAACTCGTGCATGAGATGCGAGCCCGCCTCGACCAGGCCGGCCTAGGGCATGTGCGCATCTTCGTCTCCGGGGGACTCAGCCCCGAACGCATTCGTGAACTCTCCTGCGTTGGCGCCGACGCGTTCGGCGTGGGCCACTATATCGCAGTCGCGCCGCCGCTCGAGATGACCATGGACATCAAGGAGGTAGCAGGTCGGCCCCTCGCCAAGCGCGGCCGCATTCCCGGCATCACGCCGAGTCCCGACCTGCAGGAGATACAATGAGCGAAGTCCTGTTGATGGGCCCAGGCCCCAGTCCTGTCAGCCATCGCGTGCGTTCCGCCATGGCCCGTCCTCTGCTCGGCCATCTCGATCCCCGCTTCCTGGCGGAGCTCGATGGCCTGCAGGCCGATCTGCGCATGGTGTTCGAGAGTTCGGCTGCACTAACGTTTCCCATCTCCGGCACCGGCTCTGCCGCCATGGAGACGGCCGTCGTCACACTGTGCCGGCCCGGCCGCCGCGTCCTAGTCCTGAGCTGCGGCGTGTTCGGCGAGCGCATCGCCGCTATGGTGCGGCGCTCCGGCGCCGAACTGACCCTGGAGTCGTTCCCCTTCGGCACACCGGTCGACCCTGACATCGCGCGCAGGCGCATGCAGGAGGTGGCACCGCACGTGGTCGCCGTCGTTCAGGCCGAAACCTCGACGGGCGTCCGCTCCGACGTGGATGCCATCGCGGCGCTCGCCAAGGAGTTCGGTGCCGATCTCATCGTCGACGCGGTCACATCGCTCGGCGGCATGCCGGTCCACGCCGACACCTGGGACGCCGCGATCGTCTACAGCGGCAGCCAGAAATGCCTTGGCGCTCCGCCGGGACTCGGACCCATCACGGTGCGCGACGGCCTGGTGCAGAACCAGGACGAGACGCGAAGCTGGTACTTCGACCTCGGACTGATCAGCCAGTATCTGGGCAGCGAGCGACTCTACCACCACACTGCTCCGATCAGCATGATCTTTGCCCTCGCCGAGGCCATGCGCGATCTGCGCGAGGAAGGGCTTGCGGCCCGCTTTGCGCGCCATCGCAAGGCCAGCGCGGCGCTCCGGGCGGGACTTGACGTCCTGGGCCTGCACTCGCGCGTCGCTACGGCAGACCTCTTGCCTTCGCTCACCGTCGTGGCGCCGCTCGAGGGCCTCGACGAAACGGACCTGCGTCGCGAACTGCTGCTTGCGGAGGGTGTCGAGATAGCCGGAGGGTTGGGCCCATGGCGCGGTACGGCCTGGCGCATCGGCACGATGGGCGAGGGTGCGCGCCTGCAGCCGGTGCTGCGGACCGTCGCGTCGATCGGCCGGGTGCTGGCGCACCACGGACGCGCCGTCGCCATTCCTCAGGCAGGCTCCCAGGCGGCGAAGACCTGGGCGGAAACCGACTGAAACCTGTCGTGCGGCTTGGACGCCTCACGGCCCTGCGGCGGCGACGGGACGCGAGGAAGTCGCCTGGCTGGGGCTGACGAGAGCTTGGCGGGGTCTTCGATCGAGCAAGACGGTCCACCCGCGGCACCGCTCCTGCCCCTCAAACCTCGTGCAGACCAGGTGGCGCCCCCGGTGCAGCAGCACCTGGGCGGCGACTTCCTCCGCTTCGCGGCGCGTAGGGCCCAATGTCCCACGGCCGCCACATCCCCGGCTCGAAGCGGTGCCAGCTCAGGCAGGAATTCCGGTGCAGCGTGAGCCGCTTCCCGGCGATTCCGGTACAGGGCTGCAGGTGCAGGACTGGGTGTGCGGCCGTGCTTTCAACCCGTCGCACCACCTTGCATTCCCCGCAGGAACTGGTTTCCTCGCAAGACGTCTTTACGTACGGACGGCTGGCGGCGGAGCGGGGCGGGGTGGACGCGGGCCTGCAGGGCTGAGAGACCTGTGCCTTGCGCACGAGACAATCCTTCGCGAGGAGCAGGTGCGCCTTTCGGCTACCGCGCCGAACGCCGCGCAGCAGGCGCTTACTGGTCGGACCGGTGGTCGGCGACCGCAAGCGTCTGGTTGCGGTCGTTACGCCCGGCGCACTGCTCGCAAGCTGCACATTCGTCGGCTTGTCCCGCGCCGGGATCGTCCCTGGAGGCGGTCAGAATCTCCTTTTCCAGGCCAGGCGTCCCTTGGGGGTTGCGCTCGACGCCGTCCTAGAGGAGGATGGAGGCGAGAAGGGTGCAGGGCCGCTCGAGATGGCGCGCTGCCGCGTATGCTCGACTGGCGTCCCTGGCTCCGAGCGCCGGGACA
>DAIBJA010000059.1 GCA_027420455.1 Clostridia bacterium | reverse complement strand
GGCCTATCCCTACTACCACTACGACGAGTTCGAGTTCGACATCCCGGTGGGCGCCCAGGGCGACGTCTACGACCGCTACCTCGTGCGGCTCGAGGAGATGCGCCAGAGCCTGCGCATCGTGCGCCAGGCGCTCGACAACCTGCCCGGGGGGCCGGTGGTCGTCGACGATGGCCTTGTCGCCCTGCCGCCAAAGTATGGCGTCTACACCAACATCGAGAATCTGATGGACCACTTCAAGCTGATCATGGACGGGCATGGCATCCGCCCGCCGGTCGGGGAGGTCTACGGCTACAGCGAAGCGGCGAACGGCGAACTCGGCTTCTACATCGTGAGCGACGGCGGCCAGCGGCCTTATCGGGTCAAGGTGCGCCCGCCCTCCTTTGCCATCTACCAGGCCTTCCCCCAGATGATCCGCGGCATGAACCCCGCGGACGTCGTGGCCACGTTGGGCAGCCTGAATATCATCGCGGGGGAAAGCGAGCGATAGCCATGCTGACAAGCGAGGGACTAGAGGAAATCGAGGCGACCAGGGCCGAGGAGCCTTCGGCGCGCCACGCGCTCCTCACGGCTCTTCGGGTGACGCAGCGCGAGCGCCACAAGGTGGGCCCCGAGGAGATCGAATACATCGCGGGCCTGCTTGGCCTCAGCCCCGCCATCGTCGAAGGCGTGGCCCGTTTTTATGACCAGATCACCGCAAGCCCAACGGGCCAGCACATCGTGCGCGTCTGCGGCGGCATCACCTGCTACCTCAGCCAGAGCGACCGCGTGGCGCAAGACCTTAAGGGCTTTCTCGGCATCGCGGACGGCGAAGAGACCTCCCCGGACGGCGAGTTCACGGTGCGGCTCGTCGAGTGCATCGGCGACTGCGACCACGCGCCTGCCGGCATGCTCGACGACCGCTTCGTGGGTCCCCTGGACGAGCGGGCCCTGCGCACGATCTCCGAGCGCTGAGGAGGTGGCGGCATGGCAGATTTCCTGACCCGGCACACCAAGGACCCCGCGCAGAAGAAGCTCGACACGGCCCGCGGACGCGGCGCCTACGAAGGCTTCCGCCGCGCCCTCGCCATGTCGAGGCAGGAGGTGGTGGCGGAGATCGACGCCTCCGGCCTCAGGGGTCGCGGCGGCGCCGGCTTCCCGACCGGGCGCAAGTGGTCCTTCATCCACGCCAAGGAGGGGCAGAGCGTCTACCTCCTCTGCAACGCCGACGAGAGCGAACCCGGCACCTTCAAGGACCACCACCTCATGACCTTCGACCCGCACCTGGTGCTGGAGGGCGTTGCGGTCGGCGCCTACGCGATCGGCGCCCATCGTGCCTACATCTACCTGCGCGGCGAGTACGCCTCGATCGCCGAGACTCTCGCCGCGGCGCTCAGGGAGGCCACGGCGGCCGGCATCATCGGCCAAAGCTGCCTCGGCTCCGGCTACGACCTCAGCGTCGGCCTGCAGCTCGGCGCCGGGGCCTACATCTGCGGCGAGGAGACGGGCCTCATCCAGTCGCTCGAGGGCAAGCGCGCCTACCCGCGCGTGCGGCCGCCCTTCCCGGCGGTGCATGGCTTCCTGCGCGAACCGACCGTCGTCAACAACGTCGAGACCCTGGCCTGCGCGGCCCGCATCATGGCGGAGGGAGCAGAGGCCTTCGCCAGACTCGGCACGAGACAGAGCGCAGGCACGAAGCTGATCAGCGTCAGCGGCGCCGTCGAGCGGCCAGGGGTCTACGAAGTGGAGATGGGCTATCCGCTGATGCAGTTCCTGTCCCACGAGGCCGGCGGCATCTCGGGCGGCCGCCGGCTCAAGGCGATCATCCCCGGCGGCACGTCGGTGCCCGTCCTCACCGCCGAGGAGGCCGCCCCGCTCACCATCGACTACGAGTCGATGCTCTCTGCCGGCACGATGCTCGGCAGCGGCGGCATGATCGTGTTCGGCGACGGCACCTCGATGCCGCACGCGCTTCTGCGCATCGCGGAGTTCTACGCCCACGAATCCTGCGGCGAGTGCACGCCGTGCCGCGAGGGCACCGGCTGGATGGCCTGGGTCTTGCGCCGCCTGCTCGCGGGCGAGGGCAGCCCGGGCGACCTCGGGCTTCTGCTGCGCGTCGGCGACAACATCGAAGGGCGGACGATCTGCGGGCTCGGCGACGCGTCGGTGCAGCCGGTGCGCAGCTTCATCCGCAAGTTCCGCCAGGAATTCGAGGCCCTCGCGCCCCTGCCGGTGGCCTTCCCCGCCTGGCAGCTCCATGGCCATGGTCCCAGGACGGGGCGCTTCGGCCCGCCGGTCGAGGAAGCCGCGCAGTCCCAGCCCGTCGAGGGTCCGCCGGACTACGTCTTGTGAAGGAGGCTGACGGCCCGTGCCGATCGTGACGATCGACGGCAGGCAGATCGAGGTCGAGCCGGGTACGAGCGTGATCCAGGCGGCGGACCAGCTCGGCGTGGAGATCCCTCGCTTCTGCTACCACCCGGACCTGGAGCCGGAAGGCAACTGCCGCATGTGCCTCGTCGAGGTCGACGGCTTTCCGAAGCCCGTCGTGGCCTGCGCGACGCCGGTCGTCGACGGCATGGTGGTGAAGACGCCGCACACGAGCCCTGTGGCGTCGCGGGCTGTGCGAGGCGTGCTCGAGTTCCTGCTGGTGAACCACCCGATCGACTGCCCGATCTGCGACAAGGCCGGCGAGTGCTCGCTGCAGGACTTCTACATGCACCCGGACTACGGCCAGCACAGGAGTCACGTCGATTCGAAGGAGAAAGTCCACAAGGCCAAGCGGGTCGATCTCGGTCCGCGCATCGTGCTCGACGCCGAGCGCTGCGTGATGTGCTCGCGCTGCGTGCGCTTCTCGGAGAACGTCACGGGCTACGCTGAACTGCAGTTCATCCGGCGGGGCAACCACGTCGAGCTCGTGTCGTTCGAGGAGCAGGCGCTGCAGGACCCCTACGCGGGCAACTTCGCCGACATCTGCCCCGTGGGGGCGCTCCTCTCGCGGGACTTCCGCTTCAAGCGCCGCGTCTGGAAGCTCGACTACACAAGCTCGATCTGCGCAGGTTGCAGCACTGGCTGCAACCTGCGCATCGACCACTACGACGGCCACATCGAACGGCTGATCCCTCGCCGCAACCCGGACGTCAACCGCAGCTGGCTCTGCGACGAGGGGCGCCTGAGCTACAAGCAGCTCGCGATGGCGCCGCGCGTCACGCACCCGGAGCAGGACGGCGAGAAGGCGCTCTGGGTCAAGGTGACGGCCGCGGCCGACGAGCGCCTGCGCGCCGCGACCCTCGGTAAGGGCCTGCCGCTCGCGGCGCTGGCTTCCGCCTCCGCCACCAACGAGACGCTGTGGCTCTTCAGGCGCTACGTCGAGGCGGCCTTCCCCCGGCATCTCCTCGAGTTCCGCCTCGCGCAGGAGACGGAGGCGGTCCGCGAGCGGCAGGACAAGCTTTTGCGCCGTATCGACAAGCACCCGAACACCATGGGCGCCCTCCACCTCGGCTACACGGCCGGCATGGGGCTCGAGGGTCTGGCCCGTGAGGCAGAAGCGGGCCGCCTGGGCGCCCTTCTCATGCTCTACTACCCGCCGCTCGTCGGCGAGGAATCCGAGGAGACGAAGGATCGCATCCGGCGCCTGCTGGAGCTCGCCCAAGAGAGCGTCCTCCTGACGACGCACCACCTCCCCTATCTCGCCGGGGCCAAGATCCTGCTGCCGGTCGCGGCCTGGTCCGAGGAGGAAGGCACCTACACGAACTACCGGGGCACGGTCCAGCATGCGAACGGGGCCGTCGGCTCCCCCAGCGCCGCGAGGCCCGCCGCGGAAGTGCTCGGTGACCTGATGCGGCAGGCGACGTACGGCCGGCCCGAGACCGAACCAGGACGGGTGTTCGCGGAGATCGCCGAGAAGGTGCCGGCCTTCCGCGGCCTGCGCTACAAGGAGCTCGCCAGTCGCCTCGCGACGGCGTACCCGCCCGAAGGGAGGATGCCCTATGGCAAAGACGGCTTCACGGGTCATTGACGTCCGAGCGGAGGCGGAGAGGAAGTCGGCGGGACTGCGCAGCACGACAGGCACCCTCGCCGGTCTCGAGGTCACGCTGCGCAATATGGTCCGCCCGCAGCACGTCACGATCCAGTACCCCGAGCAGCGCAAGGCCTATTCCCGCCGCTTTCGCGGCGTCCACGTCCTGACCCTGCGCGAAGACGGGAGCCTCAAGTGCACCGCCTGCTACCTCTGCGAGACGGTCTGCCCGGCGCAGTGCATCTCGATCGACGCCAAGGACGTCGACGACCCCCGTATCGAGAAGGCGCCGTCCCGCTACGAGATCGATCTGGCGCGCTGCATCTTCTGCGGCTTCTGCGTCGAGGCATGCCCCGAGGAAGCCCTGATCATGAGCCGCGAGTATGACCTCGCAGTGACCGCCCGAGATCCCGAAACCCTGACCTACGGCATCGAGGACTTCACCGAGCGGCCGCAAATCGCGTTCTACGGAGCGGGGTTCAGGCCCCACCCGGAATATCCGCTTGTGGAGAGCTATGTGCCTGGCGAGCGGGACGGCACGCCCGAACGCTGAGGCCCGGGTTTCCGCCCCGGCCGCCAGGGCGCTTAGGCTACGCCTCCAGAGGTTGGCGGCCGAGGACCTGAGCCACCAGGCCGAGGAAGACGACGATCCACGCCGCATACGCGATCCAACTGAAGCCCCAGGCGAGCGGCGGCAGCCACGGCAACCCCGCGATCCGCCCGAAGAACTCGGTCGCGGTGGTGTACATGCCAAGCGGAAAGACGAGGCTCCAAAGCGCCGGCTCGTAGACGAGCGGCGCCCTGCCGCGGCCGTAGCGCCAGACACCGAACAGCACGAGCGCCGGGATCCAGAAGCTGCCGAAGGCCCAGAGCATGAAGGAGACGCCGACCACCACCGGCTCGATCACGCGGAGCTCGCCCGGCAGGGGCAGGGCGAGGAGCCGGGCCCCGGCGAGGACGGTGATGGCCGTCGCGCCCATGTTGATCCAGTAGGGCGGGGTGAGTTCGGAGCCCGTCATCGGCGCAAGCAGCAGGCGCGCGGTGATGATCGCCATGAGGACCAGGTAGAGGACCGCGCCGATGCCCCAGAACATCGCCGCGATGAACGCGAGGAGGGCGCCGTCGTAGGGGCCCTGCGCCGAGAAGACGGACGCGGCGGTCGAGACGGACTGCGTCGCCACGACCCAGATCAGCCAGGACGCGTTGACGCTCGGCCCGAGCCGGCGCTCCTGCGAGCCCAGCATCAACCCGACCGGAATCGTGTACGTCAGATAGAGCCAGGACGCCCCGCCGATCGCGCCGAGAATCAGGGCGATACGCAGTTCCCCGGCGGCGACGTAGCGCACGGCGAGGACGTTCGAGGCCGCGACGAAGGTGAAGAAACCGAATGCCCGGCCGGGCGCGCCGAGGTCCTCGCGCATCTCTGCGGGGCAAAGGGCCATGCGCGCGAGATAGAGCGCGGCGAGCAGGACGTACCCGATGGTGGCGACGAGCAGCAGAAGGTCCGAGAAGGTCTGCAGCATGAAGAGCGAAGCGGCGGTCGAGACGATGCCGGTCGCCATGACAAATGCGAAGTATCCGGGGTAGAGGTGGCGCAAGGCTCCAAGCGGAGCGGGCCGGGCAGGCCGCAAACCGATCCTGTCCGCCGGCGTCCCTCCGCCCCGAGGCCGGGCAGCGTCTCTCGCGCGCAGGGCACCTCAGCCACCCTTCATGCAAAGGCCGCATCAAGGCTCCAACACCCTGAGCATGCGCAGAATCCCCGGGCTTGACCCCCGTGCGTCCAGACCCGCCGCCTTCCCTCAGCTGGCGTACTCGCCTGCGACCCAGTGGCCGGGAGACACCTCGCGAAGCGTGAACCCTTCGCCGCCCTGGGTGGCCCAGGCCGGTCGAGGTCGGTCGAGGTCCTCCAGCGAGTCGATCCGCAGATCGTCGCGGCGCGCATGCGGATCCGGGACGGGAACGGCGGAGAGCAGCGTGCGCGTGTACGGGTGGAGCGGGTTCTCGTAGAGCTCGTCCGTTTCCGCGAGCTCCACCAGGCGCCCGAGGTACATCACGCCGACGCGGGTGGAGATGTGGCGCACCACCGAGAGGCCGTGGGCGATGAAGAGGTAGGTCAGGCCGAGCTCCCGCTGCAGGTCCACGAGCAGGTTGATGATCTGGGCCTGCACCGAAACGTCGAGAGCCGAAACGGCCTCGTCCGCGACGATCAGCTTGGGGTTCAGGGCGATCGCCCGCGCGATGCCGACCCTCTGGCGCTGGCCTCCGGAGAACTCGTGCGGGTAGCGGGTCAGCCAGCGCGGGTCGAGGCCCACCTGCCGCATCAGCTGCGCCACGCGCTCCTCCTTCGCCCTGCCGGTGAGGAGATGGTGGATCTCGAGCGGCTCGCCGATGATCTCGCCCACGTTGAGACGCGGGTCGAGCGACGCGTAGGGATCCTGGAAGATGACCTGCACGTCGCGGCGCAGCTGCCTCAGATCCCGCGGCGACAGCGCCGCGAGATCGCGGCCCTCGAACTTGACCTGCCCGCCCGTCGCCTCCTGCAGGCGCAGGAGCACGCGGCCGAGTGTCGACTTGCCGCAGCCGGACTCGCCGACAAGGCCGAGTGTCTCGCCGGGATAGATCTTGAAGGAGACGCCGTCGACGGCCCGCACGTAGTCCCTCGTCCGGTTCAGGAGGCCGCCCTTGATCGGGAAGTACTTCTTGATCTCCGTCACTTCGAGCGGCGGCTCGGCGCCGCTTTCGGCCGGCCGTACCGCCTGCCCCGGCTGTCCCTCGATCCTGGCCGTCGCCAGGCCGGGCTCATAGTTGTACCAGGTGGCCACGAGGTGCCCGTCGCCCTTGGGATCGGTGAGCGCGGGGTCCCGCGTGCGTGTGAACTTCTGGACGACATAAGGACAGCGCGGAGTGAAGCGGCCCTCGAGGTTCGGCAGTCTCTGGCCGCGGCTGCCGTCCATGCGCGGCACGCAGTCCAGGAGGCCCGCCGTGTAGGGATGGTACGGCTGGTCGAAGATCCGCTCGGTCTCCCCCACCTCGACGACCTTGCCCCCGTACATCACGACGATGCGGTCGGCCATCTCCGCCGCGACGCCCATGTCGTGGGTGATCAGCAGGATGGACATGCCGAGCTCCCGGGCTAGCCTGCGCAACAGCGCCAGGATCTGCGCCTGCGTCGTCACGTCGAGCGCCGTGGTGGGCTCGTCCGCGATCAGCAGTTTCGGATTGCAGGCGAGCGCCATGGCGATCATGACGCGCTGGCGCATGCCGCCGGAGAACTCGTGCGGGTACTGGCGGGCCCTTGTGTCGGGGTTCGAAAGGCCAACGAGACGCAGCATCTCGACCGCCCTCCGCCACGCCTCCTCGGCCGTCTTGCCTTCGTGCAGCATGACGGCCTCGGCGATCTGGCCGCCGACCGTGGACACCGGGTTCAGGGCCGACATCGGCTCCTGAAAGATCATGCCGATCTGCTTGCCGAGGATCTTCCGCATCTCGTCGAGGCTCGCCTTGGCGAGATTTCGGCCCTCGAACAGGATCTCCCCGCCCAGGATCTCGCCGCCGCTGTAGTCCAGGAGGCGCATGATCGAAAGCGACGTGACGCTCTTGCCGCTTCCGGACTCGCCGACGAGGCACACGGTCTCGCCGTGACCGATGCTGAAGGAGATGTCGTCGACGGCCACCAGCAATCCGTCCGCCGTATGGAAGCCGGCCGAAAGGCCTTTGATCTCGAGCAGCGGGCTTGCCACTGCGCATTCCTTCTTTGCGGGCTCTGTGTCTGGAGCAGAGCCAGCAGCCGCATGTCCAGGATAGGCGACCGCAGAAGTCAGGAATAGGTCGCGAGACCCGCCTGCTCGCCGAGTTTCTGCCACGTTTTCCGTCCCGCGCCGAGCGGTGTGACCGCCTTGAGCTCAGGAAACGGCCTTCCCCCGCGCCACAAGGATGCCGTCCGCACCTGCGCTCAGGTCGAGCGGTGTGATGCCCCGCTCCCGCCAGAGGCGTTCGAGCGTATCGCCCGCCCCGTCGGGCACGAAGGCGATGCCGCAGTCGCCGCCGCCGGCGCCCGAAGACTTGCCGGCGCCGCCCAGGGATTGCGCCAGATCCGCAAGCTCCGAGAGCCGCACCGTCTCGATCGGTACGGCCAGTTCCGAACTCAGGCGCCAAAGCGCCTGCCTGAGTCCCCGGACCGCCTCGAGCAGAGACTTGTCGTCCGCGCCGCGCAGGGCATGCGCGAACCTCGCCACCTCCGCGTCGCTCTCGGCGAGGAACCACCCGTACGCTTGCGCGTGGAAGCGCCGCCGGCGGCGCAGGCGCCGCAGCTGCGCGCCGGTCGACGAGGGCTCGCCCGTCCATCCGACCCGCATCGCGAGGGGTGGCGCGGGCAAGGGCTCGACGCCAAGGCCTGGCCATGTTCTCGTCGCGATCTCGCTCGTCGCGCCGAGTCCGCCGCGGCTCAGGAGCCTTTGCAGCCAGCTCCCTGTCACGCCCGTATAGCGGAGGTGCCCGCCGAAGACCGACGCGGCGACGTCGATGCCGGAGCCGGGACCTAGGGCGAGCCGATGCGCCGTCATGGAAAGCTTGAAGAGGGTGAGGCGGTCCACAGGCCTGCCAAAGGCGGTGAGCACCGCGGCGACGACCGCCACGGCGGTCGCGGCGCTCGACCCCAGGCCGAGCTTCACGCCGGTCTCGTCGTGCATGGTGCTCGTGAGTCGCAGCGCGAAGCCCTCGGGCCGGTCGCCCTGAGCCTCGAGGAACGCGAAGGCCACCGAGGTCGCCTGCGCCATCAGAGCGAACGGCTGATCGGGCAGGTCCGCCCGCACCGCAAGTCCCTCCCTGGCCCAGGCGCAGGAGCGCTCCTGGGTCGCGAAGACGGCTTTGCCCCAAGACAGCTCCGCGGTGACATGTCGCGAGACGGCGGCGACGACGCCCGGGTGGCCGGACTCCAGAACCGCGAACTCGCCGGCCAGTACAAGCTTGCCGGGAGCCCTGGCCGTGACCGCCGGCGTCATGGCGTCTCGACGTCCAGGAGCCGCACCCCTGGTCCCGGGCCGCTCAGGCGTACCTCCGAGACCTCCGGCAGGGCGAGCAGTTCCACCCGGAGGGCGGCCACGGATTCCCGCGACGTGAGCAGATGAACGTGAGGGCCCGCGTCCATGCTCGGGTAGACCTCGAGTCCCTGCCGCCGCAGGGAGCGCACCTTCTCGAGCACCGCCACCGTACCCGGCGACCAGTAGAGGGTCGGGGGCTCGGCCGCCATCGCGACGGCGTGCATGCGCATGGCGTTCTCCTCCGCCACCCGACCGAGGAGAGCGAGGTCCCGCCGCGCAATGGCCTGGCGCACGAGGTTCAGATCCTTGGCGGCCTGCTCGCGCCAGGCCGGGTAGAAGGGCGACGTCGCGACGCTGCGCGCCATGCCCTGGGCGCTCGAGACCTCCTTCGCGCCAGAGCGGACCAGAGCGATCAGTACGGGGAGGTCCCAATGCTCCTCCGGCGCCACGGGCTCGGCGAAGGAGTCGCTGCCGTCGGGTCGGTGCCCCGGCAGCCATTCGGCGAAGCCGCCGTAGATCGAGCGGCAGGCGCTACCCGAGCCCTGGCGCGCCAGGCGCGAGAGGCCGGGCTGGTCGAGAAAGAGCCCGGCCGCCCTGCTCGCCGCCAAGGCCAGCGCCGCGAACGCCGCGGCGGACGAAGCGAGCCCGACGGCTGTCGGAAAGCTATTCTCGGACTCCACCCTGGCGCGGCAGTCGCTGCCCGCCATCCCCCGCACCAGGTCGAGAAGGCCCAGTACGCGTCCGGCGGGCGGAACGGGTTTGCCATTCACAAGAACGTCATCGTGGGCGAGGGTCCGGTCGAAGGTGACGGAGGTGCGGGTCTCGAGGCCCTGCAAGGTCAGGGAGATGCTGCCGTGCTGCGGGAGGATCAGCTTTTCGTCGCGCTTGCCCCAGTACTTGACGAGGGCCAGGTTGGCGTTCGCGACAGCCGTCGCCCGCATCAGGGCAGCTCCGCGACGAGATGGTGCCCTCGGCGCAGTTCCTCGAGACTCCTCGCCCCCACGAGGAACATGACCAGGCGGAGCTCCCGGGCAAAGCGCCGCAGCATACGCTCCACCGCCTCCTGGGACTGGTCGGCGGCGCCAAGGAGCGGCAGTGCGAGACCCACGAGGTCGGCGCCGAGCGCCAGGGCCTTGGCGGCCGTGATCCCGTCGCGAATGCCGCCCGACGCGATCAGCGGCAGCTGGGGCAGTTCCGCGCGGCAGAGGGCAAGACTCTGCGCCGTCGGGATGCCCCAGTCGGCGAAGGCGAGGCCAAGCTCTCGCCGCTCGGCGTCCTCCGCCCGCAGGGCCTCGATCTTGGACCAGGACGTGCCGCCGGCGCCGCTCACGTCGATCGCCGCGACACCGCGGTCCGCGAGTAGCCGGGCGGTGCGGGGCGAGATTCCGGCCCCTACCTCCTTCACCAGGACGGGCCGGCCGAGCCCTGCCGTCACCTCGCCAATGCGCTCCGCAAGATTGCGGTAGTCCGTGTTGCCCCGCTCCTGAATCGCCTCCTGAAGGGGATTGAGGTGCAGGAAGAGCCCGTCGGCCCCGATCATGCCGACCGCCCGCCTGAGCTCCGGGATGCCGTAGCCGCGGTTCAGCTGGGTCGCCCCGAGATTCGCGTAGACGGGGACGTCCGGGGCCACCTCCCGCACCACCGCAAAACTCTTGGCCGCCTCGGGATGGCGGAGCGCGACGCGCTGGCTGCCGACGGCCATGGCGATCCCGAGCGCCTCGGCCGCGCCCGCGAGATGACGGTTGATCTGAAGGCCCCGCTCGACGCCGCCGGTCATGCTGGAGATGAGGAAGGGCATGGTGAGCTCACGGCCAAGGAAGCTCGTGCGGATCTCCACGTCTTCCGGGGCGATCTCCGGCAGGGCCTCATGCAGGAACCGGTAGTGTTCGAAGCCCGTCGACCGCTCCATCTCCACGTTCTCGCGCAGGCAGATCTCGAGGTGTTCGCGCTTTCGCTCGATGGTGGTGCTCTTCACAGGGCTGCCTCCCTGAGAGGGCCGACGAGCCAGGTCGCCGTCGCCCCTTGGCGGCGCAGCGCAAGCGCGATCAAGTCCGCCGCCTGAGGGTCCTCCGCGAGCCCGAGGACGCAGCCACCCTGGCCGCCGCCGGTGAGCTTGGCGCCCAGGGCGCCAGCCCGGCGGGCGGCCTGCACAAGGTGGTCCAAGGCGGGATGCGATACGCCGAGCGCGTCGAGTTCCCGCTGCGCGCCATTCATCGCCTCGCCCAACCTCTGGGCGTCGCCCCCGCTGGCGGCGGCCACAGCCGCTTCCGCGAGACGGCCGATCTCACGAAGCCGCAGGCGGGTGTCGCCCGCGGCCCGCGCGAGGCGTGCGCGCACCTCTGCGACGGCATGGCGCGTCGCGGATGGCACGCCGCTGTCGGCGACGACGAAGTGCAGGGGTTTCGCCGGCCTGACGGGCGTCGCGGCCAGGCCCTTGCGGAAGCTGATCATCCCGTCGGCCACGACGGCCGCCGCGTCCACGCCGCTTGGGGCGCCGTGCGCGAAGGTTTCCGCAATGTCGATGAGGTCGAGCAGGGCGGCAGGGTCGGGGCTTTCGCCGCAGCTCCGGTAGAGCGCCCGGACGAGCGATGCGGCGAGCGCGGCGCTCGATCCGAGGCCCCGGCCGATCGGGACAGCTGAGCTGAGCTTCAGGATCATGTCTTCATGTGGCAGCGAAAGTCTCGCGAGGGTGGCCTCGAGGAGCGCCCTGACCCCGTCGAAGGCAGCCGGCGCCGCGTCGAGCGGTCCCGTGTAGTACGGGGAGACGAGGCCGATGGGGCCATCCGCCTGCCGCACCTCGGTGCGGGCGGTCAGCGCCGGCAGAGGCGCGGCCAGCACGGGGCAACCGAAGACGGCGGCGTGCTCACCGACGACGATCACCTTGGCGTGCGCCTCGCCGACGGTCACCCTGCGCATGGCCATGGTCGCCGTCATGCCGGGCCCGCCAGGAGTTCCCGGGCGCGCCGCACCGCGATGTCGCCGCTCTTCACGAGCTCCTGGGCGACGCGGTCGACGTCCTCCGGCGAGGCCCCGGCCATGAGCGCCACCGAGCGCGCCTGCAGGGCCATGTGCCCGCGCTGGATGCCATGCGTCACGAGGGCCTTGAGCGCCGCCAGGTTCTGCGCGAGCCCCACCGCGACGATGACCTGCGCCAGTTCCTCGGCGCTCGCCGCGTCGAGCAGCGCGTGCGCCACCCTGGTTCCGGGATTGAGCCCGATCGAGCCGCCCACGATCCCCACCGGCATCGGCAGCTCGAGTGTGCCGACGAGGTTGCCTTCCTCATCTTTTCGCCAGGTGGTCATGGAACCGTAGCGGCCATGGCGGCTCGCATAGGCATGGGCGGCGGCCTCGATGGCGCGCCAGTCGTTGCCCGTGGCGATCAGGACCGCGTCGACGCCGTTCATCACGCCCTTGTTGTGTGTCACGGCGCGGTGCATGTCGCACTCCGCCAGACGCGCCGCCTCGATGATGCCATCCATCACCTCGCGCCCGTCGTACTCACCAGTGGTGAGGAGGTCCGGACGGATGGCGCAGGAGGCGCGGGCGAGGCAGTTGTCCGTGTAGTTCGACAGGATGCGCAGGCACGCTCTCCCGCCGCTCAGGCTCTCGGCGGCCGGAGCGATCGCCTCCACCATCGTGTTGATGGTGTTGGCGCCCATCGCGTCGCGGGTGTCCACGAGGAGATGCAGCACGAGCATCGCCTGCCCACCCTCCGCGCCGACGTGATGCACCTCGATGCCCCGCGCCCCGCCGCCTCTTTGCACCATCGAGGGATGCAGGGAATTCGCGAGCTCGATCAGATCCTCGGCGTGGTGGCGCAGCGCGTGCTCGGCCGCCTCGGCATCCTGAACGTCCAGCAGCTGCACCTGCCCGACCATCAGCCGGCCGGTGGAGGTGGCGGTGAAACCGCCCGCCGCCCGCACGATGCGCGCGGCGTGGCTCGAAGAGGCGACGACGGACGGCTCCTCGATGGCCATGGGGATCAGGTAGTCCCGGGCGTTGACGCGGAAGTTGGTGGCGACGCCGAGCGGCAGCCCATAGACACCGAGGGCGTTCTCGATGATCTTGTCCGCCAAGGCGGTATCGAGCGTGGCGCCGTTTGCGAGGCTCGTCGCCTCGTCGTCCGAGAGCCAGCCCTCGTCGCGCAGTCGCCGGATCCTCTCGGTGCGATCCAGGCGATGCAGGCCCGGGATGCGGGAAGAAACCATATCTCGACCTCCAACGGCCCAAACGGCCAGGCGGCTTTACTGTTGGTCCATCCCGACTATCGTATGTGAATCCTTATTCAGCAGGTCATGTATCACAAGCTGCGTGCGCGTTGGCTCACACCTGTCACCGCTTGCTTTCTCGTCACAGTGATGTCATATTGACGTCATGAAGCTGTCAACTGTGACGCAAGAGATCCTCTCGGATCTGCAGAGTGCCGTGCGCGGCATCGAGCCCGCGTTGGGCGACCGCCTGGCGCAGGTGCTGCCGCTGGCGTCGGGCACGGTGTCGGTGCGTCTGCTCGGTCTCGTTACGGACCTCTCGGCCGAGCTCTCGGGGGTGCTGCCGACAGGGCAAGTGGAGGTACGCCTCACGTCGGCCGAGACCCCGGAGCTTGTCTATGTGGCGGCCGAGCCCGCGCCCATCGCTCCTGCGGATGACGGGGAACAGGCACGCGTAACCCTGCGGCTGCCGTTGGGCCTGAAGGAGCGGGCCGAGCGGGCGGCGGAGGATGCCGGCCTGTCCCTGAACTCCTGGATCGTGAACCAGCTGACGGACGGGCTGCGCAGCCGTCCGCGGGAAGCCGGACACCGCCTGCGGGGCTTCGGCAAGGCCTGAATCTGGTCATGGAGGTGCCTTCGCATGTATGAGTTCGAGACGCCCGGCGCCCTGAAGCTCCAGGTGAGCAACGAGGCCGGCGAGGTGCGTGTGGAGACGGGAGCGGCCGGGCGTACGGAGGTGGAGCTGCGGGCGATCTCCGCGGCGTCGCAGGCGCAGGTGGAGGCGACGCACGTCGACTGCCGCGGCGAAGGAGAGGGCCAGAGGGTCATCGTGGATGTCCCCTCTCCCCGCCGCGGATTCCTGTTCGGCAGCTACGGCGTCGACGTGCTGGTCCGGGTGCCGGAGGGTACGGCAATCGAGGTGACGACGTCGTCGGCCGACGTGCGGGCGGAAGGGCGCTATGCCACCGGCCTCATCCGCACCGTGTCGGGCGATGTGGAAGCGGGCAGCTTCAGCGGCAACCTGGCCGTCACGACCGCGAGCGGCGATGTGCACGTCGCCGAGGCTCTCGCCTCGCTCCAGGTGCGCACCGCGTCCGGCGACATCGACGTCGAGCAGGCCAAGGGCGACCTGAGCCTCGACGCGCAGTCCGGGGACATCAGCGTCCGGTCTGCGGAGGGGGACGCGAGGCTCCAGGGTTCCTCGAGCGAGGTGGAGGTCCGGACGGCGGCCGGCAGGCTCGAGGTGAAGACGTCGTCGGGCGACGTGATGGTGCATGAGCTGCTGGCCGGCGGCAGCGTCGCCACCCACTCCGGCGATGTGGAACTGCTCTCGGTCCTGAAGGGCAAGGTGACGGTGGAGACGATGTCGGGGGACGTGGAGGTCGGGATCGCACCAGGATCGCAGGTGGCCGTGGACACGGAGTCCCGCAGCGGAGACGTGCGGTCCGACATCGTGCTGTCGGACACGGCGGAGTCTGCCGGTGGCGATGGGCCGAAGGTGATGCTCGAGGTGCGCACGATGTCCGGCGACATCAGCCTCAGGCGCGGCAGGACAATCGCCACCAGCGTGTGAAGCGCTGACGACCAGGGGCTCCGGCGATGCCGGAGCCCCTGGGCCGTCTTTCAACCTGTCTCCGTCAAAGCCGGCTGCCCGGACCGGCGGAAAAGGCGCGGCTTTCCCCGCCCTGCGGGCGCAGCCCGCCAGGTCGGATCACTCGGACGGGCTCATCCTCTCGATGGCCTTGCGAACCTCGGCTGACGCCCGGATCGAACCGTACACGTGAACCGCCTCAACCGTTTCGGAGAATAAAGCTGACGGCACATCCTGAGCGATGATCAGCACGCCCATGACCTGAAGCTTTAGCCGCTCGTGCCGGCCCGCCGCCGCCTCCAGATCTCTTCTGCCGATCTTGACGACTCCCATCGCCATGGTCTTCGTGTGCGCAATGCGGTCGACTTGGTCGGCGTGCTTATCCAGCTGCGCCCGGATGGCCGATCGAACGAAATCTGTGCGGCTCCCGTAGAAGCCTTGGTCCACGAGAAGGTCCACCGAACCCAGATCCACCACGCTGATGTTGATCGTGATCTTTTCAGACTCGGCCATCTCTTCACCCTCCCTTAACCATCCTTATGCCATCCACTTGGATGGTGTGCAAGGGAAGCACGCAGCCTTCTCGTACAAGGTGGAATGCGCCCGTGGTACCCGTGGCCCCCGCAAAGGTTTCGGGGCCGGCAGCCCACGTTCGCTCCGGGAAACCAGAAGACGCCCTGCGCCGAGCCCGCGCCACGACTGCAACGGATAGGCAGGTCTCAAATGATTCCGCCATAGTCCACGTGGCCCTGTTGGCATCGCTTGGTACCCAAAGCCATGCAGGTCCCCCCGGGCTGGTAGCGAATTGCCAGCGCAGCCGGTCGGTCGGCCCATGGTTTGGGCTGTCGATTTCAGGAGGGCTCGCAGTGCGCCGAATGGCTTCGTTGGCGGCGGCATTCGTCAGCCTCGCCATGCTGACGGGACCCGCCGCTCCGGTTCTGGCCGGAGGACCGTCCGTGGAACCGTTTCCTGCGGCCAAGGTCGGTAGCTGGGCACTGCCGGCTGTCGCGTTCCTCAATGCCCAGGGCATTCTCCTCGGGGTGGCTCCGGGCCACCTGGGCGGGTCGGACATGGTAACCCAGGAACAGGCCATCACGCTGATCGGGCGCACCCTCGGCTGGAGCCCGAACTACCCCAAGAACCCTTTGCCTCAGGTGGACGGCTTCGCCCAGGCGTATGTCGCCATGGCGGCCACGCTCGGCGTCTCCCCGACCTTTCCGCGTGCCCCCACCTCGAGACTTCAGGCGGTGGAGTGGCTTGTAAAACTGCTGAATCTGCCACCCGCCACGATGCAGAACCCGTTCACGGACGTGCCGGACGCCCTCGCGCCGAGTATCCTGAGCGCGGTGCAGGCGGGGATCGTGCAAGGCACCTCCCCGACCACCTTCGACCCGCTCGGGGAGGTCACCCGCGCCCAGTTCGCCGCGATGCTCTTCGCGGCGGAGCTTGTCCTGCCGAACTCCGGCGCCTTGAGCGTCGACGGCGCAAGCTATTTCAGCCACGGCGGTCTCACACTGGTGCGCGAGGACGAGAACGACTGGGCCCTGCTCGCGGGATCGAGCGGTCTGCGGGCCGTCTCGGGCGTCGTGCGCAAAGTGTCGGTGCAGGATAGCGGCTCGGCCGTCGTCGTGACGCAAACGACCGCGAGCGGTCAGAGCACCGTCACGGTGTCGGAGAGCGGTGACATGCTGCGGACGTCGGATGGACACACCGTGACCCTCCCCACCGGCGTGCCGGCGACGGCCGGCGTGTTCCTCCTGCCACTGCCGTAAGTCGGGTCGGCGTGGCAGCCCTGGCCGTTCGCACCCCTGGTCCTCCCAGGGACGTTCCGCGGCGACGCGAAGGCTGCCGGCAAGGAAGCAGGGAGCGCACGGTGCGGGCCAAAGTGGGGACCGACTTTCGAAACCAATAAACAAACGCAGCCCGCCGGGAACGGGCTGTGTTTGCTTGTGTGGGTTCCGGGCGCCCTCCCTGGCAAGGAGCACCGAAACGCTTTGAGGCGAAGATCGCATGCTTCGGTTACCCCATGGCCTTGTCGACGCGTGAGATCCCGGGCGGCCTCCTGGATCGGCCAAGACCGGTAGGTGACGTCGCAGCCTCGCCTCCACGCACCGGCGCACCCGGTTGACCATAATCCTAGCAGGAGAACTCCCGGCATGCGCCACCAATGGAGGTGCTCCTGATGACCCAGCCCGACTTGAACCTCTGCGGTCGACAGCACCCTGGCAGGTGCGCCGAGGCTGAGGGCTGCAACACGCTCGCCTCGGGCGACTGTTCCCACGCCGAGGGCAACGGCACCGTTGCCAGCGGGTTCGCGTCTCATTCCGAGGGCTCTGGCAACACGGCCGCTGGACGGCGCTCCCACGCCGAGGGCGGCGGAATCGATCAGCGAGGACATACGGCACCGAACACCGCCAGCGGCGACAGCGCGCACGCGGAAGGCGTCCATACCGTGGCGGCGGGCTACGGCGCGCACGCCGAGGGCGGCACCGTGGACATAACCGTGGGCGCGGGCCCGCAGGCACTCGGCGACTTCTCCCATGCCGAGGGAGAACGCACCGTGGCGAGCGGCATCTCCTGCCACGCGGAAGGGGCCCTGACCACCGCCACCAACCTGAACTCCCACGCGGAAGGACTCAGCACCACCGCGAGCAACCTGTCGGCGCATGCCGAGGGATCCGACTCGACCGCGAGCGGATCGGCCGCCCACGCCGAAGGACTCGCGACCATCGCTTTCGGCCAGGGGTCGCATGCCGAGGGGGACGGCACCAACGCGATCGGAGCCTTCTCCCACGCCGAGGGCGCCCTCAACACCGCCACCGGTCGCAACGCGCACGTGGAAGGCGGCGGCTCGGACCCGACGGGCCGAGGCGCACCGAATCTTGCCCGGGGCCCCAGTTCCCATGCGGAAGGTGTCGATACCCGCGCAGCGGGATTCGCGGCCCACGCGGAAGGCGGTACCGCGGACATCACGGTCGCGCCGGGACCTCGCGCGGCCGGCGACTTCGCCCACGCCGAGGGCGCCAGCACGCACGCGACCGGGATGTCCGCCCACGCTGAGGGCGATCTCACCCATGCACGCGGATTCGCCTCCCACGCCGAGGGCTTTCGCGCCATTGCCCTGGGGGACCAGTCGCACGCCGAGGGCTCCACCACGCTTGCCATCGCGACCGCCGCCCACGCCGAGGGGCTGGGCGCCATCGCCAGCAGCATGCACGCACACGCGGAAGGCGAACGCACCCTCGCGAGCGGCGTCAATGCCCACGCCGAAGGTGCGTTGACGATAGCCGCCGGGGGGCAGTCGCATGCCGAGGGACTGCGCAGCCAGGCTGGAGGTCGCGATGCCCACGCGGAAGGTCGCGGGACCGACGCCCGCGGCGATCAGTCCCACGCGGAAGGGTTGAACACATCGACAGGCGGCTTCGCCGGAGCCCACATCATGGGCCGTCACGGGACCGCGGACGCCGCCTGGTCGTGGCACCTGGCGAACGGCATTCCGGGTTTCTCCGGTCTCGCGGCGCGCATCGACGGCGAGCTCGCCCAAGGGATCGCCACCAACGGGTGGGTCACGGGCGCCGCAGACTTCGCGGAGATGTTCGAAACGGCGGATGGCCTACCGATCGACGTCGGCTACTTCGTCGCGCTCGATGGCGGGGACGGCAGGATCCGCATCGCCGCGGCGCAGGACGAGGACTTCCTGGGTATCACCAGTGCGACGCCGGCCTTCCTCGCCGGCGCCCACGATCTCGAATGGAAGGACAAGTGGCTGAAGGACGCTTGGGGGCGTTGGCTCTTCCGGGAGGTGACGATTTCCGCCGTCGTCGGGGAAGACGGCTCGATCGTCGAACCGGAGCGCGTAGAGCGACAGCGTGTCCTGAATCCGGCGTACGACCCCGCGCGGCCGTACCTACCGCGCACGCGGCGTCCTGAATGGGTCGCGGTGGGACTGCTGGGGAAGCTGCTGGCGCGCGACGACGGCACCTGTGTTCCGGGAGGGCGCTGTAGGCCGAACCACGATGGCGTGGCCACGAACTCCCCAGATGGCTGCCGGGTCTTGCAACGGGTGGGGCCGAATCAGGTGCTCGTGCTGCTGGCGGCCAGGTGACCGCAGGTGGTTCCGCCCAGGGGCAGCCGCCTGCCCACCACGCAGAACCGGCTGCGCAGGCTAGATGTCGGAATCCACAGGGGCAACGCGATCTGGCAGACCGCAGACGGAACGACGGGCGGTGGTGCATCTGGCCATACACCTGGTCCTGTCCGTGAAGGTCGCCTTGGCGACCATCGCGTTCGCAGGTACCTGGTCGCGGCAAGGTCCCGAGCAAAGCAAAAGTAGCCCGTTCGCAGCGGGCTACCTAGCCGGGGAAACCTAAACAGATCTCTCTGCGCCGGGTCGGACCGCTGGAAACTGGGAGCGTTCTTCTTCGCTGAGGGGCGCTCCCGGTTGTTGTATGCGGAAATCCGCCTGTCTAGAGACCAAGTGCCCGCGACAAGCCATGTAGTCCACTACTAAGTCCCAGACGCCGCTCTACCGCGCCTATCTCCTGCGGCCCCCCGTTCTTCTTCAGGCCGGCCGAACCGTCTTCAATCCTCGCGCCTGTGCCGCAACCAGTAAGCGATCATCGTAGGCGACCAAACCTGCCAATTCGTGCGTAGCGCTCTCTAGTAGTTCCGCAGTCGCCAAGTGGATCGCGTCCAGACTGCGAAGCATTCTGTCGTCGTAGGCCGCCGCCATGGCGCGAATCTTCACGTCGATCTCCACTTTGTAGAGACGAGCAATCACTTGCTCAACGTGTGCTAGGGAGTCAGGGTCATAGCGGCGGATGGCTCGCGGTACCTCTACTTCGACAAGGCATGAAGAGACAAGCGCAACGTCGCCCTGCGCCTGGAGCCATGCCGCTAGGGCGTCGGATCCGGGTTCCCGCCGCACCAGCTTTACGACGGCCGACGAATCGAGGTAGATCATGCGCGTTCCGACTCGCGATCGGCCACGAGCTTCTGCGCCACGTCGCTCGGCATTTGCTCGCCGTAGGTCGCGGGTATAGGCACGGGCTCGCGCACCGCAGGAGCAGTCACTAGACCCGCCGCGACCAGTCGATCGAGACTGGGCGATGCCCCCGCGATGGGAACGAGTCGGGCAATGGGGCGCCCATCGCGGGTGATCGTAATCGCAGTGCCCTTCTCGACCTTCGCAAGGATGGAACTGGTACGCTGGTTCAACTCACGCACCGGCACTTGCTCTTCCATGCTTTGAGTGTAGAACGTTGCGTACTACGCGTCAATCCGGGTCTCCTACTGCTTTCCTCGGGAGTCTTCCGACGCCTCCCGGCGCCACCGCCTGTAACGCCGCGCCGACGGCAGTTGGCGTAGCCAGTCGGGATTGACCTCCTGATGGTATGTCAGGAGGTCCTCTCCGGGAAGGTCTCCGGAGATACGGGCATCGGAGGCCACCGGGTCCACGGCGGCTCGACAAACGTCTTGAACAACACCGGCATATAGCCATAGCGCACCGCCCAGTCCTGTGGCAGCTGCCGTGCCGTAAGCGCCAGAGCATGACTCGCCAGATGCGGCACCGTGATCCCGGGCAGGATCAGGAACCGGCTCTGGTTGACGATCCGCACGCGGTAACGCGCAAGCTCCGGTCACCGAGTACAGGATTCTCAGCAAGGTGGCTCGCTGTCCCACAGCTAACCTGCGTGACTGAGCGAACCGACCCTCGATGAAGAGCGTGCCGCCCGGAAGTGGTTGTCAGCGCCGACGAGCGTGAGCGCAAAGCGAGCCGAGTTGGGAATCTTGCCTGGTTCTTCGCTTCCTCACCATGTGGGACGCGGGGCTGGTGATCGAGCGGGTAGAGGACGAGCCTGAGGATCCGCACCTATGAACTTTCTTCTTGACCGAGGACCCCGGCCGCAAGCCCCTGGCTTTAGCCATGGGGATAAGGCCGGATCGATCCGCTGCTTCCAGCAAATAGGTGTTATAGTTGAGCTATGGAGCGGCAGTTCAAGTCCAACCGCAACGTCGTCTACTCCTGCAAGTACTGAAGGAGGTGTTGGCGCTATCCGCTGCAGATCTGCGAGCTGAGATCATCGAAATGGAGGTGATGCCGGACCACGTGCATCTGCTGGTCGATGTCGACCCGCAGTTCGGAATGCACCGCTTGATCAAGCTGCTCAAAGGCCGATCGTCCCGGCTGCTGCGTGAAGAGTTTCCGTGGCTTAAAAAGCGTCTCCCGACGCTTTGGACCAACAGCTACTTCGTGGCCACAGTCGGAGGTGTTCCGCTTGCCGTGGTCAAGCAGTACATCGAGAACCAGAAGCGGGTCTGAGCGGCACGTCGTCCGCCGTCTAAAGATCGGACGAAGCGATCAGATGGATGCACTCGCACGGGCGGCGGGCGAGCTCTACTCTCGCACCGTGGTCGCGTTCTGGCGCACGGTGCGCAGGAAGGGCGTCTGGCTCAAAGCCTCCAGCTCGATGCGCTGGCACAACTCGGACGCCCTGCACGCCCACAGCGCCGACGCGGTGGTTCAGGCGTTCTACGCATCCTTGCAATCCTGGAGGACCCGCCATAAGACAGATCCTGACGCGCGCCCGCCACATCGACGTAGGCGTTACTTCAAGGTGCAATGGAAGTCGAGCGCCATCCGTCTGCGTGATGGCGAACTCATCCTCTCCAACGGCAAAGGCAACGAGCCTCTCCGCGTGCCTTGGCGGTGGGACCTGCCGCGCCTCGTCGAGATGGGCTGGGACGGCCGTCAGTACGAGCTGCGGGCCACCTACGTCAGAGCCGCACGGGCCGTCGCGCAGGGATCCGAAGTCGCGGGCGTGGACCTCGGGGAGGTGCATCTGGCGGTCGCCCACGACGGCGGGCGGTGTGTCATCGCAAACGGCAGGCTCTTGCGGTCGAAGCGGCGCTATCAGAACAAGATCAAGGCGGAACTCGCCCACCTGATCGACACGAAGCAAAAGCATTCGCGCCGCTGGTGGCGTCTCGTGCGTTCGAAGAAGCGCCAGCTTCGCAAGCTGGACAACCAGATCCGGGACATCCTGCACAAAGAGACCACCACACTAATTTCCACCCTCCACGCGAGCGGGGTGCATAAGGTGGTCATCGGCGATTTGCGGGACATCCGCCAGGGGCTGGACTACGGCCACACGGCGAACCAGAAGATCCACCAGATGCTGCACGGCCAGATGCGACACATGCTCACCTACAAGGCGGAATGTTTGGGTATGGAGGTTGCCCTGCAGGATGAGGCGTTCACGTCGCAGACCTGCCCGGCCTGTGGCCGGCGGCACAAGCCGAGAGGACGGGAGTACCGCTGCGTCTGCGGCTTCCACTACCACCGAGACGGTGTCGGCGCGTACAACATCCGCGCCAAGTATCTGGGCTCAGGCCCAGTAGTCGGGGCTATGGCGTCCCCCATCGGTGTGCGGTACACGCCGCACATGCGGTGTAGCTCGGCCCGCCAGGACCGAGAAAGAATCCCCCGGCTTTAGCCGCGGGGAGAACGTCAAACGAATGTCGTGACCGAGCGAAGGAAGCCTCGTCCAGATACGGAAGCCTTGCAGATCCTAACGAGTAAGACGATTTCGGTAAGACGTATGTGGTATGATCAGTGGAGTTAGATCATATCATTTGTAGGTGAGCCGCGATGTCCAGCGTGCGGGGTGGCACAGAAGTGAGACGACGCGAAGTCCCCGATAAGTCGTTCGAAGGCAAGATGTCTGCGCGAGGTCAGGTGGTCATCCCCCAGCCTTTGAGGGAGTGGGCCGAGTTGCGAGAGGGGTCTCGCCTAACGTTTTCACCGCAAGCAGACGGGTCGATTCTCATGCGCAGGCACACCCCCGAGGATGGCCGCTTCAACAAACTGCGCGGGGCATGGGGGCAGGACACCGAAACGGTTCAGCAGCGCCTGCGCGAGGTACGCCGGCCATCCCTTGACCTGTTGCCGCCTGAAGGTAGTGAGTGATCGTGGCAACTTCGGTGGACACCAACGTGTTGAGCTACCTCCTACTCGATCAAGATGCTGCCTTAGCCGATGCCGCGGTCCGTGCCCTCCAGGGTGCCGCTGGTTTGGGAGCGGTCGTCGTAGGTGGCCCAGTCATGTCGGAACTCCTCGCGATCGGCAAGTGGGACGAGCCAGAACTCAGTGCGAGACTTGGCGAGGCGGGCATCGAGATCGATGACCGCTGGGATCGCGAGGTCTGGGCTTACGCCGCCGCAGCCTTTAACCGGTATCTAGGCACCAGAAGACCAGCGGAGTACGAATGCCCTCAATGTGGCACCCGACAGAGGTTCCGGTGCCACTCCTGTCATGCCGACCTAGGGAAGCCGAAGCACGTTTTGTCCGATTTCTTGATCGGTGCTCATGCTCTCCGCTACGACTGTGCTCTTCTCACCAACGATGTGGGACCATACCGCAGCTTCTTCCCGGACCTCCAGGTCGTGGCCCTGCTCCCCTGAGCGCGTCCGCCCGAGCCGTCCAGGCAACCAGGCCTCTTGCCGCGGCATGCTTGGCCCAACGGACCTCGCGTGGCAACGCACCGCAAAAACGGAACCCTGTCGAGCCTGCCTCCGCCAGCACGTGAGACCTTTGTCGGGAGGTCGGCGCCCTCATGCGGATCCACCTAGCAGGTCGGCGCTCATAGCCGAACCGCAGGGGGTCGTTGCGCATCGCTCGGCCTGCCGTGACAGGAGCTTGCCAAGGCCCCCCAATGGGGTCTGTGCGGACCACCGCCCACACTCGCCAGACGACGCGCGGAGCCGGCCCCGCCAAAGGGGCCGGCTCGCCTGTTTCGGACTCTTCGCTTGCGCAGCGACCTGATCGCTTCGGTCCGTGGAGGGGTGTCCGGGGGCCGGAAGAGATCCGGCCCCCGGATACGGCCTCTCCTAGTGCATCACACGCTGATGGAGATCTCCGGACTGGACGCCGTCACAGGGGCGCCGTTCACCATGATGGTGGCCGTCACCGTGCCGCTGTGATGGGCGAGGCCCTCGCCGGGGATGGCATTGTACGTGCAGGTCACCTCGCCGTCCGCTCCCGTGGTGGCCGACTTGCGGATGACCCCCTTTAGGCTGCCGGTCTTGCCGAACGTTACCGTCGCTCCTTGGACGGGGTTGCCGTAGGTATCCGTGACCTTGAAGGTGATGTCGACAGACCCCAAGGCTTTGAGGCTGTTAGCGCTCGTCGGCGAGACAAGGGAGATCTGCGCGGCCGGTCCGGCCACGACCGTCTCGGCCTTGGCCGTGATGCCTACGCCACCCTCGGTCGCCGTGACGGTGAACGTCTCCGCCTTGTCGTCGGTGACCGTGAATACGTAGGTGATCGGTGCGTTCTGCTGTAGGACGGAGGTGGTGGAGATGCTCCCGAACTGCACATCGCTGCTGAGCGCGGCGCCGGTCTCGCTGAGCGAGATCGCGCCCGTTGTGATCGGGTTGTCGTACTTGTCTGCGAGCACCAGCGTATAGGTCGCGCTTACGCCCGCCTGCACGTCGCCGTTCGGCCCCGTAAGGCTGCTGTAGGTTGGCGACGGCGCGCCCGCAGCGACGTTGAACGGCGCGCTGGCGGAACTCAGGGTTCCAGTCGTGAAGGTCAGGACGTCTCCCTGGGCCGCCTTGTCGATCTCGAGGTTCGTGAAGGTCGCGACGCCGGCCTTGGCGTTCACCGAGGTCGTGCCGGCCAGGGTGCCTGGCCCGGTCGTCAAAGCGGCCGTGACCATGGACGTGTTCGTTGTGACAACGTTGCCGTACTGGTCCGTCACCTCGACCACGGGCTGGGTCGTGAGGACGCCGGCCACCGTTGTCGAAGGCTCCGTGGTGATCCGGAGCTGGCTCGCCGCCGCCGGCACCACCGTTTCCTTGGCCGCCTTGAGCGTCACGCCTTCCGCCGTCGCCGATACCGTGAAGCTTTCCGCCGTGTTGTCGGTCGCCGTGAAGGTGTAGGTGCCTAGCGTCGAGGTCTCCGCCACGCCTCCGAAGCTGACGTTGCCCACGCCGGCCCCGGTCTGAGCCATGGTGATCTGGCCGGCGAGGCCGGTGATCGGGTTCTTGTACTGGTCTTCGAGAACCAGGGTGTAGGTGGCGACATCGCCCGCCGTGATCGGCGATGTCGGCCCGGTGAGGGTGCTGAGCGTCGGTGACGGAGCTCCCGGGTTGACGTTGAACGGAGCGCTTGGCGCGAGAGTCAGCGCACCATCGGTGAAGGTCAGGACGTCGCCCTGCCCCACCTGGTCGATTTCGAGGTTCGTGAAGGTGGCGATGCCCGCCACAGCCGCCAGGCTCACGGTCCCCTTGAGCGTACCGGGGCCGGTCGTCAGGGAGGCCGTCACCGTGGATGCGTCCGTGGTGATCAGGTTGCCGTACCGGTCCTCCACCTGCACGACGGGCTGGGTCGTCAGGACGCCGGCCGCGGTCGTCGAGGGCTGCCGGGTGATCACGAGCCGACTCGCCGCCGCCGGCGCCACCGTCTCAGGGGCCGCCTGGAGCGTCAGGCCTTCAGCGGTCGCCGAAACCGTGAAGCTTTCCGCAGTGTTGTCGGTCGCCGTGAACGTGTAGGTGCCTAGCGTCGAGGTCTCCGCCGCGCCACCGAACCTGACATCGCCCGCGCCGGCTCCCGTCTGGAACGGAGCGACCTGGCCGGCGAGACCGGTGATCGGGTTCTGGTACTGGTCTTCGAGCACCAGGGTATACGTGGCGACATCGCCCGCCATGACCGGCGCTGTCGGTCCGGTGAGGGTGCTGAACGTCGGTGACGGAGCACCCGGGTTGACGTTGAACGGAGCGCTCGGCGCGGAGGTCAGCGCACCATCGGTGAAGGTCAGGACGTCGCCCTTCCCCATCTGGTCGATTTCGAGGTTCGTGAAGGTGGCGACGCCCGCCACAGCCGCCAGGCTCACAGTCCCCTTGAGCGTACCGGGGCCGGTCGTCAGGGAGGCCGTCACCGTGGACGCGTCGGTTGTCACCACGTTGCCGTAGCGGTCCTCGACCTGCACGACGGGCTGGGTCGTCAGGACGCCGGCCGCGGTCGTCGAGGGCTCTTGGGTGATCACGAGCCGGCTTGCCGCCGCCGCTGTCACCGTCTCAGAGGCCGCCTGGATCGTGACACCCTGCACGGCCGCCGAGACCTGGAAGGTCGCCGCCGCATCGTCCGTCACCGTGAAGGTGTACGTGCCTGGCGAGCTGGGGTTCTCCGTCACCTTTCCGTAGCTGACCGCCGCGGTGTTCGCGACGCCGGTCTCGGTCAGGCCAAAGGCGGTGCTGAGGAGGCCCGTGATCGGGTTGCCGTAGCGGTCCGCCAGCACAAGCTGGTAGCTGGCGCTCGCGCCGGCGGTCTCCTGGGAAGGTCCACGCAAGGTGCTGGTGGACTGCGAAGGCGGGCCCACCGGCACGTTGAACGCCGCGCTGACCGCTGTTTTGGGTCCATCCGTGAAGGTCAGGACGTCGCCCTTGCCCGCCTGGTCGATTTCGAGGTTCGTGAAGGTGACGACGCCTGTCACGGCAGCCAGGCTCGTCGTTCCTGCGAGCGTGCCTGAACCGGCCGTCAACGCCGCCGTCACCGTGGACGTATCCGTCGTGACCACATTGCCGTACTGGTCTTCGACCTGCACCACGGGCTGGGTCGTCAAGACGCCGGGCGTGGATGTCGAGGGCTCCTGGGTGATCGCGAGTTGGCTCGCCGCCGCCGCTGTCACTGTCTCGGGGTTCGCCTGGATCGTGACGCCCTGCACGGCCACCGAGACCGTGAAGGTCCCCGCCGCGTCGTCCGTCACCGTGAAGGTGTAGGTGCCAGGCGAAGCGGGGTTCGCCGTCACGGCGCCGTAGCTGAAGGCCGCGGTGTTCGCGACGCCACTCTCGCTCGGAGTGAAGGCACTGCCGGGGAGGTTCGCGATCGGGTTTCCGTAAGCGTCGTCCAACGTGAGCTGGTAGCTGGCGCTGACGCCGGCGGTTTCGGCGGCGGGGCCGCGCAGGATGCTCGCGGCTGGTGACGCCGGTCCCACCGGAACGTTGAAGGCCCTGCTTTGCACCGTGGTGAGGCCGTCGGTGAAGGTCAGGACGTCGCCCTTCCCCACCTGGTCGATTTCGAGGTTCGTGAAGGTGACAACGCCCGCCGAGGCGGACACGCTGGTCGTCCCTTGCACCGTTCCTGGACCGGTGGTCAAGGTCGCTGTCACCGTTGACGTGTTCGTGGTCGCCACGTTGCCGTAGACGTCCGTGATGTCGATCACGGGCTGGGTCGTGAGAACGCCGTCCACAGTCGTGGAAGGCTCCGTCGCGACTATCAGCTGGGACGCCGCGGCCGCCACCACGGTCTCAGGCGCCGCCTTGACGGTGGTGCCCCCTACGGTCGCCGCGACCGTGAAGGTCTCCGCCTTGGTGTCGGACACCGTGAACGCGTAGCTGCCAGGCGTGCCGATCTCGGCGACGGCGTTGAACTGCACGTCACCAGGGCGCGCGCCCTGGGCCTGCAGCTGGATCTGCGCGGCCACGCCGGTGATCGGGTTGTCGTAGCGGTCGGCCAGCACCAGGGTGTAGGTGATGGTGTCGCCCGCCGGGACTGAGGTCTGGCCCGTGAGGCTGCTGTACGTGAGCGAAGGGGCCCCAGGGAGGACGTCGAACGGCTGACTGACCGCCTGGGCCAGGCTGCCATCGGTGAACGTCAGGACGTCGCCCTTGGCCGCCTGGTCGAGTTCGAGGTTCTGGAACGTGGCAACGCCGGACGCCGCCTGCAGCGCGGCCGTGCCCACGAGCCTGCCGAGGCCTGTGGTCAGGGAGGCCGTCACGGTCGAGGCGTCCGTGGTTACGATGTTGCCGTACTGGTCCGTCACGTCGACCACGGGCTGGGTCGTCAGGACGCCGGCCGCGGTCGTCGAGGGCTCTACGGCGATCACGAGCTTGCTCGCAGAGGCGGGCGCCACGGTCTCTTCCGCCGCCGTGAGCGTCAGGCCTTCCGCGGTCGCCGAGACCGTGAAGTGCTCCGCCGTGTTGTCGGTCGCGGTGAAGGTATAGGTGCCAGGGGTCGATGTCTCGGTCACGCTGCTGAAGCTGACGTCGCCCGTGGCGGCGCCCGCCTGCCCGAGCGTGATCTGGCCGGCAAGTCCGGTCAGCGGGTTGTCGTGCCTGTCTGCGAGCACCAGGGTGTACGTGGCGCTGTCGCCCGCCGTAACCGCGGCTGCAGGCCCGGTGAGCGTGCTGTGCTTGGCCGACGGGCCACCCGGGTTCACGTCGAAGGGCTGACTGACCGCCGGGGTCAGGCTGCCGTCCGTGAACGTCAGGACGTCCCCCTGGGCCGCCGTGTCGATGCTGAGGTTCTTGAAGCTGGCGACGCCGGCCGTCACGGTCGCCGCGGTCGTTCCACCGAGGCTGCCCGCGCCAGTCGTCAGTGCGGCCGTCACCGTCGAGGTATCCGTGGCCGCCACGTTGCCGTACTGGTCCGTCACGTCGACCACGGGTTGGGTTGTCAGGGCGCCGGCCGCGGTCGTGGAGGGCTCCCTCGCGATCACGAGCTTGCTCGCCGCGGCGGGGGTCACCGTTTCCGGCGACGCGGCCAGCGAGAGACCCGCCACGGTCGCGTGGACGGTGAACGTCTCCGCCAGATCGTCGGTGGCCGTGAAGGTGTAGGTGCCGTTCGTCGCGGTTTCGGTCACCGCCCCGAAGCTGACGTCGCCAGAACCGGCTCCCGTCTGTGTCAGGGCGATTTGGCCGGCCAGCCCCGCGATGGGGTTCCTGTACTGGTCCTTCAGGACCAGGGTGTACGTGGCGCTGTCGCCCGCCGTGACCGCGGATGCAGGTCCGGTGAGGCTGCTCGTCGCCGCGGCCGGCGGGCCCGCCTGCACGACGACGTTCTGCGCCGCCGTCAGGTTGCTCGGGTTCGTTACGTTGGACGGCAGCGTCAAGGTCCCAGTGAAGGTGTAGGTACCCGCGGCGTTGCCGTCATACGCCGGGGTCCCGCCGTTCCAGGTCACGCCGAGGTTCTGCGATGCGCCGCCGCTGAGCGTCACCCCGACCGTGGTGGGCAACGCCAGTGATCCGATCGCGGTACCCGCGGGCACCGTGATGGCCTGCAGGCTTGCGACGGCTTGCACACTGTAGCTCGTGATGTGTGGCGGAGGTGGAGGGGGAGGAGGGGGCGGGGGTGGCGGTGTGGTGTAGGAGAACAGGTCCGGGCTCCCCTTGGCGCTCGTGCCCTTGGCCGTCGTCACGGTGAGATCGACCGTGCCGCTGCCGCTCGGCGCGACCGCCGTCAGGGAACTCGTCGATTGGACGACGAACGAAGCAGCGGACAGGGACCCGAAGGCCACGCCGCTCGCTCCGCAGAAGCCGCTGCCGCTCACGGCCACCGTACCGCCCGCAGCTCCGCTGCCCGGCGTCACGGCGGTCACGACCGGCTGGTCATGTGCCGCAAGGTAGGCTGTCAGCTCACCGAGCGCGTCGGTCGCCTCGGACGTCGTGAACGTTTCGGTCGGCCCGAAGCTGCCGTCCACAAAGCCGTGCACGATGCCGATGGCCGTCGCTTCGTTGACGAAACCCCAAGCCCAGCGGCCGATGGAAGTCGCGTCGCTGTAATCCGGCGCCTGACCGCTCAAGGCTGCCGCCTGCGACCCGAGTCCAAGGGCGATGACCTCGACCTTGACCATCTGCTCGCGCGTCAGGGTGCCGTCGGGCTCGAACGTGCCGTTCGGGTAACCCGAAATCCAACCTTGCGCGCTCGCCGACATGATCGCTCCGAAGTTTGGATCGCCCGGCGATACGTCCGAGTACTTCTGGGCCGCGCCTGTATCCGCGACAAGGCATAGGGCCTGACCGAGCTGCGCCACGAAACCGCCGCGCGTCTCGTTGGCCGCGGCCGCCGCCGCGGAGGGGGCGCGAGCCGCGAATGTGAACACGCTTGCGAAGCTGGCCACCGTCAATACAGCTCCCAAGAGACCCCCGAGGACTCTCTTGGCGACCGGGAGCCGCTGCCTAGACACTGCTCCTTCCTGACCTCCTCGACTCGCGCGGCGTGGCGAAGCACGCCGAAACAAAAAAGCCGCGGAAAGAAGGCCTCCCGTAGGCTCCATATTCCGATGTCCCCGTCGCCACGCGCGAGCCCGTCTTCGATGCCCGGAACCCGTGTCATCGAATCTCGGCTCCCGTGGTGGCATCTGCCGTTGCGGGCGCCCGAACCGTTGAAGTGCCGCCGCACGCCGCGCCGACCTTGCCGAAGCTTCGGCCACGCCCACCTCCCGTGCGCTGCCATTGGCATAGTGCCGGCGATCCCACATGTATGCGGAGCAGTGGGCGGTGATGTCGGCCAGGACTTGGCCAACAAAAACTTTGGCCCCGGGGGATTTTCCCGGAGCCGTGGTACAGGCGTAATGTTCTCCCGCAGCGAGCCGTGAACGGATAACCTCACCGCGTGAGCCTATGGCGCGGCGCTGGGCCCGAGGACGCAGGGAACCACGCGCCGACGGCTGGGACCCGCAATGGTGGGTGTCTCTCCCCTGTTCGGGCCGAGCGGGCGTGGGCGTGGATTACGGGCGGCTCTGATCCCCAAGCACCGGCTGCGGGCGGTTTTCTTCGACCTCGCCGACCTGCTCGCATACCTCTGGGTGGCCAGATCGGAGCACTTCGCCTTCCTCTCCAGGAAGGCTGGCGTGCGGACGTCGTCGGCGCAAGTGGCGGACGCGGGCGACCGCGCGTTTCTACGCACCAGAGCGCCGATGAACCTGGGCACGCACTGGGCTCCCTCGGCTGGCGCGGCACTCTCGACGCCTATCGCGCCGGAACCAAGGCCATAAGCTACCAAGACCCCTGCCGCTGGTGTGCCGCTGCTTGCGAATGTGACACAAGAACTCGCGTCCGCCAGATCGCACGGGCCGCGTATCGGCCACCCGTCGGCTCACGCGATGCCTCCGCATCTCATCGGTCACTCGAATGGCGCCTCGGAGTTTGAGACCAGGTGCCCGCCCCTTCTGACCCCATGGCATCAGCGTGTCGGCCGGCCGCCGACGCTACTCCGATGTCCGTTGTCCCGCTGTTTTGCCGTGCAGGCATGCCGCGGTACGGACGTATGCCGCGCGCATGCTGACCCCTGTGACGACGGAGTGTAATTGGTACAACTAGGATCGGGAGGGATCGCAGTGACCTCGAGCAGCCCTTTGGATCCTGTGGTGCGGTCATACCGCCACAGACTCGCGGCTGCCCGTGCGGCGCATCGGCGCGAAGCCGAGAGACTCGCCGTCGCTCTCTCGCAACGCGGAGCCTCAAAGGTCATCCTGTTCGGGTCCGTCGCCCAGGGACGGGATTCTTTCAGCAGCGACCTGGATCTCGTCGCCATCTCCGAGGCCGCTCGGGGAGTGCCTTTCCACATCCGCACAGCACGGGCGCTGGCTGAGTTGCAACCCGTGGTGCGAACAGATCTCCTGATCTACACCCCTGAAGAATGGGATGAACTCTGCGCCACGCGCCACTTCGTCAGCAGTGAGATGTCAGGTAAAGGTGTGTCTTGTACGAGCGACCTCGATGAGGCCAAACGCTGGCTTGCGCAGGCAGCCCTAGACCTGCAAACTGCAGTGGATAACGTTGCAACCCATCCGTACGCCGCCTGTATTTTTAGCCAGCAGGCTGCCGAAAAGGCGACAGAGTCGCTTTCCATCGCCGAGGCGGGCGATTACAAGAGGTCTCACGACATCATGGGCAACCTCCAATCCTCTCAAGCTCTGAGGGACTTGATCGCCATGCAGGACGCCACGCTGCTCGATTCCTTCTACATTTCCACCAGGTACCCAGACGCTTGGCCAGGCGGGGTCCCTGGCGAACGGCACACCGCAGAACAGGCTCGGCAGGCGGTCGAGAAGGCTTCGGGCATCTTGGGCGTCTGCATGCAGCTGCTAACCGAGCTGGAAGCACAGTCCTCGCCCGGCGCGTCGGACGGACACGAGGACGCGGATTGACCGAAGTACATAAGCGCACGGAGGGAGAGCGCCAACTTCGGCGCTCTCCCTGACCGAGCTGACTTATGGCAACCTGAGGCGACACACTCGCCTGGGTTCGCAGCGCACGCCAGGCCACCGCCGGAGGTGGGCCCCAGGGTCTGATCCTACGCCTTGCCGATCGCCTGCAGGAAGCGAGCCAGCATGACCGCGGCCTCGGCACGGGAGGCAACCCCAGTGGGCCGCAGGGTGCCGTCGGGGAACCCGGCGATCAGGCCCGCGGACACGACCGTCGCGATGTCCCCGAGGAGGGACGGGCTGATCTGCGCGCTGTCCTTGAAGCTGTAGGTGCGGGTCTGTACGCTCACCCCGGCTAACGTCAAGGCGCGCGCCAGCATGGCCGCCATCTGCTGCCGGCTGATCGCGGCACTGGGGTCGAAGCGGGTGGCGGTTTGCCCCTTCACCAGTCCGGCGCCCTGAGCAGCGGCGACATAGGGTGCGTACCAGGCGGAGGAAGGCACGTCCGTGAAGGCGGTCGAGGTCGCGTCGACCGGTAGGCCGAGCGCCTCCACCAGGAGCTTCGCGAACTCGGCGCGGGTCACGTTCCCTGCAGGGTCGAAGACGCCCGCCGACAACCCTTGGATCATGTCCGCGCCGAGCAGTTTGTCGATCGCGGGCGTGGCCCAGGCGTAGCCGGAGAGGTCGTTGAAGGTCGTGGTGTTGACGAAGGCCCCGTAGACGCTCAGGTGGTCGACCGTCACGGTGATGGTGTGGTTCGTCGTATTCACCGTGCCTCCGACCCACTGCCACTTCCTGGTGGTCTCGTTGTAGAGGTAGACGCCGAGCTTCTGGGGCTCCGAGCCGTTGAGCGTCGACGGGTCGTAGGTGAAGGTCAGCGTCAGCGGCTTGGACGGCTCCACCCCGCCCGTGTCGAAGCTCCAGACGACGGCGGTGCTGTCGCCCTCTGGCGGCGCAGGAGCCTGACTGGCGAAGAGCTCGGTCGCCGTCACGGTGACGCCTTGCGCGAACGCGCCCGACGGCGCCTGCAGCGTCAAGGAGTTGTCCGACGTGGAGATCGTCCCGCCACTGGCCGGGAGCGTCTTCGTGACCGTCCCCGACCCCGTAGCACTCGACGGTATCTGCGCCGGGGCCGCGAACTGCACCGTCACGTCCCCGGATACGGAGGTGCCGTCGACGGTCGCAGTCACCGTGGCGGATCCAGGCGTCGAGGACGTCAGGGTGACCGTGGCGACGCCGTTGGCATCGGTAGTTGCTGATGCTGCCGAGAGCGAGCCTAGCGTGGTGGCGAAGTCCACCGTGGCGCTCGGCACGAGGTTTCCGCTGCTGTCCTTGACCGTCGCCGTCAAGGTCGCGGTGCCGCCGGCAGTGACGTTCGAAGGAGAAGCGCTTGCCGTCAGACTGGTAGGAGCGCCGATCGGACCATACGTCCAGGTGTCCGACGAGGCGTTGCCGTTCACGTCCCCTCCGCCGAAGAGCACAACATCATTGGTCTGGGCGTCATACGCCAGCGCGAGCGAATACCGGGCCGACGGGCCCGTCGTGGGGTTCTGCTGCGTCCACGTCGTGCCGTTCCACGTCCAGGTGTCCGCCAACAAGCCGCTGCCGTATCCGCCGAACAGCACCACATAGCCTGTCTGAGCGTCGTACGCCATCATGCTGTCGAATCTCCCCGGCGGGCTCGTCGCGGGGCTCTGCTGCGTCCACGTTGTCCCATTCCACGTCCAGGTGTCGGACAAGGAGCCGCCGCCGTTGTACCCGCCGAACAGCACCAGATCGCCCGTCAGGGCATCGTACGCCATCGCGCTGTCCGCCCTCCCCGGCGGGCTCGTCGCGGGGCTCTGCCGGGTCCAGGTCGTGCCGTTCCATGTCCAGGTGTCGGACAAGTAGCCGCTTCCCGTGTACCCGCCGAAGAGCACTACATTGCCCGTCTGGGCGTCGTACGCCATCACGCCTGCCGATGTCGCCGGCGGGCTCGTCGCGGGGTGCAGCTGCGTCCACGTCGTCCCGTTCCAGGTCCAGGTGTCGGAGAGGGCGCTGCCGCCGGTGCTCCCGCCGAACAGCACCACGTCGCCCGTCTGGGCGTCATACGCCATCATGCCGACATATCTCGCAGATGGGCTGGTCGCGGGGTGCTGCTGGGTCCAGGTCGTTCCGTTCCATGCCCAGGTGTCGGACAAATAGCCGCTTCCCGTGTAACCGCCGAACAGCACCACGTCGCCCGTCTGCGCGTCGTACGCCATCATGCCCCCCAGTCTCGCCGGGGGTGTCGCGGTCGGGCTCTGCTGCGTCCATGTTACGAGGCGCGTGAAGGTCACTTGCGCCGTCTGGGTGATGGCCGTCGTCCCTGCGGTCGCTGCGTAGGTCACCGTCTCCGGTGTGGAGTCCTTGACCGTGAAGGTGGCGACACCGCTCGCGTTCGTAGTGGCGTCCACCGCGGTGATGGTGGAGTGGCTGCCCGAGCTGCCGGCCAGACTGACGCTCACGCCCGATACGGCATTGCCGCTCGCGTCCTGGACCGTCACCGTCACCGTCGCGGTCGAGGTGCCGTCGGCGACCACCGAGGTTGGCGACGCGCTGACCTCAGAGTGCGCGGCGCTCGGCGGGCCGAAGAAGGTGTACTTGTCCGCGCTTGAGGCGGCGCTCGTGCCGCTCGCCGTCGTCACGGCCACGTCCACGGTGCCCGAGCCGGCGGGCGCAGTCGCCGTGATCTCCGTCGCCGAGTCCACGGTGTATCCCGTCGCCGCCGCACCGCCGAAGTCCACCGCCGTGGCGCCGGTGAAGCCCGTGCCCGTGATCACCACGCTCGTGCCGCCGGTCGAAGAGCCGGATGTCGGGCTGAGGCCCGTCACGGTGGGCGGAGCAGGGGGCCCGTACGTCCAGGTGTCCGACGAGGCGTTGTTGTAGTCCCCTCCGCCGAAGAGCACAACATCATTGGTCTGGGCGTCATACGCCAGCGCGGGCGCAAACCGAGCCGACGGGCCCGTCGTGGGGTTCTGCTGCGTCCACGTCGTGCCGTTCCACGTCCAGGTGTCCGCCAACAAGCCGCTGCCGACTCCGCCGAACAGCACCACATAGCCCGTCTGAGCGTCGTACGCCATCATGCTGGCGTATCTCCCCGGCGGGCTCGTCGCGGGGCTCTGCTGCGTCCACGTTGTCCCATTCCACGTCCAGGTGTCGGACAAGGAGCCGCCGCCGTTGTACCCGCCGAACAGCACCACGTCGCCCGTCTGCGC
>DAIBJA010000053.1 GCA_027420455.1 Clostridia bacterium | reverse complement strand
TCGCAGAGAGGCGCATGGCGTCCGATTGGGATGGCAGAGCAGGCGCAGCGCTACTGGTATAGCGAGGGAGCGGCCCCGGCACGCGCGCCAAGAGAAGTGCCAGACCAGCAGCGGCAGCCACAGCGGCCCAAGGCCACGCGGAAGCGCGCCGTGGCCGCCTGGGCGGCGGCATGAGCCGCGCAAGAAATGCGTTTTCGTCTGCCGGCCACTCTGGCTCGCCGAGTTCCCGGACTGACCGCGCGACGTCGAGGATCCCCTCAGTAAAGCTGTCCTCGAGGGAGGGCTGCGCATCGCCACGGACGAGCCGTTCGAGGGCGGCATCGAGTTGTTGCACGCGACGTTCCTCGTCCATGCTCATCCCTCCCGTCCGCCGGGCGCCCAGGCGAGAATACCCCGCAACCGGATCAGCGCACGGTACTGCAGTGCACGCACGGCTTGCGCAGAACGGTTGAGTTCCCGTCCGACCTCGGCAGCGCTCAACCCCTCGATCAGCCGCAGTTCGAGCACGCGCCGCTGATCCGGGTCGAGCTCCGTGAGGGCCGACCTGAGTCTCGCCCGTTCTTCACGCGCCACCAGGTGTTCATCGGCGGACTGGCTTGCGTCCGGACGCAGGTCCGCCACGAACTCCACCTCGGGGTGGCGGTAGCTGTCGCGCAACCGGTTGCGGCACAGATTGAGCGCGATCGTACGCAAATACGGACCGAGGCGGTCACCTTCGAACCGCTCGATCTGCCGCCAGAAGCGGAGGAACGTCTCCTGGGTCACATCTTCCGCTTCCGCGCGGTTGCCGAGGCGCCCGTAGGCCACGCGATACACCTCGCGCCAGTGCAGGCGGCAGAGTTCCGCGGCAGCCTCGTCGACGCCGGCCTTCGCGCTGCGGATCAGGTCGCCTTCGTCCATGGTCTAGCCGTGTCACCGCCGATCGAGGAACACCGTCGGCCAGCCCGCGTGACGCCGCGGCAGGAATCTTCCCGCCGGCAGGGGAATGCCATGCCTGGACGACGTGCGGCGCACCGCTTCCCCGATGCCCGCCTGAACTCCTGCCCAGCGTGGCACGTCCCTGGAGGATGAACTTGAGAAGACCGGACTACGACGATGTCATCGAACGCCTGCAAGCAGTCGCCGACGACTACGGCGGCCAGTTGACCGTACAGGGCGAGGCCGACGGCTACCCCCTCTATCACCTGGATCTGCCCGGACCGGAGGGAGCACCGCACTTCCTCCTCTCAGCAGGCATCCACGGGGAGGAGCCGGGGGCCACGAGCGGCCTCCTGGCCTGGTGCGAACGCGACTTGGCCAAGTGGCTGCACATCTTTCACATCGAGGCGTTCCCTTGCCTGAACCCCTGGGGTTTCGAGCGCGGCATCCGCTATGATGCCGAGGGACGCGATCTCAATCGGCGCTTCAGGGACGAGACGCCTCCGCCCGCCATCCAGATGGTGCGCGACATCACGGCCGGCAAGCATTTCGCCATGGCCGTCGATATGCACGAGGACTGCGACTACTACGGCTTCTACGTCTATGAGCGCCTCGAACACGGCCCGCACGTGGCCCCGGCACTCCTGCAGCGCATAGCCCTCGAAGGACCGCTTTCCTACGGCGAGGAAGGCGACGATCCTCCGATCGAGCAGGGACTCGTCACGATGGCCTGGCCCCAGGGCAAGAGTCTCGTGGAAATGGCGGCAGAACGCTCGCAGTGGCCGCTTGCCTTCTACCTATACCACGTCGCGGAACATGTCATCACGGTGGAGACGCCCGGCCGCCAGCCGCTCGACGTGCGGGTGCGCATGCAGCGCGCGGCAGCGGAAACGGCCCTCTCCTTCACGCAGCGCCGTCTGGGTCTCTGAGCACGAGAACCGCGCCGCTGCCTGCCCCAGCACTTCCATCAGGGAAGTAATGCAGAAATGCGGCATGCACCATGTTCACCTGGAGGTGGCCCCCATGACCCTGTCTTCCGACGGTTGGCCTCTCGCGGAGCCCTACAAGACGAAAATGATCGAATGGATCCAGCTCCTGCCCCCCGAGGAGCGCGAGGCGGCACTGCGCCGCGCGGGCTTCAACCCCTTCAAACTGCTCGCGCAGGAGGTCTACATCGATCTCCTGACCGATTCCGGCACGTCCGCCATGAGTCAGGAGCAGTGGGGCGCCTTGATGCGCGGCGATGAATCCTACGCCGGGTCCGTGAGCTTCCAGGACCTGCAGCGGTCGGTCGCAGATGTTCTCGGCTTCCCGCTCGTCCTGCCCACGCATCAGGGCCGCGCAGCGGAACACGTGCTCTTCCGGGCGCTTGCCCACCCTGGCGACGTCGTGCCCAACAACCTGCACTTTGACACGACCAAGGCGCACGTACTGACGGTCGGCGCCATACCCCTCGACATCGTCATCAAGGAGGGCGAGGACCCCGAAGGAGACTTCCCCTTCAAGGGCAATCTTGACCTCGACCGACTTGAGGCGCTCTTGCGCGACGAAGGCGACAAGGTTCCGGTAGTGATGGCCACTGTCACGTCGAACAACAACGGCGGCCAGCCCGTCTCGCTCGAGAACCTGCGCGCCGTGAGCGAGATCGCGCACCGGTACCACAAGCTCTTCTTCCTCGACGCAGCCCGCTTCGCGGAGAACGCGTACCTGATCCAGCAGCGTGAGGCCGATCAGGCCGGCCGCAGCGTCGCCGAGATCGCGCGCGAGATGATGTCCTGCGCCGACGGTTGCACCATGTCCGCAAAGAAGGATCCGATGGTGAACATCGGCGGCTTCGTCGCGTTGCGCGACGAAGATCTCTATCGGCGCCTGAGGGACTTCGGCATCCTGTATGAAGGCTACGCCACCTATGGCGGTCTCGCCGGCCGCGACCTTGCGGCCTTGGCGCAGGGTATCCGCGAGGCCGTGCTCGAGCCGCACCTCAGCTATCGCGTAGCGCAGGTCGCCGAATTGCATGCGGCACTGCGCCAAGCCGGCGTGCCGGTGATGTCGCCCGCCGGCGGGCACGGCGTCTATATCGACGCCGGACGCATGTTCGACCATCTTGGGCGCGATGTTTTCCCCGGTTGGGCCCTTAGCGTCGAGCTCTACCGCGAACGCGGCATCCGCTGCGTCGAGATCGGCACCGTGCTTGCCGGTCGCGATCCACGTACGGGAGAGCACGACTATCCGCCCCTCGACCTCGTGCGGCTCGCGATTCCGCGCCGCGTGTACAGCCAGGCCCACCTGCAGCAGGTGGCCGAAGCGACGAGGCGCATCCTCCTGCGTCGTCACGACGTGCCAGGCTACCGCTTCACGTACGAGCCGCCGACGCTGCGCCACTTCGCCGCCGAATTCGAGCCGCTCGCCTAGTGTCCGCCAGCCCTGCCTCACGTCCCCTGCGTCTCTTGTCGCAAGGCGGCAGAGACTGTCGTAAGAGGGGGTATCAAGGCATGGCGAAGCTGATGGACGAGAATCTTCGCTCCTACCTTGGGCAGCGGCTTGGCGTCAATGCCGACCTGGTGCGCCGCGAGGGCTGGGGCGCGGTCCCGTCGCGCACATGCGGCATGCTCGTGCGCGCCGCGGTGGAAGTGGCGGAGGAGTCCCTGCGTCAGCAGCAGATCCGACGCTGAGCGCAGCCCGAAGGCCGCGGCTTACGGGCCGCACCGATATTGACACAAGGAGCGGGGTCGTCTTGCGTACGGCCCCGTTCCTTGTGTCAATATGTTACCGTGAAATCGTACCATCGATTGCCTCGTGTTGAGTATATTGCTATATTATGGGTTGCTCGTCGTTTCGTGTTTCCTGCCGCCGGATCGGGCAGGACTGTCGATGCCCGATGATGGAATGGTCAGCATGGAAGAGGGTGTCGGAATGCCGCGCACGCGCTCACACGACCGGGAAGAGAAGATTCTCGCGTTCATCCGGGAAAGCACAGCCGAGCAGGGGTATCCTCCTTCGATACGCGAGATTTGCCAGGCAGCGGGTCTCAAATCGACATCTACCGTGCACAGCTATCTGCAGCGGTTGGAACAGTCCGGCCTCATTCGACGCAACGGTCAGAAGAGCAGGACGATCGAGCTTGTCGGTGAACGGCCTCGCCTTGTCCGTCTTCCCCTCGTCGGCAAGGTGGCCGCAGGCAAGCCAATCCTCGCGGAGGAGCTGCGTGAAGGTGACGTCACCTTGCCCGCCGATCTGGTCGGACCAGGAGAGCACTTCCTCCTGCGCGTTCGCGGCGACTCCATGATCGGGCGAGGCATCTACGACGGTGACCTTGTGATCGTGCGCCAGCAGAGTTCGGCCGAGCGCGGTTCTCTCGTAGTGGCGCTGATCGACGGCGAAGCCACCGTGAAGCAGCTGGAACGCGATGGCGCCGCCTGGATCCTGCGTGCGGCGAACCCTGCCTATCCCGACATGCGTCCGAGCGATCTCAGCATCGTCGGGCGCGTCGTGGGCCTTTTGCGCATGTACAGCGCGGCACAAGCGATCCGCTAGCCGCACTGAGCGCGGCATTCTGGACGCGCGGCGGCAGAGCGCTGCTGCCGCGTCGAGCTTAGGCGTTTCGTCTGGGATCCGGCTCCTGGCGCGGCGCTCAGGCCCGCCGGATGGATCGCGATCGCCCTTGCCCCGGGGCCCATGCGCCAGAGCGCGTGGGCCCTCGGCGTCTCCGCCTGCCCAAACTCTCTGCCGTCACCATGCGCCACCGCACGACAGCCGCGCCATGCAAGAGGAGTGGTGGCCAGGCTCTTGCCGCCTGGACGCGCCTATCCCATGCAGTGGCTGCATAAGCTGGCACGCGCGGCAACGTAAGCTCTCTCGGGGGGATCGGTACGGGACCCGCCGACAACCCCTCCCACCTGCCGCGCTCAGAGAACGTGAGGAAGCGACCCGACATGCAGCACAAGGTGTCCGTGACATCAGAGATCGGGCAACTCGAAGCCGTCGTCGTGCACAGGCCCGGAGGCGAGATTGACAACCTCACGCCGGACGTCATGTCGTCGCTGCTCTTCGACGACATTCCCTACCTCCCCGCCATGCAGACGGAGCACGACCGCTTCGTCGAAGTCCTGAGACAGCACGGCGTCGAGGTGCTCCAGCTCCACGATCTCACGACTGCCTCGCTCCAGGACAGCGGCGTGCGCGGGCGCTTCCTCGATCAGTTCCTCAGGGAGAGTGGCGTCCAGGAGACACGGGCATTCGCCCGCCTCAAGGCCCATCTGCTCGGGCTGCCCGTGGCAGGGCTTGTCGCGACGCTCACGGCGGGAGTTGCCAAGCGCGACGTGCCAGAGCAGAGCCGAGGCCACCTGAGCGACGTCGTCGCCGACCAGTCCCCCTTCCACCTCGAGCCGCTGCCCAACCTGTACTTCACCCGGGACCTGGCCGCCGTGATCGGCCAAGGGCTCTCGCTCAGCAGCATGCGCTGGCCCGCACGCCGACGCGAGACCCTCTTCATGCAGTACATCGCCCGCCATCATCCCCTCTTCCGGGGCCTGCCGATCTGGTTTGACCGCGAACACATCTCCCCGATGGAGGGCGGTGACCAGCTCGTGCTGTCCCCCGATGTACTCTTTGTCGGCATCAGCGAACGTACGTCCGCGGACGCCGTCGAGATGCTCGCGCGCCGCCTTCTGGCAACGCCAGGGGGTATACGGAAGCTGGTGGCGGTGGAGATCCCCAAGCTGCGCAGCTGCATGCACCTCGACACCGTCTTCACCCAAGTGGACATCGACAAGTTCACCATCCATCCCGACGTGCTCGAAGGCGCGAAGCATCTCAACCTGTTCGTGCTCGACCGCGATCGCCGCGGAGATCTGCGCATAGAGCGGCACGAGCGCCTCGAGGCTGTGCTCAAGGCGCTGCTGCACCTGACCAGCGTGGACCTCATCCCCTGCGGCGGCGGCGACCGCGTCGCGGCGTCGCGCGAGCAGTGGAACGACGCCTCCAACACGTTCGCCATCGCGCCTGGCACCGTTCTGGCCTACGACCGCAACAGCATTTCGAACGATGTGCTCCGGCGCCACGGCGTCACAGTGATCGAGATACCGAGCTCCGAACTCAGCCGCGGCCGCGGCGGTCCGCGCTGCATGAGCATGCCGCTCCGGCGACGCTCCGTCGCGGGCTGACAGCTGGCAACGTCGCGAGGAAAGGTGGCCCCGCTATGGGCATGAACCTTCTGGGCCGCAGCATCCTGAAGCCCGCCGACCTGCATCCTGACGAGTTCCTCTATGTCCTCGACCTCGCCGAGGAACTCAAAGGGCTCAAGGCAGCCGGCAGCCTTCCTCCGCTCTTGAAAGGGAAATCGCTCGCACTGCTCTTCGAGAAGGCCTCGACGCGGACGCGTTGCGCCTTCGCCGTCGCCTGCGCAGAGCTCGGCGCACACCCCGAGTTTCTCGGCAAGGACGATATCCACTTCGGCAAGAAGGAATCCGTACGCGACACGGCACGGGTCTTGGGGCGCATGTTCGACGGGATCGAGTACCGCGGCTTCAGCCACGGCGTCGTCGAGGATCTTGCCCGCGATGCCGGCGTCCCGGTCTACAACGGCCTCACGGACCTCTGGCACCCGACGCAGGTGCTGGCAGACCTGATGACGATCCGCAGCCATGTCGGCTCGCTGCGGCGTGCCCGGCTCGCCTACCTCGGCGACGCCCGCAACAACATGGGCCACAGCCTGCTGGTGGCGGCAGCCCTCACCGGCATGGACTTGCGCATCGCCGCGCCGCGCGCTCTCTTCCCGGACCGGGAGATCGTGGCGGTCGCCGAGATCCTGGCCCAGCGGACGGGCGCGCGCCTCACCATCGCCGAGAGCGTGGCGGACGCCGTCCGCGATGTGGACGCCATCTACACGGACGTCTGGGCGTCCATGGGCGAGGAGGATAAGCTCGCGGAACGGATCGCGCTCCTCCGTGCCTACCAGGTGACAGGCGACGTGCTCACGGCCAGCGGCAACCGCGATGTGATCTTCATGCACTGCCTGCCTGCGGTCCACGACAGCCGCACCGCAGTCGGCCGCGAGGTGCTCGAGGCGTACGGCATGGAGGGCCTCGAGGTCACGGACGACGTCTTCGAGAGCAGCCACTCGGTGGTGTTCGAGCAGGCGGAGAACCGCTTGCACACGATCGCCGCCCTGCTGGTGGCGACTCTGTCCTAGCAGGCGTGTGGCCTCTCTCCAATACATCGCTCTGCTGCCGCGGCCAGAGGGACTCCCCTGGCATGGCCGCCGCCGCAGACGAAGAAACGAAGGTGAACCGCATGGCCGAGCTCGTGGTCATCGCCCTCGGCGGCAATGCCATCGCCGACCGGGCGCAGGTGCGGGCGGAGCAGCAGGAGGAGACGATACGCAGGACGGCGATGTCCGTAGTGGACATCGTGGCCGAGGGCTATCAGGTCTGTCTCGCCCACGGCAATGGACCGCAGGTGGGCACAATCTTCCTGCAGCAACACGCGGCGGAGTCCGACAGGATGCCGGCGATGCCGCTTGATGTCTGCGGTGCCATGAGCCAGGGCATGATCGGCTACTGGCTGCAGCAGGCTCTGCAAGAAGCCCTCACGCAGCGCTCCCTGGATCTCCCTTGCGCCACACTCGTCACGCAGACGCTTGTCGACGCGGACGATCCCGCCTTCTCCTCACCCACAAAGCCCATCGGACCCTTCTACTCGGCAAAGGAGGCGAAGGCGCTAGGCGATCAGGGCGGCTATGTGCTGCGCGAGGACGCGGGCCGGGGCTACCGGCGCATGGTGGCGTCGCCGCATCCGCTCGAAATCCTCGAGCTGCGGGCTGTCCGCCAGCTTCTCAAGTCCGGCTGTCTGGTCGTCGCCGCAGGCGGCGGCGGCATACCGGTCCTGCGCACCGGCGGCCGCTGCCGAGGCGTCGAGGCCGTGATCGACAAGGACCTCGCGGCGGCGAAGCTGGCCGACCAGCTTGGCGCCGACGTCCTCCTCATCCTCACGTCGGTGCCCGGCGCCGCTCTCCACTACGGCACAACCCGCGAGACCTATCTGAGCCACGTGCGCAGCGCGGACCTCGAGCACTACATGCGCGCTCGAGAGTTTGCCCCCGGCAGCATGCTGCCGAAGGTCGAGGCGTGCATCGGCTTCGTGCGGGCGCAGGCGGGCCGGCGGGCGGTGATCGCCGGCATCGGCGATGCGGTCGCGGCGCTGCACGGCCACAAAGGAACGCAGGTGCGCGCCTGAGTCTCAGTAGGACATGAGGTACTGTTCCAGTTCCCAGCCGTGCACCTGGGACTCGTAGATCTGCCACTCGATCTCCTTGGCTTCGAGGATCTGCCGCGTGATGTGCTCGCCAAGGGCCGCGCGGACGATCTCGTCCGCCCGCAGGGCGCGCGCGGCGCCCGCAAGGGTGCGCGGCAGTTCCTCGATACCGAGTTCCTTCTGCTCATCGCGCGTCAGCCGATACATGTCTCTCGGAATCGGCGGTGGTGGTTCGATCCCGCGTTGCACCCCGTCGAGTCCCGCTGCCAAGGCGGCAGCGAGGACGAGGTACGGATTGCAGGAGGGATCCGGCGAGCGCAGCTCGATGCGCGTGCGCAGGCCCCGTTCGTCGGGCACCCGCACAAGCGGGCTGCGGTTCGAGAGCGACCACGCGATGTGGATCGGTGCCTCATAGCCCGGCTGAAGGCGCTTGTACGAGTTGACGAGCGGGTTCGCCACCAGGGTCAGACCGCGGGCGTGCGTCATCACACCGGCGATGAAGTGGCGTGCGGTCGCGGACAGGCCATCCGCTGCCGCCGGGTCCGCGAAGGCGTTCCGATCGCCCTGCCAGAGCGCAAGGTGCAAATGCAGGCCGGAACCGTTGATGCCGAAGACGGGCTTGGGCATGAATGTCGCATGGAGCCCGTGCTCTCGCGCCACTATGCGGGCCACGATGCGGAAGGTGGCGACGAGGTCCGCCGCTTCGAGCGCCGGCAGTTCCTTGAAATCGATCTCGTGCTGTCCCGGCGACACTTCGTGGTGCGCCGTCTCGACAGCGACGCCCATGGCGGAGAGCTGGCCGACGATATCCGCCCGTGCCCTCTCGCCCGCATCCGCCGGCGAGAGGTCGAAGTAGCCTGCCTGGTCGCTTGTTTCGGCCCGTGCCCTGCCGTCAGGTCCCAGCGGAAACAGAAAGAACTCAGGCTCTGCGCCGGCACGGAAATTGAATCCTGCCGCTTCCGCCGCCGCGATCTGACGCCTGAGCGCCGTGCGCGGACAGCCGTCGAACGGACTGCCGTCCGGCCGCACGATATCGCACAGGAGGCGCGCCGTCTTGGGCTGCCAGGGATAGCGCAGGTAGGTCGCGGAATCGGGGCGCAGGAACATGTCCGATTCCTCGATGCGCACAAAGCCCTCGATCGAGGAGCCGTCGAAGACAGTGCCCTCGCTGAGGGCTCGTGCCAGCTCCCCGCGCGGGATGCTCACGCTCTTCATCGTGCCGAGGATGTCCGTGAACTGCAGCTGGACGACCTCGATCGCCTGCTCGTCAGCCAGGTGCAGCACATCCTGGCCCGTCAGGGATGCCAATGTCTCAGCCCCTTCGCCCACAATCTAGCACCGCACGGGAATCGCCGCAGCATTCTACACCCCATGCTGAGCCGCGATCTGTTCTCCCGGACGGAGGCGCGCCATGAGGATCTCGTCGACGTACCTGCCTTCGCTCACGGCACTGCCCCGCCTGCGCCCCTCCACCTGGAAGCCGAGGCTCTCGTAGAGCCTCTGCGCGCGCGGGTTCGTCGCGAACACCGTGAGTTCCACCCGCTCCAGCATCAGCCAGTTGTCGCTCAGGTCAAGCAGTTTGCGCAGAAGCGCCGTGCCGATGCCCTGGCCGTGCCGGGCCGCGTCGACGGCGAGGAAAAGGTGCCCCGTGTGCGCCGTCCGCCCCTCGTGCCGCCTGAGCCCTGCATAGCCTACGACCCCACCGTCCGCCTCAGCGACGAAATAGTGCAGGTCGGGGCCGATGCCCTTCAGGAACTCCTCCAAACGGCTCAGGCGAAGGCTCGGCAGCGGCATGATGTAGGGCAGCACTTCGGGCTGCAGCTGGATCCTGTGCAGTGCGGCCGCGTCCTCGAGACGCACGGGCCGGATCTGGACGTCCATCGCGCCACCTCAGCCCCTCCTTCGACACGTGCCCCTGGGAGTCCCCCACGCCCTAGGTCAGGCGGAAGATGAGCCAGACGGCCGAGATGAAGAGGCAGAGGATGCGGACGAATTCCGATATCCAAAAGATTGGGCTCAGGTGGCGCAGTTCACCTGCGCCCCGGATCCAGCCCGCCACCAGAGCGCCGAGGAATCCGCCATAGAGGGTCGCCGTCTGGTTTCCGGCCAGCACGAGGCCCACGCCCGCGCCCACCAGGGACCCGGCCAGCGGCAACCATCGCGGCAGGCCGCGCCCAAGGCCGTTCTCCTGCAGTGCAGACTGCAGGATGCGTTCGAAAATCCAAGCCACCAGCCAGAGCGCGCCGATCTCGACGAAGTAGCGCGTGCCGATCGCACCCGAAAGACGCGAGAGCACGAGCCCGAGTGCAATCAGCCAGTGTCCCTGGCGGAACCCCGCCAGCACCAGAAGCCAGCCGAACGCGACCGCTGTCGCCAGCAGGAAGGTCAAGAGCCTCACCCGCTAACGCCTATGCGAAGAGGGCCCGTCTCAAGCCTCGCCGAATGCCGCCGCGAACGCCTGTGCAATGGCCGCCGCAGCATAGGCTGCGGAGATGCCGCCCTGCAGGTAGCCATCCCATGGCGGGCGCATCGGCGCATCGATGCTCAGTTCGAGCGATGCTCCGCTGATGAAGGTGCCCCCGGCCATCAGCACGGGATCGGGATATCCGGGCAGTTCCTCAGGCTCCGGACGAGCCCTGCTCTCGACCGGCGACGCCCCTTGGAGGGCCTGGGCGAAGCGCAGCAGGCGATCGCGGTCGCCGAAGCCGACGAGCTGCACGATGTCACCCCTGAGGGCACCCGGCAGCGGATCGACGAAACAGCCCAGGGCCTGCGCGAAGGCGGCCGCGTACTCGGCGGTTGCCAGCGACTCGGCCACTGCCTGCGGCGCCATGTAGAGCCCTTGGAAGAGACTGCGCTTGCCGCCGGGGAACGCCCCGACGTCCGCACCGAGCCCCGGCGCGGTGACGCGGTCAGCCACCGCGTCGACGAGGTCGCGACGGCCGGCGATGTAGCCGCCACCCGGCGCCAGCCCGCCGCCCGGATTCTTCGTGAGCGACCCGACGAGAAGATCGGCCGCAGGCTCGCGCAGGTCGACGAACTCGCCATAGCAATTGTCCACGACCGAGACGACCCCAGCCTCCCTGCAGGCGGCAAGGGCCGGATCGAGATCGTCTGGGCGCAACGCCTGGCGCCGGGCGTAGCCGCGCGAGCGCTGAAAGAGCACCGCCTGCGTCTTCGGGCTGAAGGCCGCCCGGAGGCGCTGCGGATCGAGCCCTTCCGCCATGGGCAGGACCCGCGTCTCGATGCCCCACTCGCGGAACGACCGCGGCGTAGGTCTCAGCCCCAGCACCGAACGCATCGTGTCGTACGGTTCGCCCGTGGCGATCAGGAGCTCGCCGCCTGGACGCAGCACGCCCCAGAGGGCGAGCGCGATCGCATGCGTCCCCGACGCGATCTGCGAGCGCACCAGGGCAGCCTCGCAGCCGAGCGCTCCGGCGAAGACCAGGCCGAGGCTCTCGCGACCGCGATCCCCGTAACCGTAGCCGACCGATGGCGCAAAATCGTACTCCGCGACTCCTGCCGTCTGAAAGGCTCGCAGTACACGGGCCGCATTGACGCGCGCAAGAGCGAAGGTAGCCGCGCGCGCGCGCGTGAGAGCATCCTCTGCACGCGCCTGCGCTTCCTCGAGCCTAGTCATGCAGCTGTGACGCGATCCGGCCCGCCCACGCCCTGTCGATCAGGGCCTCCACGCGCATGTCCGTCTCGCTCGCCTCCTCCTTGAGCACCTCGCCGTGTGCCCGCACCTGCGCCAGGATGTCGCCGCGGCTGAGCGGGATGACAAACAGGCGCAACACCCTGCGCTCGCGCAGCCGATCCGAGATCGCGGCACGGAGCCCCTCGATGCCCAGACGCGCGGTGGCCGATACGGCCACGCCAGGCAGTCCCGACGCGGCGGACGGCGCCAGACGGTCGATCTTGTTGAATACTTCGATCTGCGGCAGGTCGCCCGCGCCGATCGCCCGGAGCGTCGCCTGCACCGCATCCATCTGGCGCTGCCACTCGGGGTGCGAAGCATCGACGACGTGCAGCAGGATGTCCGCGAACACCGTCTCCTCCAGTGTCGCGCGGAACGCGGCGACCAGCTCGGTCGGCAGATCCTGCACGAAGCCGACGGTGTCGGTGAGGAGGACCTCCTGCCGATTCGGCAGGAGCAGACGACGCGTCAAAGGGTCAAGCGTCGCGAAGAGCCTGTCCTCGCCACCGCCGCCGCCCTGGGTCAGGGCATGAAGCAAGGTGCTCTTGCCCGCGTTGGTGTAGCCAACCAGGGCCACACGCGCGGTGTCGCGCCGTTCCTGGCGCGATACCGCGCGCTGGCGCTCTACGACAGCGAGTCGGCGCTCGAGTTCCGCGATGCGCTGGCGCAGCCGCCGGCGATCGCTCTCGAGCTTGGATTCGCCCGGTCCGCGCGTGCCGATGCCGCCGCCAAGGCGCGACAGGCTGCCTGCCGACCGTCGCAACCGCGGCAGGAGATACGTGAGTTGCGCCAGCTCGACCTGCAGCTTTCCTTCCTGAGTGATCGCCCTTTGGGCGAAGATATCAAGGATGAGGGCGGTGCGATCCACGATCTTCAGGTGGGTCTGCCGCTCGAGTTCCCGCTCCTGCCTGGAGCTCAGGGAGTCTGCCGCCACCAGCAGCGTCGCGCCCAGCTCCGCCGCATCCTGGGCCGTCTCTGTCAACTTCCCCGAGCCAAGATAGCCGTGCGCGTCGGGCTGCGGCAGATTCTGTACGACATCTCCCGCCACCTCGGCTCCGGCTGCCTCGCAAAGTCCCCTTAGCTCCTCGAGATAAAACGCAAGGTCGGCCCCCCGGCGAGGACCCGCATACACCATCAGCGCGCGCTCCGGTCCGTCCGTCATGAACTCCTGCCTCGTCTCCCGTCGATTCCGCAACCCGCATTGAGCGGGCCAGCCATGGAGGCTTCGGCCTCCTACCGCGAGGGATGTCCCGCGCCGGACGCGAAGACAGATCCACAGAGAACCCCTCAGGAGGCGACAAGCGTTGCGGGCATTTCGCCCCAGGGATATCTTCCACCTGCGACGACTGCATGATATCGCCATGTCGCCGGATGGTGCCGCGGTCGCGTACTGCCTTGCCGATCCCGACCCGACGTCAGGCGGCTACAGGCGTTCCATCTACCTTCTCGGCACGGATGCAGCCGCCCCGAGGCCCCTCACACGCGGACCGGCCGATCATCGCCCGTGGTTTTCGCCGGACGGCCGCCACCTCGCCTTTTTGCGCCGGGACGCTGGCGTGGACCAGGTCCACCTGCTCCCCCTCGGCGGCGGTGAGGCAGTTCCGCTCACCGTCCTCCGCCACGGCGTCGACAGCTATGCCTGGGGACCGCACGGTCACCAGATCGCAGTGCTGTCATCGGTCGGACCAGCCGGTCCGACCATGCGTCAACTCTATCATTTTGACCTCGACGGCACCTGGCGGCAACTGAGCAGCGACGCCTTTGACCACGCAGATGCCGTCTTCGCTCCAGCTGGTCGCCATATCGCATGCACGCTCACCTCCGCTGCGGGTGACATGGCCGTCGCGACCGTCCCCGTCGACGGCGGTCCCTGGCGACTGCTCACGCCCTGGCAGGCGAGGTGGGCAAGGCCCGTCTTCGCGCCCGACGGAGGCTCGCTCTTCGCCTTCGGATGCAAGGGTGACGAGGAGCCCTCTCTTTGGCGCATCGACCTCGCCGGTCAGTCGGCGCGGGTGTCAGGGGCGCCCTGGCCGGGTGCCTTTGCGGGCTACGTCCAGGATGACGTCCCAGTGCGCCCGGATCTCTTCGTAACCGGGGACGGGCAGGCACTTCTCGCCCTCCTCTGCAGCGAGGGCGCAGCGGCTCTGGCCCGGTGCAGCATCGCCAGCGGGCGTTGGCAGGTGGAGCCGACGCAGGGGCTCAGCATCCAGTCGTTCGCGACGACTTCGGCCGGCGATCGCTTCGCTCTCCTGGCCGCGCCCGCGGGCAGTCCGCCGGAAGTTCTCGTGCGCGACGAAGACGGTCAGGTCGCCCTGCGCAGCGATCACCATGAGCTCTTTTTGGCCGACGCGACTTTGGCGGCGCCGGAACACCTCGGCGGGACAGCCTTTGACGCTGGCCTCCTGTTGCCGCCAGGTGATCTGCGCGCTATGCCGCTCGCGTTGGTGCTCGCCGACCCGCCCGACTCCGCGACAGGCGGTGTCTCGAGCCTCCTGGCGCAGGCCCTGCGGGGACAGGGACTCGCTGTGCTGCGATTGGCGCTGCGACCGGCGGAGGCGGCACAGGCCGCCCAGGATCCGGCGACCCTGCTGCTCGAGATGGAGTCCCTGATGCTGCGCTGCGGCACGCTGCACCAGGGCATCGACACATCGCGCGTCGCCGTGGTAGGCGAAGGCGTGGGCGGATACCTCGCCCTCATGCTGCTCTCGAGAACGACCGACGCATGGCGAGCGGCCGTCGCCATCGGAGCGCCGACAGACCTTTTCAGCCTCTGGGGCTCGGGCGACCTGAGGGAGGCTACGGCCCTCTCTGGCCTCGCCCCGCCCTGGCAGGATCCGGAGCCCTATCTTAGAGGGTCGCCGCTGCTGCAGGCACACCACATGCAGGCCTCGGTGCTCCTCGTGCACGGTGCGAACGACAGCGTCGTGCCCGCGCATCATACCGAGGAGCTCTGCCTGGCGCTGCGCACGCTCGAGCGGCCGGTGCGCTGCGAGATCTACGAAGGGCTCGGTCACGCCTTGCTCCGCGAGGCTCCCCTGCGCCTTCAGGCGCAGATCCTCGAACTCATCGCCGGCTGGACCGCCGATCAGCTCGCGCGGTAGACGCGATAGCCACGGTCAAAGGCCATATCCTCGACCTTGGCGAAATGCCGGGTCAGCTCTTCCCGCAAACTCCGGGCGCCTTGGTTTGTACGCACCACGACCCAGAGCGAGCCACCCGGGCGCAGATGCTGCCGGCTGCCTTCGAGCCATGGGTAGTACACCTTCTTGCCGGCCCGGATGGGCGGATTCAGGAGAATGAGGTCGAACCGCTCGCCTGTGATCGGCTCGAGGCCGTCGCCCAGTACGACGCGGTGATGAACGCCCCAGCGCTCAAGATTGCGCTCGCAGAGCGCGGCAGCCCGCGCGTTGCTCTCAACCGCCCAGACCTCGGCCTCGTAGCGCTGGCCGATGACGACGCCGACAGGTCCCCAACCGGCGCCGAGATCCAGCACGCGGGCGCCCGGCCATGCCGCCGCATGCTCGATCAGGAGCCGCGTGCCCTCGTCCAGGCCCGCTTTGCCAAAGACCCCGGTATCGGTAGTGCAGCGATATTCCCGCCCCAGCACGCTGAACCGCACCTCGCGCTCCTGCGAGGCCACCTTCGGTTCGGCGCTGAAGTAGTGCTCCAGATCGGCCCCAGCGAATGGACGGCGCGGGCGGTCGAAGTCCAAAGCCGCGATCACCTCCCGCGGAAATGTTCCAGGCACCCTGGGCGATGCGAGAGCGATCTCGCACGCCACCGCCGAAAACGACGGCACGTGGCTGCTCGAAGCCCTGCCCGGGCGAGTTTGCCCTTCCCCAATTGGCCGCAAACGCGAAGGTTCCTGCGTAGTGCCGGCAAGTCGACGACAGGCAGGCACCTCGCATCCCCGGCGCCGAACTCGTTCCCACCAAGCCTCCCCTCAAGCGAATACGCTATCTTCTGGCATGTGCCAGGCTGCGTCTCTCCTGACGTGCGGCAGGACCGCCTCGAGCTCGGGCAGATCCGCGGCCGCTATCGCTGTCAGCTCGGCGCGCCGCCAGCTGCGCTGCGCGTCCAGGCGCAGGGCCTGCCGGCGCAGGGTCAGTTCGACAATGTTGCGTGACAGGCGGGCGTTACCCGAGAGGACGCCACCGCGCCGTTCGGCTTCCTCGAATAGGCTGCGCAGCCGCTCGCGCGCGCCGTCTTCGAGGTGGCAGTCCTGCTCGGCGAGAAGTTCTTCCGCGATCAGCAGCAGCTCGTCCGCCCCATAGTCCGGGAAGTCCAGCAGAATGGGCAGTCGCGAGGAGAGACCGGGATTGCTCGCGATGAAGCGATCCATCTCGCGCGGATAACCTGCAAGGACAACGATCAACTCGGCGCGGCGGTCCTCGATGGACTTCACCAGTGTATCGATCGCCTCACGGCCGAAGTCCCGCTCCCCGCCACGCGACAGGGCGTAGGCCTCGTCGACGAAGAGGACGCCTCCCAAGGCGCGCCTCAGCGCTGCCCGGGTCTTTTGCGCCGTGTGGCCGATATATTCGCCTACGAGATCGGCACGCTCCACTTCCACCAGATGGCCGCGCTGCAGAATGCCGACCCCGTGCAAGATCTTGCCGAGATGTCTCGCGACCGTCGTCTTGCCCGTGCCCGGATTGCCGCGGAAGACCATGTGGAGCGTCTGAGCATGCGTCCTGATCCCCGCAGCCTGCTTGCGCGCGGTCACGCGCTGGAACGCCAGGAGTTCATCCACCGTACGCTTTACCTGCTCGAGGCCGATCAGCCGCCTCAGGGACTGCAGTGCCTGCTCGCCCTCGAGGCGGCGCATGGCGTCCGCGCTGTCCTCCCTGCGGGGCGTGGCTCGAACCACCTGGATGCTCGGCCTGCGTGCCATGCCCACCCCTCCCGACCGACACACCTCTTCGCCCACCTCGGCACCGATCCTGGCCTGTACGCACGCAGGGATGTCGGCGGCGTCTCGCCGAATGCCTTGTGTGGTGATGGAATGACCACCGCAACGAAGGCCAAACTCCCCACTGCCCTGCTGCTGACACTGGCCACCACGGCGCAGGTCGGCATGTCGACGATGCAACAGGGAGTGGCCGTGCTTAGCTATGCGCTCGGCGCCCCGTTGGCCCTCAGCCTCGCCCAGGCGGGAACGCTCGTCAGCGCCACGTCCGTCGGCGTCATGCTTGCCATGCTGCTCGGCGGGTACCTCATCGACCGCTACGGTGTCCGGCCCGTCCTCCTTGGCGCATCGCTCGTCACTGTGCTCGCCGGCGCGAGCATAGCAACGCAGGCAAACTATCTAAGTCTCACCCTGGCTCTGGCAGCGACCGGCTTCGGCCTCGGTGCCCTGCCGATCGCCGGCGCCCGCGTGATCTTCGACGGCTTCGCCGGCAAGTCGCGCGGGCTCGCCATGGGCATCCGCCAGACCGGCGTGCCGCTTGGCGCCGCCATCGCCGCGGCGGCCCTGCCATCGCTGGCGCAGGTCTCCGGCGCGAAGGCGCCGTGGCTCTGGCTCGCCCTGGCCGCCGCCACCTTGAACCTTGTGCTCGCCGCGGCGGCTCCCGTCGCACAGCGCGTTCCTCCAGCGGACCGGCCGCCACTTGGCGGCGACCTGCGTCGCATCGCCCTGACGGCACTGATCGGCTTTATGCTCGCATCGGGCCAGTACGGTCTCCTGACCTACACCGTCGTGTCTGCCCCCGGCGGCGCCCCCATAGCTGTCGCCGGCATTCTGCTGGCTATCGCCCAGCTGGGTGGCGCCGCGGGTCGTGTAGGCTTCGGACAGCTCAGCGACCGCCTGCATTCCCGGCCGCGCGTGGTCGCCCTCGCGGCCATTCTCGGCGCACTCGGCATCGCTCTTGCGACCCACCTCGGCAACGTGCCCATCGTCCTGAGAGGCGTCGCATACTTCTTCGCGGGCGCGGGCGCCATCGGCTGGAACGCTCTCGTGCTCACCTGGGGCGGCGAGCGCGTATCCGGCGCGCGTTCCGGCCAGGCTATCGGCCTGATCGGCACGTCTGTGTTCGCCGGTTCGGCCATATGGCCACCTCTCTTCGGTCTCGTGGCGCAGGCGCGCGGCTTTGGGACAGCCTGGTTCGCCCTCGCCATCCTGATTGCGCTGGCGGCAGTTCTTGCGCTCGCAGCAGGAACCAAAGCCCCGTCGCGGAACTCAAGGCTTGGCAGCCCGAACGGAGGTGCCTAGGATGGATTGGCAGATTTCGTCCGAGGAGATCCTTCGCGTCGCGCGCGCCCTTATCCGCGTGCGTTCCGTCCGTGAAACTGCGCAGCCCGGAGCGCCGTTCGGCCCCAGCGTGCGCAAGGCGTTCGACGCGTTCTTCGCCGAGGCGCAAAGGCTCGGTCTCACCCGCCAGCACGATGATGACGGCTATGCTGCAGAAATCGAGATCGGACAAGGCGACGAAATTGTCGGCGTGCTCGTTCACCTCGACGTGGTACCCGAGGGCGACGGGTGGACCGTACCGCCCTATGCCGGCACGGTACAGGGCGGTCGTCTCTTCGGCCGTGGCGCGATCGACGACAAGGGTCCCGCCGCGGCCGCACTCATCGCGCTCGCGGCCGTCGCCGCGCAGGGTCCGAAACTGAATCGTCGTGTGCGGCTGATCGCCGGCGGCGACGAGGAAAGCTTCTGGCAGTGCATGGAGCACTACCTCCAGAACCGCGAGAGACCACAGCTGGGCTTCACGCCCGACGGCGACTTTCCGCTCGTGCACGGCGAGAAGGGCGGGCTCAGCCTGCGACTCGAACGTGCCGCGCAGCTTCCTCAGCGCTATGCGCTCGAGGCGGGCCAACAGCCGAACGTCGTGCCGGACCACGCCAGGGTCGAACTGGCCCAGCCGCTGCCGACCGAGGCGGTGCAGGAAATGGCGAAAGAGCTCGGCGTGCAGGTGGTGCCGGATTCGGACGAACCGCGCCGGGTCTTCGACGTGCTCGGGCAGGCGGCGCACGCCTCGCAGCCTGACCAGGGCGTGAACGCCATTCGCGAGGCGCATCGGCTCTTCGGACAGAAACTCTACGATCCACTCCTCGATCTTCTGGTCGCGGACGACTACGGCGAGGCGCTGGGCATCGCCTGCACGGACGAGCGGCTAGGGCGCCTGACCGTGAACCTCGGCATGCTGCGGCACGACGCCACCGCTACCAAGGCTTGGCTCGACATCCGTTATCCCACCGCAATCGACGCGGACGATATCGTACGTCTGGTCCAGGAAAGACTCGCGCCCTTGGGCGTCACCGTGGCCGTGGAGTTCCAGGCAAAACCACACTGGGTCGCACCGGAGGACCCGCTGGTCCAATCGCTCCTCGAAGTCTACCGCCGTCATACCGGCGACTTCACGCCGCCTCTGGTCATCGGCGGACTCACATATGCGCGCACTCTGGGGCACGCTGTGGCGTTCGGGCCACAGTTCCCGGGCCGGCAGGACGTCGCCCACCAGGCCGACGAGTCGGTGTCGGTCGCCGACCTGGAGGTCGCCGCCAGGATCTATGCGGATGCCATCATCGCCCTGGCCATCTGATCCTAGTGCCAGAGGAGCCACAAGAGAGCGGGACCTGTCGCACGAGTGACAGGTCCCGCTCTCTTTAGGTCGGAGGGATGTCTCAGTCCCCGGCTTCGATCGCCACCGCCTGCACGGCCTCGTCGGCCATCTGCGTGTGCAGACCGCTCGCCACGCCCCAGTAGTAGAAGATGA
>DAIBJA010000019.1 GCA_027420455.1 Clostridia bacterium | reverse complement strand
CCGGGTCGTTGAGAATCGCCCGGTCGCAACCGTACACCTCGGCCAGAATGTGCCGGCCCAGTGCGTTCATCGATCAGCCCCCTCGCCTAGGTTCACCGTCAAACTGCATTGTAGAGACATGTCGGAAGGTTGTCAACGAACTAGGCGGGGTTTTCAGCAACGATTCACGCTGAGGCGTATTGAGACGCGATGGTCGTGTGGATCCCGCTGATCCGCGCGTGATCTCTTGCGTTATCTCTGCCAGACGTGTAGTGCGATCATTCACGAGACATAATTTTACGCTGCGTTTGGCGTGTTGCGCCAAGAGATGCCAGCAGCATCCAGGCATGTCCATGAAGCCATGCCCGGCAGGCGGGAAAGTGCCGGAGCGTCCGGGTTCAGCACCCTACTCCGGACTGCTGAGATCCTTGTCGAGCGCCTGCAGCATCTGCTCCGCGTTGCGGCGGAGGATCAACTTGGCGACAGGATTCAGGAGATTGGCGATCATCGGCATCCCGAACTCGAAATCAGTCGTCAGGGTGACGCTCGTGCCGCCTTCGGCCGCTGCGATGCGCCACTCCCCTTCGAAGCGCTTGAGGTCTCCCGAGATCTGCTGGTACGTGATGCGGCCCTCGTCGGGCAGGAACGTGTCGCGCTCGAGCCAGCGGAACGGAGCTCCCTGCAGGATGACGTGCCACTGCGAGTCGGTGGTGTTGCCCTCGCGGCGCACCACCTCGACCGAGACGACGTTCTCCATGAAGCGCGGGAAGGACGCCATGTCGGAGAGCACCGTGTAGACGGCCTCGGGATTGGCGCGGATCAGTTTCTCGACTTCCACGTAGGGCACGGTGATCGCTCCTTTAAAGGTCGTCGGCTACGAGTGCCGCCTCGGCCGCCGCCGCGCGGATCTGTCCGAGGGTCTCTGCGATCGTGTCCTCCGAGATGACGATCGGCGGGATCATCCGCAGCACCCGCTCGTTGTTCAGCGTCCAGAGCGCGAGTACATGCCGGTGCAGGAGCTCCGACATCAGCATGCCGCCTACGCCCTCGCGCGGGCACTCGATGCCGAGCATCAGCCCCCTGCCGCGCACCTCCGAGATCACCTGGGGGAACTCCTGGGCGATGGCCTCGAGTCCCTGGCGCAAGAGCGCCCCCTTGCGCAGCGCCTGCCCAGGGAAGTCTTCCTCGCGCATGACGTCGATCGCCTCGCACCCGACGGCGGTCGCGAGGGGCGCGCCGCCGCCGCCGCCGCCGCCGAACGTGCTGGTGTGAATGAGCGGCATGCTGTCGAGGAAGCCCATGGCATCGGCTGTGCCGACACATGCGCCGAGCGGCAGGATGCCGCCGCCAAGGGCCTTCGAGACGGTGAGGAAGTCCGGCGCGACGCCGCTTTCATGCTCGCACGCGAAGAAGTGGCCGGTGCGGCCCATCCCGCTCTGGATCTCATCGAAGATGAGCATGGCACCGTGCTCGTCGCATGCTGTGCGCGCTGCGGCCAGGTAGCCGTCAGGCGGCACGATGATGCCGCCCTCACCCTGGATCGGCTCCAGGATCACGGCGGCCACCTCGTCGTCGACCGCCGCACGCAGAGCGTCGATGTCCCCGTAGGGCACCAGGCGCACGTCTGGCAGGAGCGGACGAAAGGGATCCTTGTAGAGGTCCCTGCCGCTGACCGAGAGTGCACCGAATGTCTTGCCATGGAAAGCGCCATGGGTCGAGACGAACACCTTGCGACCAGTGCGCGCACGGGCGAATTTGAGCGCCGCCTCGTTCGCCTCGGCGCCGGAGTTGCAGAAGAAGCTGAGCTGCAGGGCGCCTGGCGTGATCTCGGCAAGGCGCTTGGCGAGCGCTATCGGTTCGAGCACCGGCAAGGAGCGGGATGGCAGCGCCAGCTTGTCGAGCTGTGCCTTCGCGCGCGCGACGAGCCGCGGATGGAGATAGCCGTGCACCATGACGCCGTAGCCGCCGCCCATGTCGGTATAGCGGTTGCCCTCGCTGTCGTAGACGAAGGCCCCTTCGGCCCGCACCTCGGGCGAGAGCACACCGAGAAAGCTGTACGCCCTGGCGATGCCGGGGTTGATATAGGTTGCGAGGTCTCGAAGCCAGCTCTCATCCGCCAAAGACCGTCATCCTTCCGCCGCAAACCTTGCCTCCGCTGGAATTGCACCCACTCTATCCTGATTCCTGCGCAGGGACCACGCAAGGCGGCCACCCCCATCGGGAGTGGCCGCCGGCGGTCTCGTTCAGACGTTCTGGGGAACCGCGCCGCCCAGCTCGAAGCCGATTTCGAGCGCGCGTTCGTTGAGTTCCAGGAACTCCGGCTTCATGCGCGCCTTGAGCGCCTTGCGCAGGCTGTCACGCGTGACCGCCTGCGTGAGCCCCACGAGGGCGCCGAGCGCGATCACGTTCAGCGACAGGTCGTTGCCGAGTTCCCGCGCGGTGCGGCGGAAGGGAAGGAAATGCCCGCGCGCGTCCGGCACCTCCTGCCGGATCGTCTCCTCGAGCAGGATGAAGCCGTCCGGCGTGACCTGCTTGCCGTACTTGAGGTAGGCGTCGCGCGAGAAGCAGAGGACGAGGTCAGGTACCGAGACTTCCGGGAAGGCGATCTCGCGCGAGGAGATCACGACCTCGGACTTCGACGCGCCAAGGCGCGCCTCAGGGCCGTAGGTCTGGGTCTGCACGACGTAGAGGCCGTCTTCCATCGCAGCCTCCGCCAACATGGTGCCCGCCAGGATGATGCCCTGGCCGCCGCGCCCGGAAAGCCGGACGCGCAGGGGGTCATGAAGCACTCTTGCCACCCCCAGCGCGGGCGATGAGCCCGTGGTACTGGTCGACATACTCCGGCCGCTCCTCGTCGCGGAAGAGGCCGATCGGCAACTGGCCGACCATCTCTTCGCGCGTGATCTCTGGCGGAGGGCCGAAGGCTTCGAGGAGCTTGGTGCGGTCACGCTCGTAGAGGAGCATGTCAGGTGCTTCGCCGAGCTTGTTCAGGCGGCCATAGTAGGTCGGGCACTGGCTCAGCACCTCGACGACGCTGAAGCCGTGGTGCCGGATGGCGCCCGCGATCAACTGGGGCATCTCCTGGAAGTCGAACGTGGTGGTGCGTGCGACGTAGGTGGCGCCGGCCGCCAACGCAAGTTCGACGGTGTCGAAGGCAGGCTCGATGGAACCCATCGGCGACGTGGTCGAACGGGAGTCGAGCGGGCTCGTGGGGGCGCCCTGACCGCCCGTCATGCCGTAGATGGAGTTGTTGAACACGACGGCTGTGATGTCGATGTTGCGACGCGCGGCGTGAATCAGATGGTTGCCGCCGATCGCCATGGAGTCCCCGTCGCCCATCGGCACGATCACGGTCAGCTTCGGATTCACCATCTTGAGACCGGTGGCGAATGCGAGGGCGCGGCCGTGCGTCGTGTGCATGGAGTTGGCGTCGAAGTAGAACGGAGCGCGGCCGGAGCAGCCGATGCCGCCCACGAACGCCACCTGGTCCATGTCGAGGCCTAGGCTCATGAGGGCGGTCGCGATGCCGCGCGCGATGATGCCATGGCCGCAGCCCGGGCACCAGACGGTCGGCATCATCTCCTGCCGCAGCAATGGCGTCAGGTCGATACCTGGCTTAGTCATGGGCCACACCTCCGATCTCGAGGGAGTGCGCGAGCGCCTTGGCGGCTTCGACCATTGCCTCCGGCGTGAAGAGCTCGCCATCGCAGCGGCCGAGCGACTCCACAGGGCAGCGGCCCGCGATTGCCGCGCGCACGGGGATGACGTACTGGCCGAGGTTGAGCTCCGGCACCAGAACAGCCTTCGCGGCCTGCGTCTTCTCCAGTATGAGCCACTCCGGGAACGGCCAGAGCGTCTGCAGGTCCAGGAGACCTGCCTTGACTCCGTCGGCCCGCAGAAGGCCCACAGCCTCGCGCGCCGCGCGTGCCGTGATGCCGTAGGTGAGCAGCACGATGTCGGCGTCGGCGAGTTCCATCTCGTGGTAGAACGTGATCTCGCGGGCGTCGTGCGCCAGACGATCCTGGACGCCGCGGAGGATGCGCTGCACGGCCTGGCCGGCAAGCGCCTTCGGTAGCCCGGTCTCGTCGTGGCTCATGCCCGTGACAACGGTGTGGTGGCCCGACCCGAAGGGCACGAACGGTGCGTCGGGCCCGAACGGCAGGAAGTTCTCGTCGATCGTCGGCATCACTCGTTCGCGCACCGGCACGTCAGGGAACTCGACGTTCTCGCGCATGTGGGAGAGGACCGCGTCGAGCAGCAGGATGACAGGCAGCCTGTATCGCTCTGAGAGGTTGAACGCCTCGACCGTCATGCGGTAGGCCTCGACGACGGAGGACGCCGTGAGCACGATGACTTCGTGGTCGCCGTGGGTGCCGTAGCGCGCCTGCATGACCTCGCCCTGCGCGGGCAGGGTCGGCAGGCCCGTAGAGGGACCGCCGCGCTGCGAATCGACGACGACGACCGGTGTCTGTGTCATGCAGGCGTAACCGAGGTTCTCCTGCATGAGCGAGAAGCCCGGACCGGAGGTGGCCGTCATGGCCTTGGCGCCGCCCCATGCCGCGCCGATGGCTGCGGCGATGGAGCCGATCTCATCCTCCATCTGGATGAAGACCCCGCCGGTCTTCGGCATCTGACGGGCCATCATCTCCATGATCTCGGTGGCCGGCGTGATGGGATAGCCGGAGTAGAAGTTGCAGCCTGCGTGGACGGCGGCCAGCGCCACCGCCTCATTGCCCTGTACCAGCCTCATGCCGTACCCCCCATGGTCAGCGCCGGGGACGCGATGCGCTCCAGCGTGAAGACGAAGTCGGGACAGCGCACGGCACAAATGCCGCAGAAGATGCACCGGGAGATGTCCTCGACGACGATACGTTCGCCGTCGTCCAGCGAGAGGATGTGGGACGGGCAGTTTTCAACGCAGAGGTTGCAGCCTTTGCACCAGTCGCGCTGCACCGAAAGCTGACGGTCACCCTGCTGGAAGTGCAGCGTGGGCTCCTTCATCGCGACCGCCTCCCATCTGCGCTCGGCACCCGAAGGTCCCGCGCGTTCATCGCTTCAACCCCTGCAGGTAGCGGTCGATGCCCATGGCCGCAACCTTGCCGTGATGCACGGCCTCGACCACCGTCGCGCCTCCGTTGACGGCATCGCCGCCGGCGAAGAACTTTGGATTGCCGGTCTGACCGTTCGCGGCGTCGATCTCAAGCGGTCCGCGCTCGTGCTGCAGGCCCGGGATCTGGGCCAGGAAGCCGGTGCGGTAACGCTGGCCGACCGCCTTGATGACGGTATCCACCGGGAGGTCAAACTCGGAACCGGGAACCCGGGTGGGACGCCGACGACCGCTCTCGTCGGGCTCGCCGAGCTCCATGCGCTCGCAGCGCACGACCGACACGTGACCTTCGCCCATAAAGGCGACAGGCAGCGTCAGCCAGAGGAAGCGGACCCCGTCCTCCTTCGCCTCGAGAACCTCGTGGCGGAAGGCGGGCATCTCGGACTCGGTGCGCCGGTAGAGCACGACGACATCCTCGGCACCGAGGCGCAGGGCCTCGCGCGCGCAGTCCATCGCGGTGTTGCCGCCGCCGATCACGGCGGCGCGCCGCCCCACGGCGGGAGCGAGCCCGTCCTTGACCGCTTCGATGAACGGGAGCGACTCGTAGACGCCGTCGAGGTCGTCGCCGTCGTAGCGGACGTCGGCGTCCTCGCCGAGGCCAACGCCGAGGAAGATGGCGTCGAACTCGGCCTCAAGGCGTCTGAGGTCCTCCTTGCCGCGGATCGGCGTGTCGAGCTGGATCTTGACGCCCATCGCCTGAAGGCGTTCTGCCTCTTGCGGCAACGGCTCGCGTACCTGGCGGTACGGTGCGATGGCGTAGCGCACGAGACCTCCGACTTCCTTGCGGGCATCGAAGATCTCCACCTCGTAGCCGAGTGGTGCGAGCGTGGCCGCGCAGGCCATGCCGGCGGGGCCGGCTCCGATGACGGCAACCCTCAGGCCGTTGGACGCCGCGCGCTGTGGCGTCGCCGTGCCCCGAGCGAGTGCGGCGTCGGTCGCAAAGCGCTGCAGCCGGCCGATCGTGATCGGACGGCGTCCAGCCGTCTCGAGGACGCAGGCACCTTCGCAGAGGACTTCCGTCGGGCAGACGCGTGCGCAACTGCCGCCGAGGGGGTTGGACGCGAAGATGATGTCCGCGGCGGCTTCGGGCTTGCCGTCGACGATCTGGACGATGAAACCTGGGACGTCCACGTCGGCCGGGCAGGCGACGGTGCATGGCGCCGGAGCGGTGATGCTGCCGCATTCCAGGCAGCGCTCCGCTTCGACGAGCGCGACGTCCGCCGTGAAGGCCGGGTGGAGCTCACGGAACACGCCCCCGAACGGCAGGGACGACGCTTTGTCGTCCCCGCCGCGGGTAGCGGACACCCGGTCAGGCTGGCGCAATTCACCCGCCATCTCGTGTCACTCCCCTTCTGGGCTTCTGACGTCTCTAGGCGACCTCTTCCTTGATGGCCGAGAGCAGACTCTGCAGCGCACCCTTTGCGTCGCCGAAGAACATCTTGGTGTTCTGCTTGAAGAACAGCGGGTTGTCGATGCCGGCGAAGCCGGCGGCCATCGAACGCTTGTTGACGATGACGGTCTTGGCCTGGTCTACGTTGAGGATGGGCATGCCGTAGATCGGGCTGCTCGGGTTCTCGCGCGCATCCGGGTTGACGACGTCGTTGGCCCCGATGACGAGCACGACGTCTGTGCGCTGGAAGTCGGGGTTGATGTCGTCCATGTCGTAGAGCTTGTCGTACGGCACGTTGGCCTCGGCGAGCAGCACGTTCATGTGGCCCGGCATGCGTCCTGCCACCGGGTGGATGGCGAAGCGGACGTCGACGCCGCGGGCGCTCAGGATGTCCATCAGGTCCTTGCACTCCTGCTGGGCACGCGCCACCGCGAGACCGTAGCCCGGGACAATCACGACGCGCTGGGCGTAGGCGCAGAGCATGGCGACCTCTTCGGCGTTGGTCGGGTGGATCTCGCCGCGCTCTGAGGTGCCAGTCGCCGTAACCTTGGAGCCGAAGGCCGAGAAGAGGACGTTGAAGATGGAGCGGTTCATCGCGCGGCTCATGATCAGTGTCAGGATGGTACCGGACGAGCCCACCAACGCACCGGCCACGATCAGCACGTCGTTCTGGAGCACGAAACCGGCGGCGGCTGCCGCGATGCCCGTGAAGGCGTTCAAGAGGGCGATGATCACCGGCATGTCGGCGCCGCCGACGGGTACGACGAACGATACGCCGAGCACGAGGCTGCCCGCGATCAGGATCCAGTCCATGACGAGGCGGTCGCCCGACGGGACGATCAGGATGGCGATCGCCAGGATCACGAGCACCACAAGGACCACGGCGTTGACCGCGTTCTGGCCCTTGAAGGACATCGCCCGGCTCGGCATCCACTCCTGGAGCTTGAGGAAGGCGATGATGCTGCCGGAGAAGCTGATCGATCCGACGAGCATGTCGAAGAGGCCCGGGATGGCTTGCGAGAGGCCGGGGTAGCTGCCATGGCCGAGGGCCTGCAAGGCCTCCGAGAGGGCGATCATGGCCGCGGCGCCGCCGCCCATGCCGTTGAAGGCCGCGACCATCTGCGGCATGGCCGTCATCTTGACGGCTCGGGAGGAGTAGGTACCGATCACGGCGCCTACGACGAAGACGATGATCAGCAGGATGAGGTTGCCGACGCTGGCGCCGATGACGGTGAACGCGACCGCGATCAACATGCCGATGGCGGCCAGAATGTTGCCGCCGCGAGCCGTAGCCGGGTTCCGCAGACGCATGACACCGACGATAAACAGGATTGCGGCGACCATGTACGCCGCTTCGCGAATGCTGCTCACTTGGCGGCCTGCCCCTTCTCGTTCGGACTCTTGCGGAACATCTCAAGCATGCGGTCCGTGACGACGAAGCCACCTACAACGTTCAAGGTTGCGAGGAAGAGCGCCAGGGCCGCCACCACGATCTGCGACGGGCCGGCGGCGGTGAAGACGACGATCAGGGCTCCGACGACCAGGACTCCGTGGATCGCGTTCGTGGCCGACATCAGCGGCGTGTGCAACACCGGGGGTACCTTCGTGATCAGCGACCAGCCGGTGAAGACGGCGAGCACGAAGGAGAAGATCTCCTGCAGCAGGCTCGCATGCACGGCGGTAAGCACCTCTCTTGCAAAAGATTCGGCCCAGGCGCCCCTTGCGGGGCGCCTGGGGTGCTACTTGGAGACCGAGAGCTTCTCGCGCGTAGGCGCGTGCGTCACTTCGCCCTTTGCCGTGAGGCGTGTGGCGAACAGGATCTCGTCGTCCTCCGGCACCGGGCCGAGGGCCGCCGCGCTGGCCGCATCCTTTGCCCAGGTCTCGAAGAGGTGGTTGAGGAAGGTGACCACGTTGCGGGCGTAGAGCTGGCTGGCAGGCGAAGGCATCATCGAAGGCAGGTTCAAGGTGCCGTCGATGATCACGCCGCCGTCCGTCACCTCGACCTCGCCGGGCACGGTCAGGGCGCAGTTGCCGCCCGTCTCGGCAGCGAGGTCGACGATGACTGCGCCGGTGTGCATCGAGCGCACCATCGCCTCGTCGATCAGCTGTGGCGCCTTGCGACCAGGGACCATGGCCGTCGCGATGACGACGTCGGCCTTCTGGACCGGTTCCGCCAGGAGATCGCGCTCACGCTTCTCCTCGTCTTCGCCCATCGCGCGAGCGTAGCCGCCCTGCGCCTCGGCGTTCTCGACGGGGAGACTGAGGAAACTGGCACCAAGACTCTCGACCTGCTCGCGGGATGCCGGCCGGACGTCGAACGCCTGGACTACGGCGCCCAGCCGCTTCGCGGTGGCGATGGCCTGCAGGCCAGCCACGCCAGCGCCGAGGATGAGGACCTTGGCCGGCGCGATCGTGCCGGCTGCGGTCATCAGCATCGGGAAGAAGCGCTCCACGCGAAGGTTTGCGGCGAGGACCGCGCGATAGCCGGATACGGTGCTCATCGACGAGAGAACGTCCATGCTCTGCGCGCGCGTGATGCGCGGCATCAGATCCAGACTGAAGGAAGTCACCTTGGCGTCGGCGAGCTGCCGACCGACTTCCGGATCGCTCAAGGGGCCGAGGGTCCCGACAACGACGCTATCAGGCTTCAGGAATGAAAGTTCAGATGCCTCGGGAGCTCGCACCTTAAGGATGATGTCGGCCTGCCTATAGGCAGTCTGGCCATCAGGTAGGATCTCGGCGCCTGCCGCGCTGTAAAGCGCGTCCGGCAATTGGGCCGCTAGGCCCGCATTCTTTTCGACCCCGACCTTGTGACCCTTCTTCACCAATTGCGCGACCATGTCGGGCGTGAGTGCAACACGCCGCTCGCCGGGTCTAATTTCCCGGGGTACACTCAAGTACACCGCGCCACCACCTCTCCATGTACCTTAGGAACTCGCGCTGCGCCACAGGCAGGGCCCAAGGGCCCCAAGGCGCCTGCCCACATGGCCCACGCCACTACAGCGATTGGCCGTTAATTGGCGGCGACCAAGCGATGTTTTGTTTGAGGGTGGCGCCGCCTGCGTCCATTGCATCAGATTTCACGGAACTTGGCGAGCGCCCTGGACGCAGCCGCCATGCGTTCGTGTACGCCGTCCGCTCGTGGCACCACCTGAACGCCGCATACGCGGTCGCGGCAAGCGACCGGCACGCCCTGCACGAGAGACGGTCCGCTTCGCAATCGCTCAGACGGCGCCGCCATAGCCCGGATGACGTGCACCAGGTTTACGCATGGTCGACGGCCCTCGGGCCCGATGACACCGATCCGCACCGCGCCTCAGCGCTCGACTTCGGTCTCGGGCTGAGCGCAGCCGGAACGGAATCTTTTGAGCAGGCGGCCTGCGCGTAGCGGCGTCAGTCGCGAAAAAACGCCAGGAGCCGCTCCTTGCCGGAGCGACTCCATCAAAACGCGCAAAACTGGTCGGACTGGCGGGACTCGAACCCGCGACCTCTACCACCCCAAGGTAGCGCGCTACCAAACTGCGCCACAGCCCGATCACCACTCCATGTTAGTGTGCGTCGGCCAAAGGCGCAAGTGCGAGAGTGTGGCTATGATGCTGCGCTACGATTCCGTCTGGACCCGGACCCGCGAACGCTGCATGGCAAGCGGGCGCACGCCCTTGTCGCGCGCGCCCGCTGCCTGCATGTCAGACGATGATGCAGATGAGTCCCCCGCTGCCTTCGTTGACGATGCGCTCAAGCGTCTCCCGCAGCTTCTGCTGGGCCTGGTCCGGCATGCGCACCAACTTGTTCTGGATGCCTTCGCGCACCAGCTCGTTGAGCGACTTGCCGAAGATGTCCGACTCCCAGATCTTCTTCGGGTCGTCCTCGAATTTCGTCAGGAGGTACTGCACGAGTTCCTCGCTCTGGCGCTCGGTGCCGATGATCGGCGTCACTTCGGTTTCGACGTCCGCACGGATCATGTGAATGGACGGCGCCGCCGCACGCAGCCGCACGCCAAAGCGGTTGCCCATCTTGATCAGTTCGGGCTCCTCGAACTCCATCTCGTCGAGCCGTGGAGAGACGAGGCCATACCCATTCTCACGCACCTGCGCGAGGGCATCGGCCACCTGTTCGTAGCCCCGCTTGGCGACGACCATGCCCTGCCAGGCGCGCATCAGGTCAGGTTCGCCGGCGATCGGCTCGCCGTAGAGATCCGTGAGCGTCTGGAAGAAGAGGCCGGGCCGCGCGGAGAGTGCGATGTGCGCCACGCCGTCGCCAAGGTCGAGCTCCGTCAGCTGGACGCGGTCCGCGAGGTCGAAGGCAGCCAACTGGTCGACGGCAGCGTCGACGTCCCGCACGCGGTGGATTCCAGCCCTCGCCTCGCGCACGGCGCTTTCGAAGCGGTCCCGCAGCGGATAGCCGCTCGCGAGCTCCTGGACCCAGTCGGGAAGCGCTATCTCGACGTCGCGGACAGGGAATTCGTAGAGCATCTGCTCAAGCAGCACCTGGAGGTCCTCGCCCGTAAGGTCCTGCGCCGAGAGCGGCAGCACAGGCACGCCGTACTTGGCCTCGAGATCGTGGGCCAGCCCGAGTGTCTCCTGGGCGTACGGGTGCGCGGAGTTCAGCACCACGACGAACGGCTTGCCGAGTTCGGTGAGCTCCGCGACCACCTGTGCTTCGGCCGGCTCGTAGGCCACGCGCGGCAGCCCGGTCACGGAACCGTCCGTGCCCACGACGATGCCGATCGTGGAATGGTCCGCGATCACCTTGCGGGTTCCCGTCTGGGCAGCCTCGGCGAAAGGCACCGGGTGGTCATACCAAGGCGTGTCGACCATCCGCGGAGCCTCGTCCTCCGTGTACCCGATCGCTCCGTCGACAGCGTAACCAACGCAGTCGACGAGGCGGATCCGGCAGTGCATGCCCTCCTGGAGCTCGATTTCGACGCCCTCGTCCGGGATGAACTTCGGCTCGGTCGTCATGACCTGGCGCCCGGTGCCGCCCTGAGGCATGGCGTCACGAGCGCGCTCCTGCTCGTTCTCGTCGGTGATGTTCGGCAGCACCGCGAGTTCCATGATGCGGCGGATCAACGTGGACTTGCCGCTCCGCACGGGGCCGACGACACCAATGTAGATGTCGCCCCCCGTCCTCTGCGCGACATCCTGCAAGATGTCGAACTGCTCCACCCCTACCCCTCCCGTACCCTCCGGTGCCGGCCGCGCACGAGAACGCGGTCCGGGGGAGCCGGATTGGACGGTTCATCATATGTAGAGGGATGGGCACTATGACCCCAGGCGCCCCAGCGTGCACACGCCAGGGCCCGCAACTCTTCTACCAGCGGTCTTCCTCGCGGAACGCCCGCGCGAGCAGGAGGTCGATCTCCTGCCTTGGGTCGGCGCCGTCGAAGAGGAGTCGCGCCAGCGCGGCGGCGATCGGCAGGTCCTGCCCGTGCCGTTCTGCCAGATCGAGGGCGGCGCGCGTGGCTGGCACCCCTTCCACCACCATGGGCGAGGACCTCAGCACGTCCTCGAGCGGGGTGCCTTGCCCGAGGGCAATGCCGGCACGGCGGTTGCGGCTGTGCTGGCTCATGACGGTCGCGAGCAGATCGCCTAGGCCCGCGAGGCCGGCGAATGTGGCGGGTTGCGCGCCGCAGGCGCCACCGAGACGCGTGATCTCGGCCAGACCGCGCGTCAGCAGCGCTGCGCGGAGATTGTCGCCGAGTCCCAGTCCCTCGCTGACGCCCGAGGCCAGCGCAAGCACGTTTTTGAGCGCTCCGCCGAACTCGACGCCCGTGCGGTCAGGCGTCGAGTAGACGCGCAGTCCGGGGCCGTGCAGAAGGCTCTGCGCGGAGGAGCGGCGGTCCGGGTCCGGATGTCCGACGACAACCGCCGTCGGCTGGCCCAGGGCGACCTCCTCGGCATGGCTCGGGCCGCTCAGGGCGACGGCGTCGATGCCAACCTCGGCGAGAAGTTCGGACATGCGCAGGAGGCTGCCGAGTTCGAGTCCCTTGGCCGTGTCTACGACAAGCGGCGGCAGATCATGCCGAGCGAGGTCCTGCGCTGCGGCGCGCAGATGCTGCGAGGGTACCGCGAGGATGAGCGCCTGCGCGTCGCGGAGTGCCTCCCCTGCATCGGCGGTAATCGCCACGGCAGGCGGGATCTTCGGTTGAGGAAGGTACGGGCGGTTCTCGCGCAGGGTGCGGAGCTCATCGGCAAATGCGGGTCGACGTGCGCAGAGCGTCACCTCATGGCTGCAGCGGGCCAAGTGAATGGCGAGAGCCGTGCCGAAGCCACCGGCCCCGAGGACGGCGATCCGGCTCAACCGCGGCTACCCAGGCGCTTCTCCTCATGGCGCAGGAGGCGTTCGATGTTCGGGCGGTGACGCCAGATGAGCACCAGTACGAGGAAGAAGACCGCGTAGTGAAGCACGCCAGGCAGCGGTGGCACGCCGGCTGCGGCCATCAGCGCGGCGGCGAGGGCCGCAAGCATCGAAGAGAGCGAGACGATCCGCGTGACGCCGAGCACGATCAGGAAGACGACAAGAGCTCCGACGACCAGTGGCCAGCCCCAGAAGAGCAGGACGCCGAGCGACACCGCGACCACTTTGCCGCCCTGGCCGCGCAGAAAGAGCGAGTAGGCATGTCCGACCGCGGCGGCGGCGCCGCCGAGCGCGCTGCCGAGGGGACCGCCGAGCTTCCAGCCGATGTAGGCAGCCAGAATGCCCTTGCCGGTGTCTCCGATCAGCACCAGGAGGGCCCAGTAGGGTCCCATGACACGCAGGGCGTTCGTGGCACCCGGATTGCCGGAGCCTTCGTGCAGAATGTCGCGGCCCGCCCGCCTCGCTGCGAGCACGCCGGCCGGGATGGAGCCCAGGAGGTAGCCGAAGACGGCTGCGATGAGGAGGTTCACCGGCGACGCCCCTCTCTCTTGCGCAAGGTGATGCGCAGCGGCGCGAAGTGCAGGTCGAACGCCTGCCGCAGCCGATTTTCGATGTAGCGCTGGTAGGAGAAGTGGCAGAGCAAGGGATCGTTGACGAAGAGCACGACGTGCGGCGGCCGCCGGCCCACCTGCGTGGCATAGAGGATCTTGAGCTGCTTGCCCTTCACCGAAGGAGGCGGCTGCTGGTAGAGAGCCTCCTCGATTTCGCGGTTGAGCTGGGCCGTCGGCATGCGCAGGTCGATCTGCGCCCCCACGCGGGCCACCTCCGCGAAGAGCTTATCAAGATGGAGGCCGGTCAGCCCCGAGAGAAAGACGACCGGGGCATAGCTCGCAGCCGGCAGCGCATTGCGCAGATCCGCCAGGACCGAGTCCGCCTCGCGTGGCTCATGCGCGCGTGCGTCCCACTTGTTGACGCCGATGACGAGACCGATGCCTGAGTCTCCCGCCAGTTTGACGATGCGTTTGTCCTGCTCGGTCAGACCGTCGTCCGCCGCAAGCAGCAGGACGGCGACATCCGCACGCGAGATGGCCTTGCGCGCATGCAGCCCCGCGAGCTCCTCGAGTCGCGCATCGATGCGCGCGGGCCGTCGGAGTCCGGCCGTGTCGATGAGGAGGTACCGGCGTCCGCCCAGCGTCACCTCGACGTCCACCGCGTCGGTCGTGGTGCCCGGCACGTCCGAGACGGTCATCCGGTGGCTCCCCAGCGCCCGGTTGACCAGGGTGGACTTGCCGGCGTTCGGGCGCCCGACGATGGCGATGCGCAGAGGATGCTCTGTTGCCTCGTCCTGCTCGTCCAGATCCGTTGCTGGCTGCATGTCGAGGCGTTCGATGATGGCGTCGAGCAGATCGCCCGTGCCGTGGCCGTGCGCGGCCGATACGAAATACGGTTCGCCGAGGCCGAGCCGGTAGACGTCGCTCGTGTCGATGTTACGGCTCTCCGCCTTGTTGGCCACGAGCAGAACCGGCTTGCCCAGCCGGCGCATGCGCCGCGCCACGTCCTCGTCCTCTGCGGTGAGCGGCAGCCGGGCGTCGACGACAAAGAGGACGAGGTCGGCCTCGGCGATCGCCTCCTGGACCTGTTCAGCGATCGCCTGCCAGAACTGGTCCTCGTCCGAGAGACCGCCGGTATCCACGAGAAGAAAGCTGCGTGCCCGCCAGGTACACGGCGCATAGATGCGATCGCGCGTCACACCCGCGGTCTGCTCGACCAGCGCAACCTGGCGTTGGACGAGGCGGTTCATCAGGGACGACTTGCCCACGTTGGGCCGGCCGACGATGGCGACGACCGGCAGTTCCTGTTCATTGATCATGTTGGTGTGGATTCGCCCTCAGTCGCCATGAATCCCCCTAGACCGGAATCAGTAGCCATGTCCCGTCGTGCAGGTCATGCACGGCGGCGCCGGTGATCCTGGAGAGCCACATGGCGATGTGCTCCTGCTCCTGCTGCGTCTTGACGTAGAACACGGGCGAAACCCCTCCCTGCACCTCCTGCGGCGACTTGAGGGTGACGATCGCATAGATGCTGGCGCTTGCGGGAAGTCCGGACATGGCTGGCTACTCTCCCCCCTCGTGGCTGCGTTGCCACGCGATCAATGCCGGCGAGTAGACAGAGTGCGCCTTGGCGGTCTCGAGCACGGGTGTGCGCTTGACAGCCTCGAGGATGCGGTCGGGGTCGTTCGCGAGCGGCAGTAGGGCGATGGCCGCCTTGCCTGTTCCCTCCGGCAGATCCATGCGGCAGATGGGGATGCGCTCGCTGTAGCCGATGTCGGTCTTGCTGCCGATGATCTCGTAGAGGTTGTAGACGATCGCCTGGCGCTGTCCGAGGTCCCAGATCGCACCTGCCCCGCGCGGCGTCCTGGGCGTCAGCAGAATGCCGACGCCGTCCTTCAGGTACCGCTCCCGCGCTTTGGGCAGGCCCACTTCCATCAGCATCACGGGGCCGGCGTAGAGCAGCGATCCCTGCTCGAACCTCAGTGGCGCGATCTCCACCTCGCAGACATCGCCGAGTTCGGGTCCGCTCTTGACGAGATGGGCGATCAGCATGGCCACAAGGCCGACCGCGCCGCCGACCACCCACGCCCAGAGGTGGCCGAACTCCAGTTCGGAGAGGCTGGCGGCGAGCGCGGTGACCACCGCCACGCCCATCACGAGGTAATTGCGCTCCTCGAACTCCTGGGCGATGCCCTGGATGTAGCTCGGTCCGCGCTGCACGAGCGTCAGCTGTTCGATGGCGCTCAGTTTGTCCACTTCTACCTTGCGCAGACCGCTGAACTGCGTCGCCGCGAGCACCAGGAAGGTGGCCGCCTGGTACTCCTTCGCGACGAGAGCCGGAAAGAACGCGGCACCGATGACCGCGGCGAAGAACGCGATGGTGACCTGTGCCACGAAGCCGGCCGGATAGCCCGGGTAATGGCGATAGTCCTTCTTGAGCAGGATCAGCCGCACGACGACGCCGAAGCCGATGCCGAGCCCGATCGATATCCAGTCGACCGGCGGTCCCTGGCCGCTCATCGCGCAAACCTCCCGCGCAAGGCCCAGGCCCTGTCGATCAGGATGGAGAAGGCGGCCGCAGCGACGACGCCCGTCCCCGCCACCTGGAAGAGCTGTTCGGTATCTGGCGCGAAGGTGGCCGCTCCGCCGAAGGAATGGCCAAGCGTCAGGTGACCAAGCAGTCCGCCGAGCAGTGCCGCCGCAGGGGCCGCCAAGCCGGGAGAGGTGGCTGCGGCCAGAAAGCCGACGCCGACTCCGGCCGTGGCCACGGGATCGAGGCCCGACGCGACGGCCGCCGGCCAGGAGAGGATCATGACCGCGGCCGTCGCGACGGTGGCGGCCACGGTGAGGCTCGAGAGCTTCTGCCAGGCCACCATGCCGCAGGTCAGGGCAAGCGCGCCGAACGCAGCCCAAGTCAGGATTGGCCAGAAGTCTGCCGCGAGGTGCAGCAGCAACGTACCACCGAGAAAGCCTGACAGGACGCGGCGGCCCAACGAGGGCTCGCGGCCGAATCCCCCTATGAGGAGAAGCGTCGTTGCCCAAAGGAGCCATGATCCGAGCGGCAAGGAAATCACCCGAAGGTCAATCTCCCCGAGGTGACCGGAGCCCATGCAAGGGGAGATCGCCCTGCCTTCCCGCGGCGCGCAGCGCGCGCAGAAAAGGCGGCGGACCGAAGTCCGCCGCCTGAGGCAGCCGTTCTAGTCGAGGAAGCCCTTGAACTCTTCGCCGACGATGTCGCCGATGGTGGCGCCGCCGTCGTCGCGCGCCTCGTTCTCAGCGTACGGATCGCGCTTCTGCGACTGGTAGCCGCCGGCTTCACGCAGGCTGAGGGAGACGCGGCGCTCGACAGGGTCGACGCGCAGCACCTTGACTTCCACATCCTCGCCCACCGACACGACCTCACCTGGCCGCGTCACGTGGTGGTCGGCGAGCTGGCTGATGTGGACAAGGCCATCGACGCCGGGCTCAAGCTCGACGAAGGCGCCGAACGTTGCCAACCGCACAACCTTGCCGCGTACGATGGCGCCGACCGGGTAGCGTTGCTCGACACTGTCCCACGGGTTGTCGAGCACCTGCTTGTAGCCGAGCGAAATGCGCCCGCGCTCGCGATCGAGCCGCAGAACCTTGACCTCGATCTCCTGGCCCTCTTGCAGCACCTCCGACGGGTGCTGGATGCGTCCCCAGGACATCTCCGACACGTGAAGCAGGCCATCCACACCGCCAAGGTCGATGAAGGCGCCGAAGTCCGTGAGCGACTTCACGGTGCCATGCAGCACCTGCCCCTCCTCGATCGACTCCCAGATGTGCTCGCGGTTCTGCTTACGCTCCTCCTCGAGAACGACCTTGCGCGAGAGGATGACGCGGTGCTTCGTACGGTCGAGCTCGATGATCTTGACGCGCAGCGTCTGGCCGACGTAGGGCTGGAGCTCCTGGGCATAGCCGCGTTCGACCTGCGATGCGGGAATGAAGCCTCTGGCACCGATATCGGCCACGAGCCCACCCTTGACCGCTTCGGTCACGGGAGCCTCGATCACCACACCGGCCTCATAGGCTGCGACGAGATCCTCCCAGACCTTGGATTCGTCCGCGCGGCGCTTCGACAGCCGCAGGCTGCCTTCCTCGCCTTCGACGGAGAGCACCATGGCGTCGATCTCCTGATCAAGTTCGGCGGCTTCGCCCGCCGACTGCACCTTGCGGTATGTAAGCTCGCTCAGCGCGATGACGCCCTCGGACTTGTAGCCGACGTCGACCAGCACGTGGTCATCGGCGACCTGTACGATCTTGCCGTGCAGGATGTCCCCTGGGCGCGGCCGCGCGACCCCTTCGCTGTAATCGACGCGCTCCTCGGTGCCCGTCTCGTCGGATGCTGCCTCGACGGGCGCCTCGGCCGGCTCCGGCTGCGGCTCCGGCTGCGGCTCCGGCGTCTGCGCCGCGACAGGTTCCGCCGTCGCCTCCTGGGGCTCGCTTGTCTCGGCCTGTGCCGGCTGCGGCTCCTCAGGCTGGAAGTCGTGATCCGGATGCAGCTGGTCCTCCACGCGATGACCTCCTTTGTTCAACGCGCGGCAACGATGCCCACGCGTCCCGCCGAACGACAGAGAACGGGCCCGATGGCCCGCCGTCCTACCGGCTTTTCACCTGTCGTCGAATCGCCCGCCCCTAGGCGAACGATCCCCGGTGCATCCGGGGGCTGGCTCATCCAGCATACCCGCCCCGTCAGACGACTGTCAATCGGACTCGGCCCAGGGCAGACCCTCGTGAAGCTGGTCCGGGCGGTAGTAGAGGCGCGCGATCGCGCGCATCACGTCGCCCGCCGGATCCGCACTGCCGCTCAGATCTAGGGGCTTGCCAAACCGCATCTCCACCCGACCAAGGAGGCGCCAGCTCCCACGCACGGCGACAGGCACCACCGCACCGCCTGCGTGCGCGATCAGGGATCCCGACCCGGGACGGGGCTGTCCGAGGCGGCCGCCGTGCTGCCGGTGTCCCTCCGGAAAGAGACCGACCACTCTCCCGGCTCTCAGGAGTCTCAGTGCCTGGCGCACGGCGCTTGCGTCGCGCACGTCGCGGTTGACCGGGAAAGCGCCGATCGAAGGCAGCAGCCAGCCCAGGTACGAAAAGAGCTCCTGTTTGGCCATGAAGTGCACGTGCCGCCTTACGACGGACCCGACCGCAGGCGGATCCACCGCGCCGATGTGATTGATGCAGAGCAGCACGGGGCCGGATGCCGGGATGTTCTCAAGGCCCTCCACGCGGACGCGCCAAAAGAGTTTCAGCCCCAGGCGCACCAGCATCTGAAACATGGTGAAGACCGCCGGCCGGTAGGCCGGCATGGGGTCCTGCGTCTTTGGCATCAGGCACCCCGCTCCCGGCAGTAGTTGAGGAGGCGTTCGACCACTTCAGCCACGCTGAGACCTGTCGTATCCACCACGATGGCTCCTTCCGGGACCTTGAGCGCACCTACGGCCCGCATCTCGTCCTGGGCGTCTCGGCTCGCCATCTCCCGCTCGACGTCCACGATGTCCACGCGCACGCCCTGGGCTAGCATTTCGCGGTGGCGACGGCCCGCCCGGGCCGCCAGAGAAGCCGTCAGAAAAAACTTGCACTCCGCCTCGGGCAGGACCACGCTGCCGGCGTCGCGGCCATCCATGACGACCCCGCCTGCACTCGCCATCTGGCGCTGGCGCGCCACGAGAGCGGTGCGGACTGAGGGATGCGCGGCCACGAGCGAGACCATGCGATCGACGGCGGGCTGGCGGATCTCGTCCGCGACATCTGCACCGTCCAGGCGCAGATGTCCGTGTTCCAGCCGCAGGTCGATTGTCTCAAGGAGATCCTTGAGACCGGCCTCGTTATCCCCCCCGACTCCGTTGCGCAGCGCCGCGAGCGTGAGGGCCCGGTACATGGCGCCGGTGTCGAGATAGCCGTAGCCAAGCGCCTGCGCCAGTTCGCGTGCGACGGTGGACTTTCCGGCGCCTGCCGGTCCGTCGATGGTGATCCGCAGCTTCACGGGTGTCACCCCTCCAATGGCCGAGACGCGTCACGCCTGGCCTCGCCTCGGGTATCGCAACGATAGCAGAAAGCAAAGCGTCGCATCAACGGCGACGCAAACGGAACCAGAAGAAGAGCGCGACGAGCACAACAGCCACGAGCGCCAAGAGCAGGTTGTAGTGGCTCAGGAGCGGCTCGATCCGAGGCAGTGTGGCGGCGAAGCGGACGCCGAGCCAGATCAGGAAGGCCGTCCAGGGCAGTGCGCCGAGAAAAGTGAAGATGGTGAACGACACGCCGTTCATGCGTGCGAAACCGGCGGGCCAGGAGATGAACGTCCGCAGGAGCGGCAGGAAGCGGCCGAAAAAGACGGTCCAGGGACCGTAGCGATCAAACCAGCGTTCGGCATGGCTGAGCGAGCGTTCGTCCAACAGGACCCAGCGCCCGTAGCGCAGTGCCAGGGGCCGCCCGCCGTAGTAGCCGATGGCATAGCCGATCCAGCTTCCCACCGTCTGCATCGCGGCCATCAGGAGAACGCCCGGCCAGAAGCCGAATGCGCCCTTGGCGACCAGGAGGCCGAACACGGGCAGGATGATCTCTGAAGGAACGGGAATGCCCAGGCTTTCCACAATCATGGCCAGGGCCAGACCGATCGGTCCGAGATGGTTCCAAAGCGGTGTTGTATGCAGTCTAAGCGGCCGGACGGCCTACCTCCTCGTCCACGTGGAGACCTACTTTTCGCGCCGGGCGGTCGCCTTCCCTGCTGAAGCGGGTGGTAGAGCGAAATTGCGCGAGATCGTGAGCACGAGGGCGATCCCGACACCGATGGCAGCTGCCCAGTAGATGGTCTCTACCGAGAGCGCCGCACCGCTCACGTAGTCACCGCGGAGCAGCGCGTACATGGCGTGGTATGCGAGCAGCCCCGGTACCAGAGGTATGAGTCCGGGCATGAGATATACGGTGGCCGGAGCCCTGCGCACGCGAGCCAGGATCTCGCTCAGGACACCGGCGGCCACGGCCGCCAGAAGGACCTGTGTGATCGCGCCGAGGGCACCCGCGGCGCCATAGACGAAGCCCGAGAGGAACCCGGCCAGCGCGGCGAAGAGGAGGTCGCGCCGCGGCACCCGGATCAGGACGGCAAAGGCGAAGGCGCTCATGGCGCCGGCGATCGACGAGACCAGCATCAGGTCCACCCCAGGGCGATGCCGGTGGCGACGGCGAGCGCGGCGCCTGCGGCGAGGGCGCCCGCCACCGTAAGCACCTCAAGGCCGCCCGCGGCCGCGGATAGGAAGTCACCCGCCAGAAGATCGCGCAGCACCCCTGTGAGCGCCAGTCCGGGCACGAGCACCACGACGCCGCCCGCGATGATGTCGGCAGCGCTCTGGCGCCACAGGACAGAGCCGGCGACGCCGATGAGCCCGACGACAAAACCGGAGACCGCCAGCATGAAGAAGCGCCCGGCAAACTGGCCAGACGGCCTCCTTCGCATCACAACCGTGAATGCTCCGCCGAGGGCTGCCAAGCCCGCTTCGAGATGGCTGGCGCCGATGAACCACGCATAGGCGGAACTGGCCACGGCTCCGGCCAGAAGGTCGGTGCCGAGGCCATAAGGAGGTTTGAGTTCCCGCATGCCGGTCACGGCCTGCAGGCATTCGCGCGGACTCAGGTCACCACGCTCCGCCGCCCGGGCAACGCTGTTCAGCGAACTGAGCCGCCCGAGATCTGTGGCGCGGTTGCGCACGCGCCGCACACCTGTCTCGTGGCCCGCCGGGCCTTCGATGCTGACGAAGAGGCCCGGCGGTGTCACGAACACCTGGATGTCGCCGCAGTTGAAGCCGCGACCCGCCCGCTCGACGGCCTCCTCGACGCGGTAGGGTTCAGCCCCAGCCTCGAGGAGGGCGGCCGCCAGAGCGAGCAGAGCGGCGAGTGGTGAGTCGTTCAACCTTCGAGCAGCGCTTCCTCCACGACGTCGAGCGCCTCTTCCAGAACCTCGGGCGGCGTCGTGAGAGGCTGCAGGAAGCGGAATACGTTGCCGTAGATGCCCGCCGTGAGCATCAGGACGCCGCGCTCCATCGCGCGCTGCACGACGCGCTGGGTCAGTGCGGGGTTCGGCTCCTTCGTCTCGCGGTCCATGACGAGCTCGACGGCCATCATCGAACCGAGGCCGCGCACTTCGCCGACGTAGGGGCACTTGGCCTTCATGTCGTTGAGACGGCGAGCGAGCAGTTCGGCCTGGCGCTGCGCCTGGCCGAGAACGTCGTCCTGGTCGAAGGCGTCCAGAACGGCGTTTGCGGCCGCCGTGCCGAGCGGGTTGCCCACATAGGTGCCGCCGATCTGCGAGGGGCCGGGCGCGTCCATGATCTCCGCGCGTCCCATCACGCCCGAAAGCGGGATGCCGTTCGCGATCGACTTCGCCATCGTCAGGATGTCGGGACGGATGCCGGAGTAGTCGGTCGCCCAGAAGCGCGCTGTGCGGCCGTAGCCCGTCTGCACCTCGTCGACGATGAGCAGGATGCCGTGCTCCTCGGTGAAGCGCCGCAACCACGGCAGGAAGGTCGGCGGCGGCACCACGAAGCCGCCCTCGCCCTGGACCGGTTCGACGATCACCGCGGCCACGTCCTCAGGGGCGACCTGCGTGATCAGGGCACGCTCGATGCGGGCGTAGCAGCGCTCGTCGCAGACGTGGTTCGCGTCCTGGGCCATGTCGCAGCGGTAGGAGTACGGGAACGGCACGCGATACACCTCGGGGGCGTACGGTCCCATCTTCGCCTTGTAGGGGTGCACTTTGCTGGTGAGCGTCATGGCCATCAGGGTGCGGCCGTGGAATGCGCCCTCGAACGAGATGATGCCCTTGCGGCCCGTGGCTACGCGGGCGATCTTGACGGCGTTCTCCACAGCCTCCGCGCCGGAGTTGAACAGGATCAACCGCGCGTCGCCGCCACCCGGGAATGTCTTGACGAGGCGCTCCGCAAGCAGTGCGTAGCTGTCGTACGGGATGTTCGTGAAGTCGGTGTGCAGGAAGCGCTCCACCTGCTCGTGCAGGGCGGAGACCACGCGCGGGTTGCGGTGTCCGACGTTCTGGACCCCGACGCCGCCCGTCAGGTCGATGAACGTGTTGCCGTCTATGTCGTGAATGAGTGCGTTCTCTGCGCGGTCGACGACCGGCAGGGATACTGAGACGGCACGCGGCGTGGCCGCGTGGATCCGCCGGTGGATCTCCTGGCTCTTGGGGCCGGGCACAGCGGTGCGGATGTCAATGAAGCGCGTCTTCTGCATCGGGATCCCTCCATGGTGCCGGGTGGATCATGCCGGGGCCCTCGAGACCATAGCGTGGTCACGAAGGCGGGGTGCGGCGGATGCGGGAACCTGCAGTCATGGGCATGGTGGCCTTGCGCTACCTGTCGGCGACGGTCGAGCTGGTGGCGGCGACTCTGATGCTGCGATCCGGCAAGGTGGCGACCGCCGTCTCGATCAACGCTGCACTGGGCCTCTTCGGGCCATTGCTCTTTGTCGTCGTCTCGGCGATCGGCATCTGGGGCCTCGCCCAGGGGCAGGACGTCTCCTGGGCGAGGCTCGGCCTGATCGGTCTCGGCGTCCTCCTGATCGTCTACGCGGCTACCCGCTAGAGCGGCCGCGGCGTCCGGCTGGACTGCAGCGCATCGCGCTGCACGCGCCGCTGGCAGGCGTCGCACACATACGGTCCGCCGCTTTGCCGCAAGCGCTCGTGCGCCTCAGACCACTTCTCGACCGTTTCCGGGCGTCCGCAGATCGAGCAGCGCACCTCCATCGCTCCTACCCCCTCAGGACGGGGAAAGTACCGACTGGAGCACATCTACCAGCCGAACCGCGTCCTGGATGTGTAGTCTCTCCTGATCGCCGCCTCGATAGCGCACCGCCATTGCCAACGATCACGCGGTGGCTCCGGCGGGCTGCAGGAGCGACGCCAGAACGGGCTCTTGCACCTGCACCAGGATCCTTGTCCCGGCGCTCGGAGCCAGGGACGCCAGTCGAGCATACGCGGCAGCGCGCCATCTCGAGCGGCCCTGCACCCTTCTCGCCTCCATCCTCCTCTAGGACGGCGTCGAGCGCAACCCCCAAGGGACGCCTGGCCTGGAAAA